>DATFYT010000317.1:0-2824 GCA_035314925.1 Mycobacterium sp. | reverse complement strand
ACCCGACAGGGCGCGAACGGACTGCTGGCGATGGACGGCATGGTGCAGGGCCTGACGTTCGACAACGGCCGCGCCGACTTCCGTAACCGCTGGGTCCGCACGCCCAAGTATCAACTGGAAGATCGGCACAACCGAGGAATGTTCTGCTGGACCGACGGCGACTGGACCGACTGGCGCAACATCGGCTTCGGCGCCGCCGTGCCCGACGAACACACCCGCGGCATTCCGCAGGGCACCAACAACATCAACTGCTTTCCGTTCGCGGGGGAGATCCTCGCATCGGGCGAGCAAGGCAGCCCGCCGGTGGCCCTGGATCCCATCACCCTGCAGACCCGCGGTGTGGTCGGGTGGTCGCCGCAATTGTCCCGCGGAATCTTCGATAAGGCCGGCTACGGCGATGCGGCATTCACCGCGCACCCGAAGTGGGACAGCGCCAGCGGCACGCTGTATGGCTGGGCCTACAGCAATCACAAGCCGTACGTCACCGTCCATGTCGTGCAACCAGACGGCACGGTCGCATCCCGAGAACTCTGGGACGCGCCGTACTCCTCGGAAGTGCACGACATGTGGCTGACTCCCAACTGGATGGTGTTGCCGTTTCAGGGTTTCGTCTTCGACCCGGACCGCATCGAGCGCGGGCAGGCGGTGCAGGGATGGCATCCGGAGCTGCCGACCATGCTGGCGCTGATACCGCGCGACGATGTCGAGAACGGCGAGATCCGTTGGATCACAGCGGAAATAGAGCCGCAATACGTCATGCATACGCTGGCGGCCGACGTCGACGGCGACACACTGACCTTGGAAGCCCCGATCTTCGAACGCCCACCGTTCCCGCTCGACATCGACAGGTTCCAAGGCGAGGATGTCGCACTGTTCTTCAACCTGGCCCGCAGCACGCTCGGACGCTGGACCGTCGACCTCGCCGCCGGAAGCGTGAAATCCGAGATGCTCGACGACCAACCCTGCGAGCTGCCCAAGGTCGACGAACGCTTCTACGGCCACGGCCAGCGTTGGGGATACCTGATCGGCGGCGACGCCAAAGGAACCGGCATGCGCATGCACAGCCTGGTCGTGCGGGACCGAACCACCGGCGACGAGCAGCGGTATCGGCTGCGCCATGAGCGCCCGTCGCTGGTGATGGAGCCGACCTTTGTACCGCGCACTCCCGATGCGCCGGAAGGGGACGGCTACCTGATGGTTCCGATCTCGCGTTGGACCGAGAACCTCGGCGAATACGCCATTTTCGACACCGACGACATCACCGCGGGACCGGTCTGCCGCATCGAGATACCGTTCCTGCTCGGCTTCACCCCGCACGGACATTGGATGGACTTCCGATGATCCTGTCGGACATCGAAGAAGCCGAACTGCGATCCTCGGTGCATGGGATCGTGGCCGGGTTCGGCAACGAATACTTCACCCGCTGCAGCGAAACTCTCCAGCACCCCACTGAACTGTGGGACGCCTTGGCCGCCGGCGGATTCGTCGGCGTCAACCTGCCGGAGGAATACGGCGGCGGCGGAATGGGATTGAGCGCAATGAACGTCGTCGCCGAGGAGGCCGCCGCGGCGGGCTGCCCGCAGATCATGCTGATGATCTCACCGGGCATCGTCGGCAGCCTGCTGTCGCGGCATGCCTCCCACGACCAAAAACAGCAGTGGCTGGCGCCGATGGCGGCGGGAACGATGAAGATCGCGTTCGCGATCACCGAACCCGACGCCGGATCCAACAGCCACCAATTGGCCACCACCGCGCACCGCGACGGCGACAAGTACTTCATCAACGGGCAGAAGACCTACATCACCGCCGCGGATCAATCCGACGCCCTGCTCGTGGTCACCCGCACCGGCACTGATGCCCAAGGCCGGGCACAGCTTTCGCTGTTCTTGGTCGACCGTGACACGCCCGGTATCGACATGCACCGCATCCCGATGACGTTCGAGATCACCGACAAATCGTTCACGGTGTTCTTCGACAACGTTGCCGTCCCCGCGGACCGGCTGGTCGGCGGCGAAGGCAACGGATTACGGGTCGCGTTCGACGGCATGAATCCCGAACGGGTGATCATCGCCGCGATCTGCAACGGTGTCAGCCGCTACGCCCTCGACAAGGCGGTGGCCTACGCCCGCGAGCGCACGGTATGGCAGGTGCCGATCGGAGCTCACCAAGGCATCGCGCATCCGTTGGCGGAAGCCAAGATTGCCCTCGAGGCCGCGCGGCTGATGACACGTCAGGCGGCCGCCAGCTATGACGCCGGGGCTGATGCCGGCGAACACAGCAACATGGCCAAGTTCCTGTCCGCCGACGCCGCCATCCGCTGCCTCGATCAGGCCATCGAGGTGCACGGCGGCGCCGGCTTCACCCGCGAGGTCGCCCTGGCCAACATGTACGAGTTTGTCCGGCTGTTCAAAACCGTGCCGATCAGCCGCGAAATGATCCTCAATCACATTGCGCAGCACAGCCTCGGGCTGCCCCGATCGTATTGACGCGCGGCCGGCTAGTGCCGCTGGTGCTTGCCGCCCAATTGGGGGCAGCTGCCATTGTCGGACTGTTGAACGGAGATGGTCGTCGCCTGCAGCGTGCCACCGCCGTCTGTGGTCCCGTGCGCCGCGATGCACTTGCCCTGAGCGATCGCTTGGGCGTCAGCGGTTGACTGCTTGGTGTATTTGGTGGTGTCGGTGACGGTCACGCTGGTTTGCGACGAATTGCCCCCTGAGTCAGCGTCATTCAGGGTGATCGTGTTGCCCGCCACGGATGCGACCTGGCCACGCAGTTGGCGATGCCGGACGGGTGCATCCGATGGCGTGCTGGTCGCGCTGCCGCA
>DATFYT010000316.1:0-9377 GCA_035314925.1 Mycobacterium sp. | reverse complement strand
GAACCGGCACGACCGGCGGAACCGGCGGAACCGGCGGAGCCGGCGGCGAGGCCACATCCAACGGCATGGATGGCATGACTACCGGCGGTAACGCTGGTAACGGCGGTGTCGGCGGGGCCGGCACCACTACCGGCGGTGACGGCGGGACCGGCGGGGCCGGCGGCCAGGCCACGAGCCACGGTTCCGGTGGCAACGCTCAGGGCGGCAACGGCGGTGACGGCGGTAACGGCGGAGCCGGTACGACCGTTGGCACTGGCGGCGACGGCGGCGCAGCCGGCACGGCGACAGCGACCGGCTCGGGTGGCACAGCAACAAACGGCTCGCACGGCACCGTGGGCTCGTCCGGCTAGAACAGGTGATACCGCCAGACGTAGCAGCCTCCGCACGCCACGGCGTGTGGGGCTGTTACGCCGCGAAACCGGTTACAGCCTTTCGATGATCGTGACGTTGGCGGTGCCGCCGCCTTCGCACATTGTCTGCAGGCCGTAGCGGCCACCAGTGCGCTCGAGCTCGTTGAGCATGGTGGTGAAAAGCTTTGCGCCGGTAGCGCCCAATGGATGGCCGAGTGCGATCGCGCCGCCGTTGGGGTTGACCTTTTCCGGGTCGGCCTTGATCTCCTTGAGCCAGGCCAACACCACGGGTGCGAACGCCTCGTTGATCTCTACCGTGTCGATGTCGTCGATGGACAGCCCGGTCTTCTCGAGTGCGTAGCGGGTGGCCGGAATCGGTCCGGTGAGCATGAATACCGGGTCCGCGGCGCGGGCGCTGATGTGATGGATACGCGCTCGCGGTGTGAGTTTGTGGTCCTTGACCGCCTGCTCGGAGGCCAACAGCACCGCGCTGGCGCCGTCGGAAATCTGACTGGCCATCGCGGCAGTCAGGCGACCTCCTTCAACCAGTGGCTTCAGGCCGGCCATCTTCTCCAGCGACGACTCGCGCGGACCCTCGTCGACGCGGAACACACCGGATTCGGTTTCCACCGCGATGATCTCGTTGTCAAAGTGGCCGCCGTGGATCGCGCCAAAAGCGCGTTTGTGGCTGGTCAGCGCGTACTGCTCCATCTCTTCGCGCGACAGGTTCCACTTCTCGGCGATCAGCTCCGAACCACGAAACTGCGAGATCTCCTGATCGCCGTATCGATGCAGCCACTGCTTGGATTCGTTGGTAGGCGAGGTGAATCCGAACTGCTCACCGACCGTCATCGCCGACGAGATCGGGATCTGGCTCATGTTTTGCACGCCGCCGGCCACGATCACATCCGCGGTGCCCGCCATGATCGCCTGCGCGCCAAAGGAAATCGCCTGCTGGCTGGAACCGCACTGCCGATCTACGGTGACGCCGGGAACCTCTTCTGGATAGCCGGCGGCCAGCCATGAGAGCCTCGCGATGTTACCGGCCTGCGCTCCGATCGCGTCGACACAGCCGGCGATCACGTCGTCAACAGCTGCCGGGTCGATGTCGACCCGGTCGAGCAGTCCACGCCACCCGAGCGCGCCCAGGTCGACGGGATGCACGCCGGCGAGCGACCCATTGCGCTTACCAACGGCGGTACGCACCGCGTCAACGATGTATGCCTCAGGCATTTCAGACTCCTTCTTTGGTGATTCCACCTAGGACGATAGCGAGATACTGCTGACCCACCTGTTGCGCGGTGAGCGGCCCACCAGGCTGATACCAGCGCACCGACACCCAGGTGGTGTCGCGGATGAATCGGTAAACCAGGTCGACGTCGAGATCGGGACGGAGATAGCCTTCCTCGATGCCCTGGTGCAGCACGTCGACCCACATCTTGCGCTGAGACTTGTTCATGTCCTCGATGTAGGAGAACCGCGGCTGTGACAGCAACCGCTTGGCCTCATCCTGGTAGATGACGACCTGGGCATGCCGGTGCTCGATCGCGTCGAACGACGCCATGAACAGCCCCTTGAGCCGCTCGAGCGGATTGGACTCGCGGTCGATGATTTCTTGGTAGCGGCAGAACAGCCAGTCCAGGAAGCTGTGCAGCAGCTCGTCGACCATCTCTTCCTTGGACGCGAAGTGGTGGTAGAGGCTGCCCGACAAAATGCCGGCGCCATCAGCGATGTCGCGCACCGTCGTCGCGCGCAGGCCACGTTCGGCGAACATCGTCGCCGCCAGTTCCAAAAGCTCGTCGCGCCGGTTCACGGGTGTTGACTCGACACCGAAATCACTTCTCCAGTCAGGTAACTGGAGTAATCACTGGCCAAAAACGCGATGGTGGCAGCCACCTCCCACGGCTCGGCCGCCCGCCCGAACGCTTCCCCGGCGGACAACCGATCCAGTAGATCGCTCGAGGTGGTCTTGTCCAGGAACTTGTGCCGTGCGATGCTCGGCGACACCGCGTTGATCCGCACGCCATAGTCGACGGCCTCGATGGCGCTGCACCGAGTCAGAGCCATCACGCCGGCTTTGGCTGCCGCATAGTGGGATTGCGAGTGCTGGGCCCGCCAGCCAAGGACGCTGGCGTTGTTGACGATCACCCCGCCGTGGTCGGCGTCGCGGAAGTAGCGCAGCGCCGCCCGGGTGGCGCGGAAGACCGACGTCAGCGTGACGTCGAGGACACGGTCCCATTCCTCGTCGGTCATGTCGGCCACCGGTGTTTGTCCGCCTAGGCCGGCGTTGTTGACCAACACGTCGATCCGGCCCATCCGCGCGTGCGCCGACGCGATCAGCGCGTCGACCTGGGCAGAGGACGTGACATCGCAGAGCACATGCTCGACGCGGCCCAGGCCCAGCGCCGACAGTTCCTCGGCCGTCTCGCCAAGGCGTCGCTCGTGGTGGTCGGAGACGACGACGTCAGCGCCCTCGGCCAACGCGCGCCGAGCGGTGGCCGACCCGATGCCGGTGCCGGCGGCCGCCGTGACGATCACGACCTTGTCAGCCAGAAGCCCGTGTCCGGCAACCTCTTTCGGGGCAACCGCTAACGTCATCTAGCCTCCCTGGGTAGGCCAAGCACACGCTCGGCGATGATGTTGCGCTGAATCTCGTTCGAACCGCCGTAGATGGTGTCCGCGCGGGTGAACAGATAAAGGCGCTGCCACTCGTCGAAATCTCCGCCGTCCATGACCAGGCCCGCCTTACCCTGCACATCCATCGCGATCTCGCCGAGCTCGCGATGCCAATTGGCCCACAACAGCTTTGAGACGTTGTCCTGTCCGGGCTGCTCGACGTCCATGGTCGCCAAGGCATACGAGCGCATCGCCCGCAAGCCCGCCCACGACCGGGTCAGCCGTTCGCGGATCAGCGGATCATCCGCGGCGCCAGTGCGTTTGGCGAGTTCGGCCACGCTGCTCAGCTCGCGCGCGTAGACGATCTGTTGACCCAGCGTCGACACACCGCGCTCGAAGGTCAACGTTCCCATCGCGACCCGCCAGCCGTCACCGGGTGTGCCGACCACTAAGTCGGCATCGGTGCGGGCGTCGTCGAAGAACACCTCGTTGAATTCGGAGTCCCCGGTCAGCTGCACGATCGGGCGGACCTCTACGCCCGGCTGGTCCAGCGGCACCAACAGATACGACAACCCGGCGTGGCGCTTCGAGCCCTTCTCCGTGCGGGCCACCACGAAACACCACTGCGCCCAGTGGGCCAGCGATGTCCACACCTTCTGGCCGTTGATCACCCACGCGTCGCCGTCGAGCACTGCGCTGGTGGACACGTTGGCCAGATCGCTGCCGGCACCGGGCTCGGAGTAGCCCTGAGACCAGAGCTCGGTGACGTCCAGAATTCGGGGCAGAAACCGCTGCTGCTGCTCGGGTGTACCGAAGGCGATCAACGTCGGCCCGAGCAGTTCCTCGCCGAAGTGGTTGACCTTCGCCGGCGCGTTGGCAATCGCGTACTCCTCGTAGAACGCGACCCGATGCGCGACGGAAAGACCGCGGCCGCCATGCTCGACCGGCCAGCCCAAGCAGGTCAGGCCCGCCTCCGCGAGATGCCGGTTCCAGGCCCGCCGCTCTTCGAATGCCTCGTGCTCGCGACCGGGCCCACCAAGCCCCTTGAGCGCGGCGAACTCACCGACCAGGTTCTCGGCCAGCCAGTCGCGTACCTCGGCCCGGAACTCCTCGACGCCCTGCACCCCTGTAGGCTAACCTACCAAGCACTTGCTTTGTTAGTCCGGCGACGATACAGCGCGCGAAGCGCGATGAGGAGGAGCCGGACAGTTGAAGCTTGAGGAGCATGCATCGATGCCGAGCGATCCGCAGACCATTCCTGCGGTGTTGGACCACATCGCGCGCGAGCTTCCCGAACACAACGCGCTGGTCACGCCCGATCGCACCCTCACTTTTGCCGAGCTGCGCGACGAGGTGCGCCGTGCCGCGGCGGCGATGATCGCGTTGGGTGTGAGCACGGGCGACCGGGTGGCGATCTGGTCGCCGAACACCTGGCATTGGGTGGTTGCCTGCCTGGCCACCCATTACGCCGGCGCCGCCGTGGTACCGCTGAACACCCGTTATACCGCCGCCGAGGCGACCGACATCCTGGTCCGCACCGGTGCTCCGCTGCTGGTGGCGATGGGCGAGTTCCTGGGTACCGACAAGACCGCTGATCTCGACCGGGCCGCGCTGCCCGATTTGCGGCATATCGTGCGGGTGCCGGTCGATGCGGACGACGGGACGTGGGACGACTTTGTAGCACGCGGCGCCGGCAGTGCAGCCCTGAGCGCCGCCGATGCCCGCGCCGCCGCGGTACACCCCGACGACCTCTCCGACATCCTCTTCACCTCCGGCACCACCGGCCGCAGCAAAGGTGTGCTGTGCGCGCACCGGCAATCGCTGTCCGGCTCGGCGGCGTGGGCGGCGTGCGGCAAGATCACCAGCGACGACCGCTACCTTTGCATCAACCCGTTCTTCCACAACTTCGGCTACAAGGCCGGGATCCTGGCCTGCCTGCAGACCGGCGCCACGCTGATCCCGCAGCTGACCTTCGACCCCGAGCGGGCAATGCGTGCGGTCGGCGAGCACCGGATCACCGTGCTGCCCGGGCCCCCGACCATCTACCAGACGCTGCTCGACCATCCCGCCCGCGGCAGCTACGACCTGACCTCGCTGCGGTTCGCGGTCACCGGCGCGGCCACGGTGCCGGTCGTGCTGATCGAGCGGATGCAAACAGAACTCGACATCGACATCGTGCTGACCGCCTACGGCCTGACCGAATGCAACGGGTTCGGCACCATGTGCCGCGCCGACGACGACGCCGTCACGGTGGCCACCACCTGCGGACGGCCGATCGCCGGATTCGAGCTGCGCATCGGGGATCACGGTGAGGTGCTGCTGCGTGGGCCCAACGTGATGCTCGGTTATCTCGACGACCCGCAAGCCACCGCGGACACCGTGGACGCCGATGGCTGGCTGCACACCGGGGACATCGGAAAGCTCGACGTCGCAGGCAATCTCCAGATCACCGACCGGCTCAAAGACATGTACATCTGCGGCGGTTTCAACGTCTACCCGGCCGAGGTGGAGCAGGTGCTCGCCCGCCTGGACGGTGTGTTGGACTGCGCGGTGATCGGCGTGCCCGACGAGCGGCTCGGTGAAGTCGGCCGGGCCTTCCTGGTGACGCGGCCCGGATCCGAGCTCGACGAGCAGGCGGTGATCGCCTACACCCGTGAGTACTTGGCCAACTTCAAAGCCCCCCGTTCGGTGAGGCTTGTCGACACGCTGCCGCGCAACGCCGGCGGCAAGGTGGTCAAACCGCAATTGCGAGAGATGCCCTGATGGACCTTGATTTCGACGACGACACCGCGACATTCCAGCAGGAGGTGCGCGAGTTCCTGGCTGCGCACCGGGAATCGTTCCCGACACTGTCCTACGACACGGCCGAGGGTTTTGAGCAACACCGACGTTGGGACAAGGTGCTTTTCGATGCGGGCTTCTCGGTCATCACCTGGCCGCGCAAGTACGGCGGCCGCGGCGCAACCCTGCTGCAGTGGGTGGTCTTCGAGGAGGAGTACTTCCGCGCCGGCGCGCCCGGGCGGGCGAGCGCCAACGGTACGTCGATGCTGGCGCCGACGTTGTTCGCGCACGGCACCGAGGAGCAGCTGGACCGGATTTTGCCGAAGATGGCCAGCGGCGAAGAGATCTGGGCGCAGGCCTGGTCGGAGCCGGAGTCCGGCAGCGACCTCGCGTCGCTGCGCTCTACGGCCACCCGCACCGACGGCGGTTGGCTGCTCAACGGCCAGAAGATCTGGAGCTCGCGAGCGCCGTTCGGCGACAGAGCTTTCGGATTGTTCCGCTCCGACCCCGAAGCTGAGCGCCACCGCGGGCTGACGTATTTCATGTTCGACCTCAAAGCAGACGGAATCACCGTTCGGCCGATCGCCCAGCTGGGCGGCGACACCGGGTTCGGCGAGATCTTCCTCGACGACGTATTCGTGCCCGACGCCGACGTGATCGGGGAAGTGCACGACGGGTGGCGGGCCGCTATGAGCACGTCAAGCAACGAGCGCGGCATGTCGCTGCGCAGCCCGGCACGCTTCCTAGCCTCCGTCGAGCGCCTGGTAGAGCTGTGGAAGACCAACGGCGACAGCGCTTTCAGCGATCAGATAGCCGACGCGTGGATCAAAGCTCAGGCGTACCGGCTGCACACTTTCGGCACCGTGGCCCGGCTGGCGAACGGCGGCGAGCTGGGCGCCGAGTCCTCGGTGACCAAGGTGTTCTGGTCCGACCTGGATGTCGCGGTGCACCAGACCGCGTTGGACATCCGCGGCGCCGACGCCGAGCTGGCCGGCTCCTGGACCGACGGACTGCTGTTCGCACTCGGCGGCCCGATTTATGCCGGTACCAACGAGATTCAGCGCAACATCATCGCCGAGCGGCTGTTGGGGCTGCCCCGGGAGAAAGCCAAATCATGAACCCGCGCCCAATGGGACTGGCAGTTGACCTGTCTCTGAAGGTTTGGGTTGCCGCTAGGCTTGCTGCTGCCGCCCTAACTGGCTGTCAGGGTGGGCGCTGCGTCTGGGCGCATGATTTCGCCCCAGCGTTCGACACCACGGCGTGCGATGTTGACCGCTGCATTGTGGTCGGCGTGCCCAACGAAGCCACAACGACCACACTCAAATTCGCTTTGCGAGCGTCGATTTTGTTTATCGACCCAGCCACATTTATGGCAAGTTTGCGATGTGTAGGCTGGGTCGACCTCGACGAATGCCACGCCGCCGGCCGCGGCTTTGTAGGCGAGGTATCCGCCGAGCTTGGCGAACGCCCAGGAGTGCAGCGTGACCCGTTGGGGCTTGCGAAGCCGTACCCGCTCACGGATGCCGCCCAACTGCTCGACAGCGATGCCGCGCCCGGTGCGTTTAGCCTCGGCCACGATGCGTTTGGAAATCTGGTGGTTGACATCAGCGGCGAACCGCGCCTCCTTGCGGCACCGCCTCTTCAACAACCGCCGCGTCGAACTGGTTTTCTTCGTCTGCAACCGGGCCCGCAGTCGCTGCTGGCGCTTGCGATACCGGTTCAACCGGGACCCGGCCACGCGATCACCCTCGCTGCTGGTCGCGATATTGACGATTCCCAGGTCCACGCCCACGAAGCCGTTGACCGGATCTACCAGCGGGGTTTTAACCGAATCGATGGTGGCGTGCAGAAACCATTTCCCGTCGCGGTGGATCAGGTCGGTTTCGCCGATTGGGCGGGTGCGCAACAGCACCAGGTCTCGCGCTGCGCCCAATATCCGAACGCCCTTCAATCGGCCATGGGTCGTCCAGATCGACACTGTCGCCTCGCGCGCGCCAACGGTGTCAGAGACTTGCCACGACAGACAGCGGACGTCAAACGGCTGCGCTCCATCTGCGCGAAACCGGATCGGCTTCTGCTGTACCGCTTTTCGTCGGTCGGAACCGGGTGGGCCGTAACTGCCGGCATCGATGTTGGCACGCAGTGTGGTGTAAGCGTCGGATACCTTGCCGATCACCCGGATCGTTGGCTGCGCCGACAATCCAAACCTCTCACGTATCTGGCAGTAGAAGCGTTTGTGCGCATCGAACTTGCGGCGCACCCGGTGGGTGTGCATGGCATTCGACAACCAGGACGCTGCCTCGCTGCAGGTCCGCAACGTGTCCGCCAGCGCGGCCGATTCGGCATCGGTTGGCAGCATCCGCAGCTTGACGACGCGCTTCATGCCCGCACACTAACCGCGGGCACTGACAACAACTCAATAGTGCAGCAAGCGTTGGAACGGCCCAGGACAGACACCGGGCCGCAGCGGTTCATCAGAAATCCCAGCGGCTTATCTTCACCGACAGGATCCTTAACTACTGCGAGGGCCAAATGAGATTCGACCTTGACGCGCAGCAGCGCGATTTCGCAGCCAGTATCGACGCGGCACTCGCGGCGGCCGATGTGCCGGGTGCGGTGCGTGCCTGGGCCGGTGGTGACACCGCGCCCGGCCGTAAGGTCTGGGCGCGGCTGGCCGACCTGGGCGTCACCGCGCTGGCGGTGCCGGAACGGTTCGACGGCATCGACGCGCACCCGGTCGACCTGGTCGTCGCGATGGAGCGGCTGGGACGTTGGTGTGTACCCGGCCCGGTCACCGAATCCATCGCGGTAGCACCAGTTTTGCTGGCAGAGGACGATCGGTGCGCCGCGTTGGCAAGCGGCGAACTGATCGTCAGCGTCGCGCTTCTGCCGCAGGTGCCGCGGGCCGTAGACGCCGACGCGGCGGGACTGGTGCTGGCCGCCGAAGCGGACGGCTGGGTCAGCGAGGCGCACGTGGGCGAGCGGCACGAGTCCGTTGACCCAAGCCGCCACCTGTTCGACGTCGATGCTGTCGCCGAACCGTGGCAGGCCGACGTCGCCCGCGCCTACGAATTCGGCGCACTGACCACCGCCGCGCAACTGGTCGGCGCTGGCCACGCCCTGCTGGACGCCGCGGTCGAATACGCCAAGCAGCGCGCCCAATTCGGCCGGATCATCGGCTCGTATCAGGCGATCAAGCACAAGCTCGCCGATGTGCACATCGCCCTCGAACTGGCCCGCCCGCTGGTCTACGGCGCGGCCCTGTCGCTGGCGGATGAGTCCCCCGACACCGCCCGCGATGTCAGTGCGGCCAAGGCTGCGGCTTCCGACGCCGCGCTGCTGGCAGCCCGGTCGGCGCTGCAGACCCACGGCGCAATCGGTTTCACCGCCGAGCACGACTTGTCGCTGTGGTTGTTACGAGTGCAGGCGCTGCGGTCCGCCTGGGGTGACCCGGCTACCCACCGGCGGCGAGTCCTGGAGGCCCTATGAGTGACGAACGGGAACTGCTGCGGGAGACCGTCGCGGCGCTGGTAGCCAAGCATGCGTCGCCCGCCGCGGTGCGCGAGGCGATGGAATCGGAGCGCGGCTACGACGAATCGCTGTGGCGGCTGCTGTGCGAGCAGGTCGGCG
>DATFYT010000315.1:0-2440 GCA_035314925.1 Mycobacterium sp. | reverse complement strand
GCGGCCGCAATATCAGTCGTCTCCAACACCGCGGGTATCCCTTTCGGCCTCAGCGTCCCGCCCCCAAAGGACGGCGACCGCGACGGGCGCTCCTTTCGATCCCGACCCGTCGCGGTCGCCTCTGACGGTGGTTGACACATGACGGCGCCGCCTTCGGTGGAACGGATCGAAGTCACGCCGGAGCTGGCGCGGGCGTGGATCTACCACTCCGCGCGGGCGCCGCGGCGCCACGATCTCCACGACGACAAGGTCAGCCGGTTCGCGAAGGCTATGGCGGCGGGCGAATGGCGGGCGGATCGAGGAGCACCAATCGAGCTCGACGCCCATGGAGCCTTGAGGGACGGATTGCACCGGCTGTCCGCCGTCGTCGAGTCGGGCTGCACGGTCGTGTTGAACGTGGCAGTCAGGTTCCCGGGATGATGTTGGCCCGCCACCCCCGAGGGATGACGGGCCGAGTAACTAGTAGGACGTGAGTTTAGGCCGAGCTGGTTCCGTCACCCACAGGCGTGATGCGGAAGATGGGCCTATTGCCGGGTAGCCGGCTTGCAGCCAGCCGGAAAATGGCGAGCGCGGCCTCGAGCTCCGCGTCGGTCATATCGTCGGGCCGGACGCGGGTCATGATGTCTCGGATCTGCCATATCCGAAGGTCACGTTTCGGAGTGGTGGTGGTCATGGCTGTGCCCTCTCATTTTCGGGGACGTAGCCGACTGTCGGATAATCAGGGGCATAACGCTCACAAAACGGCTGCGGATATCTCAATCTCACAGCCTTCACGCTTCTGCTACACCCTGTAGTGAAGCGACTCCCAGCGGCTGGGACACTGGTGGACGTGCACGGTACGGCCATCTCGGCGAAGCTCTTCGACGACGCCTGCGCGGTCATTCCCGGTGGAGTGAACTCGCCGGTGCGGGCGTTCAAGGCGGTCGGCGGCACGCCACGCTTCATCACCGAAGCGCACGGCTGCTGGCTCACCGACGCCGACGGCAACCGCTACGTCGACCTGGTCTGCTCGTGGGGACCGATGATCCTGGGCCACGCGCACCCGTCGGTGGTGGAGGCGGTCGCCAAGGCCGCCAGCACCGGGCTGTCCTTTGGGGCGCCGACGCCCGCCGAAACCGAGCTCGCCGCCGAGATCATCGACCGGATGCGGCCGGTGGAGCGGATCCGGCTGGTCAACTCCGGCACCGAGGCCACCATGAGCGCGGTGCGGCTGGCCCGCGGGTTCACTGGCCGCGCCAAGGTCGTCAAGTTCTCCGGGTGCTACCACGGCCACGTCGACGCGCTGCTTGCCGACGCCGGCTCCGGGGTTGCCACCCTGGGCCTGCCGTCGTCGCCCGGTGTCACCGGGGCCACCGCCGCCGACACGATTGTATTGCCGTATAACGACATTGACGCCGTACAGCAGACCATCGTCCGGTTCGGTGACCAGATCGCCGCGGTGATCACCGAAGCCAGCCCCGGCAACATGGGCGTCGTCCCACCCGCGCCCGGCTACAACGCGGCGCTGCGCGCGATCACCGCCGAGCACGGCGCGCTGCTCATCATCGACGAGGTGATGACGGGGTTTCGGGTCAGCCGAAGCGGTTGGTACGGAATCGATCCGGTCGACGCCGACCTGTTCACCTTCGGCAAGGTGATGAGCGGCGGGTTGCCCGCCGCGGCGTTCGGAGGACGCGCCGAGGTGATGGAGCGACTGGCGCCGCTGGGGCCGGTGTATCAGGCCGGCACGCTGTCCGGGAATCCGGTGGCGATGGCCGCCGGGCTGGCGACGCTGCGCAACGCCGACGCCGCCGTCTACACCGCGCTGGACGCCAACGCCGATCGGCTGGCCGGCCTGCTGTCCGCCGCATTGACGGATGCCGGTGTGCCGCATCAGATTCCACGAGCCGGCAACATGCTCAGCGTGTTCTTCGGAGATACGCCGGTCACCGATTTCGCGTCGGCACGCGCCAGCGAGACATGGCGCTTTCCGGCCTTCTTCCACGCCCTGCTGGACGCCGGTGTCTACCCGCCGTGCAGTGCCTTCGAGGCGTGGTTCGTCTCGACGGCACTCGACGAAGCCGCCTTCGCCCGGATCGCCGACGCCTTGCCTATTGCGGCCCATCGGGCCGCAAAGGCAGCCAAGGAGAGCAAACCCTGATGGCCGAGCAGACCCGAATCCACCTGGTGCGCCACGGCGAGGTGCACAACCCAGAGGGTGTGCTCTACGGCAGACTGCCTGGATTCCGCCTGTCCGACAAGGGAATTCGGCAGGCCCAGGCGGTAGCAGATGCGCTGGCCGGCCGCGACATCGTCGCGCTGATCGCCTCTCCGCTGCAGCGGGCGCAGGAAACCGCCGCGCCCATCGCGGCCCGTCACGACCTGCCGGTGGGCACCGACCCCGACCTGATCGAGTCGGCAAACTTCTTCGAGGGCAAGCGGTTAGGCCCGGGCGACGGCG
>DATFYT010000314.1:0-22858 GCA_035314925.1 Mycobacterium sp. | reverse complement strand
GGTAATTACTAGACGTCTCGCTGTGAGTTAGCCCTTGTGCGTTGCCACGGGCGAAACGGGACGTGCAACATGCTGACGTGAAATTACTCACCCTCCTCTGGTGCGTCGACTGGCGCCGCGAGTGGCGAAACAGGTTGTCGGAACAGAGGGAAGATGATTATCACAGCATCGCCGCACGAAGCGCTAAGCCATCACCTAGTAGCAACGGGTGCCGATCGAATGCGGCACGGGGCCCCGCAAGCGCTCTACACCGCCGTTGCCGCCCTGACCGGGCTGGCCGAGATTAAGGGGATCGCACGCCACATACAGCCATCTCAGGCCGACAAGGTGGCGCGCGTGGGTTGTGACCTCAACTCATCTGGCTTTTGTCGAGTTCGAGTTCGACGGGGACGACTACGACGCGCAAGAGGAGGCTAATCGGCTTGACCCGGCCTACAGGCAGAGTCGAGCCGGCGAGAGACTGGTGTCCGCGTGGGCGCGACCGCTTGTAACGGCACTGAGACTTATGTCCGGCGGCATCGACCGCGACCACACCACCGCTGGACCGACAGGCGCATTCCGGCTCAATCAAATAGCAGTCGAGTTCGCGGACGGGACGACCGTTCCGGCCGAAGAGACAGAGACCCTGTTGTTGCCGATGCATCGCGCCGAAGGCGATTCCCTTCGCTGGGATGATTTCGTTGCGGCTGTCCGCGCCGGTAGTCCGTACCTCACACTTGAGTTGACGGCCGATCCGCCTTTTCAAACCCCTATCTAGGGTGCCAGGGACCGGGCAGAGTACGGGGACGCTAACCAACCGGAAATCGGCACCGGCCCCTGGCGTGGGCCACCCAACCGCAGTGGCCGACAAGCCCCGCACGAACCAGATCAATGGAACGTTGCGCGGGACACTTTGGTGGGGGCCGGGTGGCCATCGGTAAAAACCACCCGACCCCCGGCGCGGGAGCAAGGAGGAAAGGCCCGCGCCATCATGCCGCGCAGCAGCCCGGGGAGCTTATTCCTGGCGCGCAGCGGCAAGAATGAAAGTTTTGGGTGGACCGGGGGCCTGGTCGCTGCTCGGTGTTGTCGAAGAGCTGCGGGCACTAATTGTGTCAATCCCGGTCCGCTGAGCGGACCGAAGCCTTGCCCGCCAGCGCGGCTCCGGGGACGATTATTGAGAAATCGTGTGCCAGAAGGAGGTTGCTATGGGTAGTCCAGGCATCGGCCAATTTGTAACGGACTGTGGTGGTGGTGTATGGGTCAATAGCAATACGTCGTGCTCGTTCGCCCAGAATGTCCACGAACAGTGGGTGTCCCAGGCCGGAGGGTCTTCGGCGTTGATCGAGGCTTCCAGCCCCGAAACGGGGCAGACCTACACGATGGCCTGTGTGAGGGCAGCCGATAATTCAGTCACTTGCATTGGCGGAAACGAGGCGGCGGTTTGGTTCCAGGTGCAATAGCAACTGGCCGATGACATGCCGCCAGCCGAAATATGCGGCGCGCAATGCCGTCGAGTTCACGATGAGCTTAGTGCGACTTCACGATGAGCTTAGTGCGACTTCACGATGACCGGTTGCCGTGACGGCAGTTGAGGGAGTCGCGGGTGTGGGAAACCCTCTCCCCGGGCCGATGCGCGGCAGGTCCACCATCCACGCCCGTCCACAATCTCCACTACCGGCCCTCGGCGCCTAAGCGCCGACGACCCCAATTGCTCATCCGGCAGGGCCGGGAACAAAACTCCGACATCGCTCCACGCGCACCGGCAGGCGTAAACGCGGCACCGCACTCCCGGCAGTTTCGGCTGATCAGCTCCCGTTTTTGATGGGACGGGTAGCAGCGCGCCGAGCAATAAGTCGGCAGCCGACCACACTTGCCGTCCTTCTGTGTGAACGCGAAGGTAGACTGGCAGCCGCGACAGACGCGGATATGCTTAATCAAGGTGGAGTCTCCGAAAGTTGTTACAGCGCAACGTAATTCGCGCTTACATGGTTTGCGACTTGTTTGGCGAACCCGTCACGAATCCCGTTGCGGCAGTACTTGTTTCGACAACCCGTAACGATGGTTCATAACTCGCTCTGACCCGCCTCAACCCGGAACGGTCGTGAGCCCAGTTTGTACCAGCGATTGTATCCCACCCGCTCCAATCCTCAAGGGGCGCAGCGGGTTTCGATGGTCACCGTTCGATGGTCGTACTCATCATGCACTCTACAAGGATGTGCATTGTTGGTCATGCCTGGGCGTGAACGTCAACAACACCATCTATGTATGCGGGCCGCCTTGGTGGTCGGCTCAGTGCGTACAAGATGCAAGCCATGACAGCGAGGCGTAACAACAGGCTCAATCTCCGATCACACATTCAGGCGGGGACTTGGGGCGACCAGTTCAGTAGTCGCAGGTATGACGTCGAAACAAGATGAGTAGTGGGCTACTCATGACAGCCGCACTGCTCGGCGGGACCATCGAAACGGCAGCCAGTGGGCTCCGACTCCTAGGGGGCATTCCAGGAGAAGAAATCATGGCAAACCCGCCAGAAAACCTGCCCGGCTTGGTTGTAGATGACGAAGAGATCCCCGTGGCCCCGAACCTGGTGGCGGTGCCCCCGACAACATCGCCGGCCGATTGCGGCTCGCTCACCGATCCTGGGGTGATCTGTTGGTGATCGTCGCACACGACGGTTAGCCATCCACCTGCCCAAACCTGGCCTTGGCGGGCGTGGCGACGGGATGCCGCTGGATGTACGGACGGCCGGTGATGAACGAGGCCAGGCGCTCGGCCTCATCTGCGTCGAGGGCAACGATGGTCCTGGGCGCGTGAAGCCAGAAAGCGCCATTGTCGCGGCGCTGGATGACGATGGGTGGCCTGCCGGCGCTGCTGATTATCTCTTCGGTCAGTTCAGTCACTCGTCATTTCCTTCATAGCCTCGATGAGGTGTGGAATCTCTTCTGGTGAGAGGTAGATCCGAGAGGTTCCCTGAATCAGTGTTAAAGAATTGCCTGGACGAGGAGAGAGCCAAATCGGGGTTCCCTTGCCAATGTCAACCTTTATATCTCCTCCAGGCTTTCTTTCATCTCTTCTTCGCATTGAAGAACTTCTAGTGTGCACTCGTAGCACAGCATCATTGAAGGGGTTGTGGGTCGACCCGAGAAGTCTCGTTCACAGCCTGAGCATGTGAAGCTCTCAGTACCTTCTCTCCCGTTGGTATTACCTTCAGAAATACCTTTATAAGTACCTTCTAAAGTACCTTTAGGGGGTCCTTTTGGCTGGTCAGGGGGTGTTTGCGAGAACCGTAGGGTTTCGGTGTTCGTTCGTTTGGGTTTCGGTGTTCGAACTCTACGGTTTCGGTGTTTCCATAACACTGCAACTCTACGGTTTCAGTGTTCTTAAGCCTGCAAACGTCGTGGGACCGCTGAGCGGTCAAGCCCGGGCCCGGTGCTGCGCCGGTATGTCTCCGCCAAATAGCCGGCCTTACAGAGCTTGGAGAGGCCATTACGGATCTTCACGCTATGCATTCCGCCCTTTACCGCCGTGGCGATGCGGTCCAGCTCCACGGGCCAGCCGGTGCCGTCGCGGCGGGTGAACTGGCTGCAGATCACGAACGCTAACCGGAATTCTCGGTCGCTGAATTGCGTGTCCGCCTGGACGGCCTGTAGCCATCCGTGCTTGTCGAAACTTTCCAAATGTGTCTCATTCCCTGGCCTCGTGGCCATCATCACGCGGGCTTCTACCGGGCCGTGCAGCCTGCATAGGCCAGCAGCATGGACCCCACGCCCTCACACGTCGGCATCGGCATATTGATGGCCACGTGTTCGCCGCGGGTGCCCGTAATCTGCAACGTCAGACCCTGCGCGTCGGCAATGGTGAAGTCGAAGCTTTGCGCGTCGATTGTCAATTCGATTATTCCTTAAAGGGGTTTTGACCCCATGGCGTCCCGATTGGGCGTGAGCGGATGATTTTCGCCAGCCTCACATCGTGCAGGTCGGCATCGTGGCTCTCGCCGCAAACCAGGCAGTCGTCCTCAACGCCGGCCCAGCGCATCAGCATCCACACCGGCACGCTGAATAGCTGCCTGTGGGTGATCAACTGCTTGTACATGCGGACGCGGGCGATGCCGGCCTTTGTGAACTGCTTCAGGACATACGTGCCGCGGCGGACTCGCCTATCGGGGTGAATTTGATAGTCATCCCACGAGGGGATGTCAAGCCATTCTTGGGGTCTTCCCATCTTCACTCTATCATTCGTCTCTAAATGGCGGTTTTTGACCTGCGGTTTTGATGCTTTTGGCAGGCGATTAATTCAGTGTGATTTGCGCCACACGGAGTCAGGCGAGAGATTTACTCTCTAACCATTGTGGGATTTTGGATAATTAGTTGCTGACCGGCTTCATCCGCTTTGCAGTCTTGCCGCGATACCGCGCACAATGCCGGTAATCCCGCCGTTGCTAAGCAGGCGCAGGGCCATCGCAACACTCTGGAGCATCCGCCCGTCCGGGTCGTTATGGGCCATAGCCCATTTCCCCAGCAGATCCAACTGCTCACGGAGCTGCTGCGCCTGGAGCTGGTTCTGGTGCTCGAATGCGTACAGCCCCTCGGACAAGGCAGCGAGCGCCACTTCGGCTAGCTGCTTCTCGGGCGTCAGGTCGTCGCTCATGCCGCTCCACCGATGCGCCGCCCGAGGCTCAGCACCTCGTCGCGGTCCAGGCGGATGAGTCGGGGTCCGATGCGCTGGGCAGTTATCCGGCCCTGTGCGATCCACCTGCGGATGGTCTTCTGATCAACGCGGTGGAACTCAGCGGCCTGCCTGATGCTGGGGCGGGGCGGCAGGTTTGCCCCTGTCTGGTTTTGCATGGACTTATTGAACCCCTTGCGGGTGACGATGCGAAGGAATGCAAGATGGGGCACACCCCCTATCGAAGCCCTCAGAGCCCGCAAAAGCCGAGGTCAAGTGATCGGGCAGAAACGCACCGTTGCAGATGATCTCGCACGCAAACCGGCAGGTTAGCCGGGGTCTGCGATGTTGAACTGCAGGGCGACGTACTTCTGGTAGTACCCAATCGCGCCCACCAGCGCGGCCCGGTTGATCTCGCCGGGCGCGAAGGCGTCCCCGGCGTAGCTAGCTAGCGTTGCGCTAACGTTGCAAGGATCCCGAGAAAGTAAAAAGCCAGAGGGCTAAAAATTCCCTCTGACCTTTGGGGTGAGTGACGGGACTCGAACCCGCGACATTCAGGATCACAACCTGACGCTCTACCAGCTGAACTACACCCACCATTGCTGCAGCCGATCACGCGATCGCGAGACGACGTGCAGCAGCGTCGATACTAGCCGTTCGGGCCCTCGGCGGCCGAATCGATTCCCTCCGGCGGGGCCGCTTCAGCGCCCAGCTCTTCGGCTACCGCGGCAATATCGCTGGTGGCAGGCCCCGGCGGCGGCACGAACGCGGTGCGCCGGTAATACTCCAACTCGCGGATCGATTCGTGAATATCGGCCAGCGCGCGGTGCGCGAGGCCCTTCGCCGGCTGGCCGTAGTAGATGCGCGGAAACCAGCGGCGGCAGAGTTCCTTGATCGAGCTCACATCGATCATCCGGTAGTGCAGAAACGAATCGAGGGCAGGCATGTCGCGGGCGATGAATCCGCGGTCGGTAGCGATCGAGTTGCCTGCGAGTGGTGCTGTTTTGGCTTGTTTGACGTGCTCACGGATGTAGTCGAGCACCATCGTCTCCGCCGTCGCCACGTCCACGGTGGACGCACGCACCTCATCGATGAGGCCTGAGCGGGTGTGCATTTGGGTGACCACGTCGATCATCGACGACAACGCCGCGTCGTCGGCGTGGATCACCACGTCCACACCATCGCCGAGGACGTTCAGGTCAGCGTCGGTGACCAGGACGGCGATTTCGATCAACTTGTCAGAGCTCAGGTCCAGCCCGGTCATCTCGCAGTCGATCCACACCAGTTCGTCCCGCACAGCGTTCACAGTAGGCAAAGTTAGCTGGCGGACCCGCAGCCACCCCGGCCGGGCGTGATAGCCAGTAAGGTCGTGCGTGATCGGTACTAGCTTTGATGTCCGGCTCCTCAGCGGGCCGAGGCGGCCCGCATCGTCGCCGGACCACGAACAGGGGAGAGGCAGACGTCACGATGAGCTCAGACTCGACACCGAGTAGCGCATCGGCAGGAACTCCAGCGAGTCCGGCACAGCAGATCGCAGCCGGCTACGAGGTCAAGGGCCAGGCCCTGGAGTTGGGCACGGTTGTCGTCGACGGCAAGACAGACCCGGCCGCGCAAATCCGGATCCCGCTGTCCACCGTCAACCGGCACGGTTTGGTGGCCGGAGCGACAGGCACCGGCAAGACCAAGACGCTGCAGTTGATCGCGGAACAGCTATCGGCGGCGGGCGTGCCGGTGCTGATGGCCGACGTCAAGGGCGACTTGTCCGGCCTGTCGCGCCCCGGAGAGGGCAGCGACAAGGTCACCGAGCGCGCCAAGGAAACCGGCGACAACTGGCAGGCGAGCGCCTTTCCGGTGGATTTTCTGTCGTTGGGCACCAAGGGCATTGGCGTCCCGGTGCGTGCCACCATCGCCAGCTTTGGTCCGATCCTGCTGTCGAAAGTGTTGGGGCTCAACGCTACTCAAGAGTCCACGCTGGGCCTGATCTTTCATTGGGCCGAGCAGAAGACCTACGAGTTGCTGGACCTGAAAGATCTGCGCGAGGTGATCAGCTACCTCACCAGCGACGAGGCCAAGGCGGAGCTGAAGACGCTGGGCGGGGTGTCCGCGCAAACGGCCGGCGTCATTCTGCGCGCCCTGGTCAATCTGGAAGCCGAAGGCGCCGACACCTTTTTCGGCGAGCCCGAACTAAAACCCAAGGACCTCTTGCGTTTTGACGACAAAGGCCACGGGGTCATCTCGCTGCTGGAACTCGGCGACCAGGCCGCTCGCCCGGTGCTGTTCTCCACCTTCTTGATGTGGGTGCTGTCCGATCTCTTCAAGTCGCTGCCCGAGATCGGCGACGTCGACAAGCCCAAGCTGTTGTTCTTCTTCGACGAGGCTCACCTGCTGTTCACCGATGCTTCCAAGGCGTTTCTGGAACAAGTCGAGCAGACCGTCAAACTGATCCGCTCCAGGGGTGTCGGCGTGTTCTTCTGCACTCAGTTGCCCACCGACGTGCCCAACGAAGTGCTGTCGCAGTTGGGTGCGCGCATCCAGCATGCCCTGCGCGCATTCACTCCCGATGACCAGAAGGCCTTGACGAAAACCGTTCGCACCTATCCGAAAACCGATGTCTATGACCTCGCTTCGGCGTTGACGTCGCTTAGTATCGGTGAGGCCGTGGTCACGGTGTTGTCGGAACGGGGCGCCCCGACTCCGGTCGCGTGGACCAGGCTGCGCTCGCCGCGGTCGCTGATGGCTGCCATCGGCGATGACGCGATCGGTACCGCGGCGAAGTCCAGCCCGCTGCAGGCGACGTACGGTCAAACCGTCGACCGTGAATCCGCATACGAGAAGATCCAAAAACTGAAAGCGGAGGCCGCTGCGGCCGGTCCGCCGGCGGTGGCGGGATCCAAGTCGGTACCCGCGGTCGAGAAGAAGCCGGGCTGGTGGAAACGGTTCGTCAATAGCCGGGGCTTCCAGACCTTTCTCAAAGCGCTCGGTACCGAGCTCATCCGCGGCATGCTCGGCGGCGGTCGCCGTCGTCGATAGCTCAGCCGCCCATCTTTTTGTAGAAGCTTCCGACGATCGGCGCAACAATGGCGCGTGGCGCGTACTGACTTGCCACGGACATCGCCTTGGACGTCACGCCGGGAACAACACGCATCTTGTTGCGCGCCAACGCATCTAGCGACTTCTGTGCGGTGTACTCGGTGGAGATCCACAAGAAGTCCGGCACCAGCTTCTCAACGATCGACGCTTCGGCCGGGTCCGGTAGATCGGTGCGCACCGGGCCGGGCGCCAGCAGCGTGACGTGCACACCGGTCTTTCGCAGTTCGCCGCGCAACGACTCGCTGAACGTGTTCGCGAACGCCTTGGTGGCCGCATAGGTCGCGTTGTAGGGGATCGGTGAATTGCCTGCTGCCGAACCGGAAATCAAGATGCCGCCGGCCTTACGCTCGATCATTCCCGGCAGCACGGCGAGCACGAGGTCATGCACGGCGATCGCGTTGAGTTGGACCTGCGCCCGTTCCACCGCTGGGTCGAGTGTCGAGACCGGACCGAAGGTCGCCGTGCCGGCGTTGGCGCACAGGATGGAGATGTTGCGGGTGGCCAGCTCGTCGACCAGTTTTTCGCGTTCCGCGGCGTCGCCGAGGTCGGCCGGGCGCACTTCCACAGCCACCCCGTATTCGTCGACCAGACGGCCGGCAAGAGCGGTGAGAACATCCTCGCGTCGTGCAGTGATGATCAGGCTGTGGCCGCGGGCGGCCAGTTCGGTGGCCAGTGCCTTGCCGATGTTTTGCGAGGCTCCGGTGACAACGGCACGAGCGTCGGGACTGGGGGCGGGTACCGGCATGCGCCAATGGTAGACAGACCAACAATGACCGATTTCATCAGTAACCACCCGCGCAGATCCGAGCGATCTCAGGTACTGGCATGGGCGCTGTGGGACACCGGTGCCGCCGGTGTGAGTTCGATCGTGGTGACGTTCGTGTTCTCGGTCTACCTGACCGACACCGTCGGCAAGGGGTTGCCCGGTGCTGTTACGCCGGCGAGTTGGCTGGGTCGCGCGTTGGCGATCGCCGGGTTGTCGATCGCCGTGCTGGCGCCGGTCATCGGCGTGTGGGTCGAGGATCCACGGCGGCGCCGCGTCGTCCTGACCGCGCTGACCGGCATGGTGGTGGGCCTGGTGAGCACCATGAGCCTGATCCGCGACCGCCCTGAATACCTGTGGCCGGGTCTGGCGTTGCTCGCTGCCGCCGCGGCGTGTGGCGATCTGGCCAGCGTTCCGTACAACGCGATGCTGCGCCAACTCTCGACGCCGCAGAACTCCGGGCGGATCTCCGGGCTGGGGCTGGCCGCGGCTTTTGTCGGCAGCGTCGGCTTGTTGCTGGTCGTCTACTTCGGCGCTATCACCGGCAAGGGCGCCACCCGCGGGTTTCTGCAGCTACCGGCCGGCGACGGGATGAACGTGCGGATGGCGATGCTGCTAGCCGCCGGGTGGTTCGTGGTATTCGCGCTGCCGCTGTTGCTGACCGCGCACCGGCTGCCTTCGCCTGCCGAAGCTCTCAGTCCCGCGCGGCGCGTGCTGGGCGGTTACCGCAAGCTCTGGTCGGACCTGGTCGCCGAGTGGCGCCGAGACCATAACCTGGTGTTTTACCTGCTGGCTGCCGCAACTTTTCGGGACGGCCTGGCAGGCGTGTTCACGTTCGGCGGCGTGCTGGGCGTCAACGCGTACGGGATCTCACCGGCCGATGTGCTGATCTTCGGGGTGGCCGCAAGCGTGGTGGCGGCGCTGGGCGCCGTCGTCGGCGGGTTCTTGGACGACCGGATCGGATCCAAGCCGGTGATCGTCGGGTCATTGGTCAGCATCATCGCGGCCGGCCTCACCATGATGGTCCTGTCGGGCCCACGCGCGTTCTGGGTCTGCGGACTGCTGCTGTGCCTGTTCATCGGGCCGGCGCAGGCGTCGGCACGCACGCTGCTGCTACGGATGTCCAGCGACGGAAAAGAAGGCGTGGCTTTCGGCCTCTACACGATGACCGGTCGTGCGGTGTCTTTCGTCGCGCCCTGGCTATTTTCGGTCTTCGTCGACGTGTTCGGCGCCGTCCGCGCCGGCATGGGCGGCCTGTGTTTGGTCATGGGTGTCGGGCTGTTGGGCTTGTTGATGGTGCGTGCCCCGCAGCGCGCCCTCACTACTGCCGATGTGGGTTGAGTCGGGCTCAGCCAGATGTGTTGCACACCGTCAGGCCGACGCCGGTGCGCTCGTTGACCTCGACCCCGTCCACGGTCAGCGAACAGGTGACGTCGTGGCCGATGTTGATGATCGTGATATTGGCCTTCGCGCTGCCCGACGCACGGAGGCTGACTTCCTTGCTCCACGGCAACCCGACGTTGAATTCGGTCTGCATCATCCCGTCGTCGTCCACATAGGTGATGCTGATCGCACGGCCTTCGCCGTTGACGTTGTAGACGATGGTCTGCATCGCGCTCGCATTGCCGGGCTCACTGGATTCGGTGCTGGTAGGCGCGGACGTGCCGGCGGACGGAGGGGGCGACGCCGGCGCGGACGACGGCGGATTCGATGAACTCGGCATCGCCGGCAGCGCGGGCACCGCGCTCTGCTTTCTCGCCGTGCCATTAGCGATCACCAGCGCGATGACCAGAGCGGAGACCAGCAGCACCGCCGCGGCAGCGGCGATCCACAACCAGCGCGGTGCTTTCGGCCGCCCACGCGTGGGTTGCTCTGGTGGGTGGTCCGGCGGAGGCTGACCGTGCAGCCAGTACTGAGGCAGCTTGTCAGTCGGGTGGTTTGCGTTCGCGTTGGGTGATGAGCCGAGGTGATACGGGGGCGGATAGGGCGACTGTCCGCTGTAGGCCGGGTCGACGTCCTGCGGATAAGGCTGACGTATTCGTTGGGTTTCCTCGGTCCACTCTTGAGCTGAACGGGCGTGCTCGGACCGACGTGGATCGTTCATGCCCACCTCATGCTGGCAGGGTACCTGCAGCAGGACACCCGGCGCCGGGACATCCGCTGAGCGGCTGGGCTCAGTTGGCTCGCGGCGTCACTGGCAGGAAGCTCCAACGGTCAGGGCGGCAATCGTCATCGCTCGCATCACCGCCCGTGAACGTGCCGCTCCTGCTGCCCTGGCGTCGGCAGGCTTGAGGCTGTGTGGAGTCGAGTTGAGCAGCCCGAACACCGCGTGTGCCATCAGCCGCGCGTCGGCCTCGGCGAGTCCGGGCTCGAGCTCGCGCATCACGCCCACCCATACCTCCACGTATTGGCGCTGCGCTCGGCGCACCTGCCGTTCGGCCGCGGCCGGCAGATGAGCGAGGTCGCGGTCCTGAATGCGAATGAGATCTGGTTCGCCGAGCGCGAAATCGAGGTGGAAGTCGATCAACCCGTTGAGCGCCGCGTCGGCGTCGGTCTCGCGGGATCGGACTTCTCGCGCGCCGGCGAGTAGACGAGTACTGATGCCGACCAACAACTCGACCAGCAACGATTCCTTGTTGGGGAAGTGCCGGTAGATCGCTGGGCCGCTGACTCCCGCCGCGGCGCCGATATCTTCGAGCCGCACCGCCAGAAATCCGCGTTCGGCGAACAGCCGCTCGGCGGCCGACAGCAGCTGCAAGCGCCGGTCCGATTTGCGTCGAGTGCGGCGATTCGGCGTCTCAGCGTGGCCTCCGGCGTCACTGCGATCGCTGGGGGAGGCCGGAGCGGACACTGCCATCGCGGCCTCCCTCGGCAACTCGTGCTGGACACTTCGGTTAATCGCCACTAACATATCACGAGTTATTGATCATTAACCGAAATTGGCGTGCACTCGATGACCTCTCCGGCGGAAAACCGTGACGCGCACGGCGCGCTCGTCGCGCAGCTGCGCGAGAAGCTGGCCGCGGCCGCGCTAGGCGGCTCGGAACGCGCCCGCGCACGCCACGTTGACCGCGGCAAACTGCTGCCCCGTGACCGCGTCGACGGCCTGCTCGATCCCGGCAGCCCGTTGCTGGAGATCGCCCCGCTTGCTGCCGACGGGATGTACGAAGGCGAATGCCCGGGGGCCGGCATCATCACCGGTATCGGTCGGATCTCCGGTCGTGAATGCATGATCGTGGCCAACGACGCGACGGTCAAAGGTGGTACGTACTACCCGATTACGGTCAAGAAGCACCTGCGCGCTCAGGAGATCGCCGGGCAGAATCGACTGCCCTGCATCTACCTCGTCGACTCCGGCGGTGCCTTCCTGCCGCGCCAAGACGAGGTGTTCCCCGACCGCGACCATTTCGGCCGGATCTTCTACAACCAGGCCAATCTCAGCTCTCAGGGCATACCGCAGATCGCAGCCGTGCTGGGGTCTTGCACCGCGGGCGGCGCGTATGTCCCGGCGATGAGCGACGAGGCGGTGATCGTCCGCAACCAGGGCACCATCTTCTTGGGCGGCCCACCGCTGGTGAAGGCGGCCACCGGAGAAGTGGTCTCCGCGGAGGACCTTGGCGGTGGAGAACTGCACTCCAGGATCTCCGGCGTCACCGATCATCTCGCGCACGACGACCGCGACGCGCTGAGCATCATCCGGCGGATCGTCTCGACGCTGGGGCCGCGCGACCCGCGCACCTGGGATGTGCGGCCCACCGTGGATCCGATTGCCGACCAGATCGAGATCTACGACGTGGTCCCGGTCGATCCGCGAATTCCCTACGACGTCCACAACGTCATCACTCGGCTCGTCGACGGTGGCGAATTCGTCGAATTCAAAGCCGAATACGGCAGCACGCTGGTCACGGGATTCGCGCACATCCATGGCCATCCGGTCGGCATCGTCGCCAACAACGGCGTGCTGTTCTCCGAATCCGCGCTCAAGGGTGCACATTTCATCGAGCTGTGCGACAAACGGCTAGTGCCGTTGTTGTTCCTGCAGAATATTTCCGGGTTCATGGTTGGCCGCGACTACGAGGCCGGCGGCATCGCCAAGAACGGCGCCAAGATGGTGACCGCGGTGGCATGTGCACGAGTGCCCAAGCTCACCGTGGTGATCGGTGGGTCCTACGGTGCGGGCAACTACTCGATGTGTGGACGGGCGTATTCGCCGCGATTTCTGTGGATGTGGCCGAACGCCCGAATCTCGGTCATGGGTGGTGAGCAGGCGGCTTCGGTGCTGGCGACGGTACGCGGGGAGATGACCGCCGAGGAGGAGCAAGCCTTCAAAGCTCCGATCCGCGCACAGTACGAACAGCAGGGCAATCCGTACTACTCGACGGCGCGGCTCTGGGACGACGGCGTGATCGATCCCGCCGATACCAGAACGGTTGTCGGTCTTGCCCTTTCGGTTGTGGCGAACGCGCCCGTCGAACCGGTCTCCTACGGCGTCTTCAGGATGTAATGCGATGGGCTTCGATACTGTTTTGGTCGCCAACCGGGGTGAGATCGCCGTCCGGGTAATCCGCACACTGAAGGCGATGGGCATCCGGTCGGTGGCCGTCTACAGCGATGCCGATGCCACCGCGCGCCATGTCGCCGCGGCCGACCTGGCGGTCGCAATCGGTCCGGCGCCCGCGCGTGACAGCTACCTCAACATCCCTGCGGTCGTCGACGCGGCTGTGCGCACCGGAGCTCAGGCCGTCCACCCGGGTTACGGATTTCTCTCGGAGAACGCTGATTTCGCGGCAGCGCTGGCATCGGCGGGGGTGACGTTCATCGGTCCGCCGGTCGGCGCGATTCAAACGATGGGCGACAAGATCGCCGCCAAGGGCACCGTGTCGGAGTTCGGCGTGCCTGTCGTTCCCGGGATCGCACGGCCCGGACTCAGCGACGATGAACTGATCGCGGCCGCCGACGAGATCGGTTACCCGATGCTGGTCAAGCCGTCCGCCGGAGGTGGCGGCAAGGGTATGCGGATGGTCGAACAACCGGCTGACCTGCCCGCCGCGCTGGTTAGTGCCCGTAGGGAATCGGCGGCTGCGTTCGGCGACGACACCCTATTCCTCGAGCGATTTGTGTTGCGCCCCAGGCATATCGAAGTCCAGGTGCTGGCCGATACCTACGGCAATGTCGTGCATCTCGGCGAACGGGAGTGCAGCCTGCAGCGGCGACACCAGAAGGTCATCGAAGAGGCGCCCTCGCCGCTGCTGGACGCCGCCACACGGGCCCGGATCGGCGCCGCGGCATGCGATACCGCGCGAAGCGTGGATTACACCGGTGCCGGCACGGTGGAGTTCATCGTCTCGGCTGACCGGCCCGACGAGTTCTTCTTCATGGAGATGAACACCCGGCTGCAGGTCGAGCATCCGGTCACCGAGATGGTGACGGGCTGGGATCTGGTTGAATGGCAAGTGCGGATCGCTGCGGGGGAGAAGCTGACCGTCAGCCAGGCGGATATCGCCTTGCGCGGACATGCGATTGAAGCGCGCGTCTACGCCGAGGACCCTGCGCGCGGCTTCCTGCCCACCGGCGGCGATGTGCTCGCGGTGGTCGAACCGCATGCGGCTGGTGTGCGAGTCGATTCGGGCCTGTCCGCGGGGATGGTCGTCGGCAGCGATTACGACCCGATGCTGGCGAAAGTCGTGGCGCATGGTCCCGATCGCGCGGCGGCGCTGCGAGCCCTCGATCGGGCCCTGGCAGACACCGCGGTGCTCGGCGTCGTCACCAACGTCGAGTTCGCCCGGTTCCTGCTCGCCGATTCGGATGTCATCGCGGGCCGGCTCGACACCGGGCTACTGGACCGACGGGCCGGGGATTTCGCCGCGGCGCCGGCCAGCGACGAATTGTTCATCGCCGCGGCGGCCTTCCATTGGTTGCGGCTCTTCCCCGCACCGGGCGCCGACCTGTGGGAAGTGCCCTCCGGCTGGCGCGTCGGCGACAGAGCGCCGGTAAGCATCCGGCTGCGTGCCGGCGAGCGCACCGATCACGTCCATATCACTGGCTCCCCGGGAGCCGCCAAAGTCCGCATCGAGGATGGCGAATCCCATTCGTTGCAGACCGATCTGACTGACGACCGGCTCACGGTGACACTGGGCGGGCTGCGTAGTGAGTACACCGTCGCCACGGCTGACAGCAAGATCTGGTTGGCCGGCGGCGGTGCCGCCGCGGTGCTCGAGGAGGTTCGGGAAGCGCCGGTGCGCCCGGAAGACGAGCACACCGGCGACGCCGAATTGACCAGCCCGATGCCCGGGGCGGTGGTCGCGGTGGGCATTGAGGAGGGGGCCGACGTAGCGGCGGGCACCGTTGTCGTCACCGTCGAGGCGATGAAGATGGAGCACCCGCTGGCGGCACCCGTCGATGGTGTGGTCGAACTTCTCGTCGCCGTCGGCGACCAGGTCAAGGTGGGCCAGCCGCTGGCCCGGATCATCGTGAGCGGCAACGCAATACTAGAAGCAGAGGATAGCGCGTCATGACTGAATTCCTGTCCACCGGGACGCTGCCGGACGAGTACCAACAGTTGGCCAAGACGGTCCGTGACTTCGCCCAGAGCGTCGTCGCGCCGGTGGCCGCGCAGCACGACGCCGAGCACTCGTTCCCCTACGAGGTGGTCGCCGGGATGGCCGAGATGGGCCTGTTCGGTCTTCCCTTTCCGGAAGAGTTCGGCGGCATGGGCGGTGACTACTTCGCCCTATGCCTGGCCCTGGAGGAACTGGGCAAGGTCGACCAGAGCGTCGCCATCACGCTGGAGGCCGGTGTCTCGCTGGGCGCGATGCCCGTGTACCGGTTCGGCACCGATGCGCAGAAGCGGGAATGGCTGCCGCCGTTGGCAAGTGGTGCTGCCCTGGGCGCGTTCGGGCTGACCGAGCCGGGCGGCGGCACCGATGCCGGCGCCACCAAAACCAGCGCGCATCTCGACGACGGCCATTGGGTGATCAACGGGTCCAAGCAGTTCATCACCAACTCCGGCACCGACATCACCAAGCTGGTGACCGTCACTGCGGTCACCGGCGAACAGGACGGCAAAAAGGAGATCTCATCGATCCTGGTGCCGGTACCCACGTCGGGGTTCACCGTGGAGCCGGCCTACAACAAGGTGGGCTGGAACGCCTCGGACACCCATCCGCTGAGCTTCGACGACGTCCGCGTGCCCGAGGAGAATCTGCTCGGCGAACGCGGACGCGGGTATGCCAACTTCCTGCGGATCCTCGACGAGGGCCGCATCGCGATCGCGGCGTTGTCCACCGGAGCCGCGCAGGGTTGCGTCGACGAGAGCGTCAAGTACGCGAAAGAACGCGAAGCGTTTGGTCAACCCATCGGCCGATATCAGTCCATCGCATTCACGATCGCGCGGATGGAGGCCCGCGCGCACACCGCTCGCACCGCCTATTACGACGCGGCGGCGCTGATGCTGGCCGGCAAGCCGTTCAAGAAGCAGGCGGCGATCGCCAAGTTGGTGGCCAGCGAGGCGGCGATGGACAACGCGCGTGACGCTACCCAAATCCACGGCGGTTACGGGTTTATGAACGAATTCACCGTGGCCCGCCACTACCGGGACAGCAAGATCCTGGAGATCGGTGAGGGCACCACCGAGGTGCAGTTGATGCTGATCGCGCGAGAGGTGGGATTGTGAGCGAGACGAACGGGGACCATCCGGTCAGGACGGTAACCCAGCGCGGGTTGTGGTTTGAAGAGTTCGAGACGGGCGTCCGGTATCTGCATCGTCCGGGGCGCACCATCACCGAAGCCGACAATGTGTTCTTCACGACTTTGACCATGAATACCCAAGCGCTGCATCTGGATGCCGCCTTCTCCGACGCGCTGCCGCCGTTCAATCAGCGTTTGGTGAACTCGATGTTCACCCTGTCGACCCTCGTCGGATTGTCGGTCGCGCAGCTGACCCAGGGGACCATCGTGGGCAATCTCGGTTTCTCCGAAATCGCTTTCCCGAAACCGCTGTTCCATGGGGACACGCTCTACGCCGAGACCGTCATCACCGAGAAGCGGGCATCGAAGAGCCGTCCCGGGGAAGGCATCGTGACCTTTGCGCACACCGGTCGAAATCAGCACGGCGACGTGGTGGCCACCGCGGGCCGTAAGACGCTGGTGCGGATGCGCCCGGCGGAGGCCGTTGACTGATGGGCCTGCAAAATCCCGGGCCGGCATGGCTTTTCTGCCCGGCCGACCGCCCGGAGCGCTACGAGAAAGCCGCCGCCGCAGCCGATATCGTCATTCTCGACCTCGAGGACGGATGTGCGGCGGCCGACCGTCCTGCCGCTCGCGAAGCGCTGGTCGGCGTCCAGCTCGATCCGGCCCGGACCGTGGTGCGCGTCAATCAGTTCGGCACCGCAGATCAGCAACTCGACCTGGCGGCCCTTGAACGCACGGGCTACGACACCGTGATGTTGCCCAAATGTGAGGCGCCCGAACAGGTTAGCGCGCTGGCACCGCTGAACGTGATTGTCCTGGTCGAATCGCCGATGGGTGCGCTCGTCGTCACCGAAACGGTATCCGTGGACAACGCGATCGCGGTGATGTGGGGTGCCGAGGATTTGTTCGCGGCGCTCGGCGGTACCGCCAACCGCTACCCGGACGGGACATACCGCGAGGTGGCCCGCCACGTCCGCTCACAATCCCTGCTGGCCGCCAAGGCGCACGGCCGCCTCGCGCTGGATTCGGTCTACCTCGACATCAAGAACCTCGACGGGCTGCGCGCTGAAGTCGACGACGCGGTCGCGGTGGGCTTCGACGTGAAGGTTGCTATCCACCCCAGTCAGCTGCCGGTGATCCGGGCCGGCTACGCGCCGTCCGCCGACCAGGTGCAGTGGGCGCGACACGTTCTCGCCGCAGCCGCCGATGAGCGCGGTGTCTTCGCATTTGAGGGCATAATGGTGGATGCGCCCGTGTTGCGGCGAGCCGAACGGATCGTGCAGCTAGCGGCTGGCACCGGCTCGTAGCACCCTCGGTTCCCCGGGTTTGCTAAGAGCCGCCGCACACCCGCGCCGACCGTGGGTTGGAGGCCGTATGGCTGAAGCTGCTCTGACGCCGATGACTGTCGACCTCGAGCCGGTGCAACTCGTCGCCGCTGACGGGACGGCAACAGCAGAGGTCCGTTACAGCCGCGAGCTTCCGGCGGAGACATTGTGCTGGCTCTACGAGATGATGGTGGTCACCCGCGATGTGGACGCCGAATTCGTCAACCTGCAGCGGCAAGGTGAACTAGCGCTGTTCGCGTCCTGCTGCGGCCAAGAGGCCGCACAGGTCGGCGCCGCGGCCTGCCTGCGAAAGACCGACTGGTTGTTCCCTCAATACCGCGAACTGGGCGTCTATCTCGTCCGCGGCATCCCACCCGGCCATGTCGGTGCCGCCTGGCGCGGAACATGGCATGGCGGCCTGGATTTCACCAAGAAGTGTTGCGCCCCGATATCGGTTCCGATCGGCACGCAGACGCTGCATGCCGTCGGCGCGGCGATGGCCGCCCAGCGGCTCGGCGAGGACTCGATGACGGTGGCCTTTCTCGGCGATGGCGCTACCAGCGAGGGCGACGTGCACGAGGCACTCAACTTCGCGGCGGTGTTCAAAGCGCCGTGTGTGTTCTATGTGCAGAACAACCAGTGGGCGATCTCGGTGCCGCTGCGCAGCCAGACGGCCGCACCTTCCATCGCGCACAAGGCCATTGGATATGGCATGCCCGGTGTTCGGGTGGACGGTAACGATGTGCTGGCGTGTTACGCGGTGATGGCCGAAGCCGCCGCACGGGCCAGAGCCGGCAGCGGCCCGACGCTGATTGAGGCGATCACCTACCGGCTTGGCCCGCACACCACATCGGACGATCCGACGCGATACCGCAGCCAGGAAGAACTGGATCGGTGGCAGATGCTGGACCCGATTCCGCGCTACCGGACCTACCTGGAGAACCAGGGACTGTGGTCGGAGCGGCTGGAAAGCCGGGTCGACGCGCGGTGCAAGCGGCTGCGCGCCGACCTTCGCGACGCGGTGTTCGCGGCCCCCGACATCGACATCGACGAGGTCTTCACCTCGGTGTACGCGGAAATGACGCCGGGACTTGAAGCGCAGCGCCAGCAGTTGCGCACGGAAATCCGTCGGGAGGTGTGATGACCCAGATCGCCGAACCGCCGACCCATTCGACCGCAGACCTGTTCACCGCTACGCCGCTGACGATGGTCCAGGCGCTCAACCGGGCACTGCACGACGCGATGGCCGGCGACGACCGGGTGCTCGTTTTCGGTGAGGACGTGGCAACGCTCGGCGGCGTTTTTCGGGTCACCGAAGGACTCACCGCGACATTCGGACCGCAGCGCTGTTTCGATACCCCACTGGCCGAGTCCGCGGTGATCGGCATCGCCGTCGGCTTAGCGCTGCGGGGCTTCGTACCGGTCCCCGAAATCCAGTTCGACGGATTCTCCTATCCCGCCTTCGATCAGGTGGTCAGCCACCTGGCGAAGTACAGAACCCGCACCCGCGGCGAAATCAACATGGCGGTCACCGTGCGGATACCGTCGTTCGGCGGTATCGGTGCGGTCGAGCATCATTCGGAATCCACCGAGTCCTATTGGGCGCACACTGCAGGCCTGAAGGTGGTGGTGCCGTCCACACCGTCAGACGCCTACTGGCTGCTGCGCCATGCCATCGCCTGTCCGGACCCGGTGATGTTCTTAGAGCCCAAGCGACGCTACTGGGGTCGTGAGGTCGTCGATACCACCCGGCCCGGACTTCCCATCGGGCGAGCTGCGGTGCGCCGCGCCGGTACCGATGTCACCGTGCTGACCTACGGCGGCCTGGTGGGCACGGCATTGTCAGCCGCTGAAATAGCTGCCCAGCAATATGATTGGAGCCTCGAGGTCCTCGACCTGCGGTCCCTGGTCCCGCTGGATTTCGACACCGTGGCCGCATCGATCCGCCGCACCGGGCGGTGCGTGGTGCTGCACGAGGGGCCGCGGAGCCTGGGCTACGGCGCAGGCCTCGCAGCCCGCATCCAGGAAGAGCTGTTCTACGAACTCGAAGCACCGGTGTTGCGCGCCTGCGGGTTTGACACTCCCTATCCGCCCGCGCGACTCGAGAAGTTGTGGCTTCCCGGTCCCGATCGACTGCTGGATTGCGTTGAGCGTGTGCTGGAGCTGCCATGACCACGCCCGGCGATCACGATCGCATCAAAGCGTTCATCGTTCCCGACCTCGGTGAGGGCCTCGAAGAGGTGACGCTGTCCTGTTGGCGCGTCGCAGTCGGTGACGACGTCGAGCTCAACCAGCCGTTGTGCTCGGTGGAGACCGCCAAGGCCGAAGTCGAGATCCCCAGCCCGTACGCGGGCCAGATCGTGGAATTACGTGGGGCCGAAGGTGAGGTGCTGACGGTCGGCTCGCTGCTGGTACGTATCGACACCACGCCGGGCGCGGCGGCCGAGACGCCCCAGCCGGTTGCGGCCACCGCGTCCAATGGTGAATTGTCCACGCGGAGGCCGGTACTCGTCGGATATGGGGCCGATGACGCTCTGGACACCAGCCGAAGGCGTCCGAAAGCCAAGCCGTCTGTGCGGAAACTGGCCGCCGAGTTGCTCGTAGACCTGGGCGATGTCCCGCCGGGCCCCGACGGCCTGATCAGCCGGGAGGCTGTGTTGGCGGCCGCTGGAGTCGGCGCCGAGCGGCCCGGAGTGTCATGCGACGTCTTGCCGGTGCGCGGGGTCCACGCTCAGATGGCAGAGCGGATGACATTGTCGCGCAGCAACATTCCTGACGCACATGCCAGCGTGCAGGTCGACTGCACGGGCTTGGTGCGACTTGGCGAGGACGTCATCTCACCGTTCGTTCTCACGCTACGGCTGCTGATAATCGCGTTGACGCACAACAAGATTCTCAATTCGACATGGGTTGACGGCCCAGACGGTCCGCAGGTGCGCTCCCATCACGCGATCCATCTGGGGTTCGCGGTCGCCGCGCCCCGCGGTCTGCTGGTCCCGGTGATCGCTGACGCGCAGGACAAGACCACGCGCGAACTCGCTGAGTGCGTCGCGCGGCTGATTCGGGACGCCCGCGCAGGCACCTTGAAACCGGCCGAGCTTGCGGGCTCGACATTTACCGTTTCGAACTTCGGGGCGCTCGGACTCGATGACGGGGTGCCGGTGATCAACTATCCGGAGGCGGCGATCCTGGGCATGGGCTCTCTCAAACCGCGGCCCATGGTGCTCGACGACACCGTAGTTGTACGTCCTCAGATGACCCTGACCTGCGTGTTCGACCACCGGGTCGCCGACGGCGCCAACGTGGCGCAGTTTTTGGGGGAGCTGCGCCGGCTGATCGAATCACCGGAGACGGCGCTGCTCGATTTGTAGCGGTCGCGCTTACTTACGTTGCGCCGCGGCCAGCCGGGCGGCGAACTCCGGTGACTGGATCGAGGTGGCCTGCGGCCTGAGTTCGATGTCCTTGGCAGATTCGTGCTGCTCGGCATCGAGCGATCCGGGGCTGGCCGTCGCACGCATGGTGGCCTTCGTCGCGAGCACGACTTCGCGGGGTGCAGCCGCAGGCCCGGCCGCCAGCTCCAACGCCGCAGTCACCGGGTCATCGGCCACGCTGAGCGCCAGCCCATGCCGCACAGCAGATTCGGCGTCGAAGCGCATACCGAACAGCAAGGCCGCACGGGCCACCTGCGGCCCGACGGCGCGCTGCAGCATCCACGTCGCCCCGCCGCCGGGATGCAGACCCAGCTTCTGAAAACGCGCGTCGAACAACGCCTTCGGCCCGGCGATGCGCACGTCGGCCGCCAGCGCCAAGTTCAGGCCTGCCCCGACGGCCGGGCCGTTGACGGCGGCGATCGTGGGCAGCGTGCACTTGCCGACGGCCATAAAGCCGTCGTAGATCCGTAGCAGTCCCTCCTCGGCTGCGCTGCCCAATGCGCTCAGGTCGGCGCCCGCGCAGAACGCTTTGCCGGTGCCGGTAACGACGACGGCGTGTACATCCAGGTCGGCCTCGGCCCGTTCCACCGTGGCCCGTAGCTGCCTCGACATCTCGTCGGTGACGGCGTTGCGTCGATCGGGGTCATTGACGGTGATCAGCGCGACATGGTTGTCGACGCTGAACAAGACCAGGTCGGACTGGGACACCGGACACCTCCGCTGATTCGTCGCCGGCAGCACATAACGCACCATCCGAGGACATCTGCCACATAAACCTCGCTGGCCACAGTGGCTGGCTTCCAACAATGTGCGCCCCCGGCAGGACTCGAACCTGCGACCACAAGATTACCAGTCGGGTGTTTTCGATGGTTCTCCCTGGTCATCGCTAGCCGTTGCAGTGCAACCGTTTTCGCTATCCCAAAGATGCCAACCGTTGTTGGTAATTCTCGTCGATTTTCGGTCATAAACGGTGAATAAGCGATGGTTCTAACCAAGGCTTCCCGCTGTCGTGCCACGGCTGTGACACCGCGGCACCCGGCCGCCCGCGCCATTGCCGGGGGGCGAGGCGGCCAGCGCCGCCCCAATGCCCAACCCCAGGGCCAGCAGGCCGCCGGCGGCCGTGCCGAGTGTCCGCGTTATCCGATGAGCGTTCATCACGGGCTCCAATCTCACGTTGTGACCCAGCTCATACGAAGACGGTCGACATCGAGCTCCCGTTAGTTGGTGGGCTGTAGTCGCTTTCGGTCTCGCAGCTGCTCGGTGAAGTAGTGGCTTTTGCCCCGGCCTGTGGTTTTGGCCTCGTACATAGCGGTGTCGGCGTCGCGCAGGATCTCTGCCGTGCCGCGCGGGTCGCTGTTGTCGATCACAACGATTCCAATGCTGGCCGTAATGCGGAGTGTCACGCCCTCGATGACGACCGGATCCGACAGGGTCGCGTGGAGTCTGTCGGCGAGTGCGTCGAGATCGGGGCGAGCGATCCGGCCGATGAGCAGGGCGAGGAATTCGTCGCCCCCAAGCCTGGCGACCACGTCGCCGGATCGGACGGCGCGGCAGAGACGTTGCGCCGCGCTCCGTAGCACGTCATCCCCGGCGTCGTGGCCGAGCGAATCGTTGATGGTCTTGAGATTGTCCAGATCGATGAATAGGACCGCCGCCAAGACGTGGTGGCCACCGGATTCGAGTGCTTCGGTGACCCGGGTGACCACGTGGGCGCGGTTGGGCAGCCCGGTCAGCGAGTCGTGTGTGGCCTCGTGGGCGAGCCGTTCGCTGGCGGCGCGTTGTGCGGTGATGTCGGTGAGTGAGATGAGCACCGCTGAATGCTGGAGATCGTCCGGGTTCAGCAGGCGATAGCTTGCGCACAGCCATACCCGCTGTCCATCGGAGCGATCGACGCCGAACACGTAATCACTGATTGG
>DATFYT010000313.1:0-18762 GCA_035314925.1 Mycobacterium sp. | reverse complement strand
CGCCGGCGTGCAGCAGTCGGTCACGGTCGCCGACCCGGCAGTAGTCTGGCCCCACGATGGCGGCCAGCGCCTCGCGGTGGTCGTCCGCCAACTGCGACGGGCGCAGCGATACCTGATCGGGGTCGAGCTCGGCTGCAGTTGAGTCCGTCACCCCCAGCGCCTGCTTCAACAACGAGCTGATGCCATCCGAGAGAGGTTTGGCTTCGTGCGGGTCACCCCAGGCGTTCCACTTCATCGGCGGTAGCAACTCTTCAGACATGCGTTACAGTATTACACATGCTGTCAATCAGTAATGCTCCGGTGGAGGACCGGATCCTGGCGGCCGCCGCGAGCTGCGTGATCGATTTCGGGGTGGAGCGGGTGACGCTGGCCGAGATCGCGCGGCGGGCGGGGGTGAGCCGTCCGACCGTCTATCGCCGCTGGCCGGACACCCGCTCGGTGCTGGCGGCCCTGCTGACCAGCCACATCACCGCCGCGTTGGACGACGTGCCGGTGCGCGGCCGCGGCCGCGCGACGCTGGTCGATCGGGTGGTGGCGGTGGCCGCACGGCTGCGGGGTGACGAGCTGGTCATGGCGGTGCTCCGCTCGGAGATGGCGCTCGTCTACATCGCCCAGCGGCTGGGCAGCAGCCAGCAGATGCTGATCGACGCACTCGCCCGCGACCTGCGCGCGGCCCAAGGTGACGGCAGCGTGCGGCCCGGTGACCCGCGGCGGCTCGCCGCGATGGTGCTGCTGATCACCCAATCGACCATTCAATCCGCCGAGATTGTCCGCCCGATCCTGGACGCTGACGCGCTGGCCGCCGAACTCGCCTACTCGCTGAACGGATACCTGTCATGACCTCGACCGCCCTCAACGCAGCCCGCCGCACCGCCGACCTTACGGCGCTGGCCGACGGCGAGCCGAGCGACGTCGTCGTGATCGGTGGCGGCATCACCGGCGCCGGCATCGCGTTGGACGCCGCGTCCCGCGGCTTGCGAGTCACGTTGGTGGAAAAGCACGATCTCGCATTCGGCACCAGTCGGTGGAGCTCCAAGCTGGTCCACGGCGGGCTGCGCTATCTGGCGACCGGCAATGTCGGCATCGCCAGGCGCAGCGCCGTCGAGCGCGGAATCCTGATGACGCGCAACGCTCCTCACCTGGTCCGGGCGATGCCGCAACTGGTCCCGTTGTTGCCGTCGATGGGCCGGATGGAGCGGGCGTTGGTGCGGGCCGGCTTCCTTGCCGGCGACGTGTTGCGCAAGACCGCAGGCACACCGGCGTCCATCCTGCCCGGCTCTCGCCGCATTCGCGCCGAGCGCGTCAGCGAGATGGCTCCGGCCGTTCGACGCGACGGGCTCGACGGCGGCCTGCTCGCCTACGACGGCCAGCTGATCGACGACGCCCGCCTGGTCGCCGGCGTCGCGCGTACGGCCGCGCAGCACGGTGCGCGAATCCTGACCTATGCCGCCGCATCCGAGGTGACGGGTATGTCCTTGCGGCTGACCGACCAACGCACCGGCGAATCGTTTGATATGTCGGCTCGCGCCGTCATCAACGCCACCGGGGTGTGGGCGGGCGAGATCGACCCGTCGTTGAAGCTGCGCCCCAGCCGCGGCACCCACCTCGTCTTCGATGCCGCTGCCCTCGGCAATCCCACAGCGGCGCTGACGATTCCGATACCCGGCGAGCTGAACCGCTTCGTCTTCGCCATGCCCGAACAGCTGGGGCGGGTCTACCTCGGACTGACCGACGAGGAAGCCCCCGGACCGATTCCTGATGTGCCACAACCGAGTCCGGGCGAGGTGAGCTTCCTGCTCGACGTCGTCAACACCGCGCTGGGTATCACGCTGGAAAGCACCGATGTGATCGGCGCCTATGCCGGGCTGCGGCCGCTGATCGACACCGGAGCGGGCCGCACCGCAGACGTTTCACGCAACCACGCCGTGGTCGAATCGCCCTCCGGGGTGATCAGCGTTGTGGGTGGCAAGCTGACCGAGTACCGGCATATGGCCGAGGACGTCCTCGACCGGGCCATCGAATTGCGGGAACTCACCGCCGGAGACTGCCGCACCCGGAACCTGCCGTTGGTCGGTGCGCCGGCAAACCCAGGGCCGACGGTGGCACTGGAGGAGGGGCTGGCGGGCTTGCCGGAGTCGCTGGTGCTGCGTTACGGGGCCGAGGCGGCCAACGTCATCGCTGCCGCGACCTGCGAGCGGCCGGTCGACTCGGTCGCCGACGGGATCGACGTGACCCGGGCGGAGTTCGAATACGCCATCACCCATGAGGGTGCGCTGACCGTCGACGACATCGTGGATCGACGCACCCGGATCGGTTTGGTGGTCGCCGATCGGGAGCGGGCAGTCGGCGCGGCCGCCGACATGCTCGAGCTGCTGGGATAAAAGTGATAGTGACTACTATATAGTAGTTACTATCACTATCATCCAACCGCGGGAGGGCGGTGACCAGCATGAACGTCACACATGTTCCGGTTCTGATCGTCGGGGCGGGCGCCGGTGGGCTTGCGGCGTCGGCGCTGCTGGCCAAATGCGGGGTCGGCTCGCTGGTGGTCGAAAAGCGTCGCGAGGTCTTCATCTACCCGAAGGCCCGCAATCTGAGTTTTCGGAGTTTGGAGGTACTTCGCGGTCTGGGTCTGGACGACGAGGTCCATGCCGTCGCCGACCGCGTGTCGGACATGGTCGTCAAGCCGACGCTGAACAGCGCCGAAGAAAAAACGGCCATCGACATCGACGCGCTCTTCACCGGCCTGGATGAGCTCAGCCCCGAGCCTTCGGTGCAGTACTGTCCGCAGAGCAGGCTGGAGCCGATACTGCTCGCCTCAACTCGCGCGCGTGGCAACGAGGTGCGCTACGGGACGGAACTGTCCTCGTTCGAGCAAGACGGCAGTGGCGTCACGGTGCTGCTGCGTGATCTGGACTCCGGCGAGTCCGAGACGATCCGGGCTGGCTATCTAATCGCTGCCGACGGGGTGCACAGCGGCATCCGGCAATCGCTCGGCGTGACGACGTCGGGATACGGTGCGCTGCCGATCTTCGTGGTGTTCTTCTACTTTCGTGCACCGTGGCGCAATTTCGTGCCGCACCTCAGCGATGGTGATGGCGTGCAGGTCAAAAGCCCCGACGCGGACGGCATCTTCCTGGTAGCCAAGGACGACCTCGGCATGTTCATCACCACGTATTTCCCCGACAAAGGGGAGACGGCGGCGCAATTCACGAAGGAATACTGCCGCGAAGTGCTCACCAAGGCCATCGGCGAGCAGATCGAAATCGAGATCATCGAAGCGACCGCGTGGCAACCGTACGAGCAAGTAGCCGACCAATTCCAGTGCGGGCGAGTCTTTCTCGTCGGAGACTCTGGACACACCATGCCGCCGTTCAAGGCCGGGGGAGCCAACACTGCCATTCAGAGCGCGCACAACCTGGCCTGGAAAATCGCTGCGGTCTTGCAGGGAACGGCGCAGCCCGAACTGCTGACTACCTTCCACGCCGAGCGACACCCGGTCGGACGGTTCGCCGCTCATCAGTCGCTGACCGGGCCCACGGTGGCGTTGATCGACTTGGACAAGCAGGGTCCGGGGCTGCCGCTGGACGAGGAAGCGTCGATGTTCTCCCTGCTCATCGGTTACCAGTACCGCTCGGCTGCGGTGGTTACGGGCCAGCCGACTCCCGCGGACCCGGACGCCGCGTCCTTGGTTGAGGCGTTGCGTGGCCAACCGGGCACCCGTGTCCCGCACGTCTGGGTGCAGCGCGATGGCCGGCAGATGTCGACGCTCGATCTACTCGGCCACGACTTCACGCTGCTCACCGCCGAGGACGGCGCCCCCTGGGCGCAGGCCGCCACGGCGGCGTCGGCCGCCCTCGGCGTCCCGATCGTCGTCCATCAGATCGGGCGCGGCGGCGACGCCCTCGATCGCGACGGCGCCTGGGCGCAGGCCACCGGGCTTTCATCCGGCGGGGCTCTGCTCGTGCGCCCGGACGATTTTGTCGGCTGGCGCGCAGACCAGCTGCCTGCCGATCCCGAACACGATCTTCGCCGTGCGCTTTCGGCCATCCTCGCCCGCAATTGACTGTTGACTAAAATCGTATTCTGGTCATAAAGTCATTGGGGTGATGGCGGAACGTCTGGGCGTCGGTCGGCGGGATAGGGCCGATCGGATCCTCGATACCGCCCGCGACCTGCTGCTGGCTTGGGGCTACCGGCGGGTGACGATCGATGAATTGGCCCGCCGCGCTGGGGTCGGCAAGGGCACGATCTACCTGCACTGGCGTTCTCGCGAGGAAGTGTTTCACGCGGTCAGCGCCCGCGAGGCGGCGGAGATGGCGGACGCGATTGTCGATGCGGTCCATCATGATCCGGCCGAGGTTGCGCTGCATCGCTACCTGCGTCGGCTGTTCGTCGAGGCGATGAACCGTCCCGTGCTGCGTGCGCTCTACACCCGCGACGCCGATACTCTCGGCACATTTCTTGCCGCGGCGCATCATCACCGGTTGGAGGAAAGCAAGCTCGGCGTCAACCGCGACTATCTGGGTGTGCTCGCTGCGCAGGGCATGTTGCGGCCGGACCTGAATCTGATGGACCTCGACTACACGCTGCCCACCATCGTCTTCGGTTTCTTTGCAGCAGAACCGTTTCACCCACCGGCTATCAAGTTGACCTTGGAGCAGAAGGCCGATCAGCTCGCCGACACGATCCGCCGAGCTTTCGAGCCGACCAAGGCGCCGAGCAGCGACGCGGTGAAACGTGCTGCGAACAAAGCTCTTCCGATTCTCGAACGGCTGGCCCGGGACCACCGGGCGGCGACCTACGGAGGCGATCACGATGACTGACCTGGCAACCGATCTCGCCCGCCCGCGCGGGCGATACGGCGTGGACGGTGACTACCGACTGATTCCGGCGCCCGTCCTGCTGGCCGGCTATCTGCTGTTATGCCTTGCCGCAGCGACTTTGGCGGGCCTGTGGCTGGCGAGCGGACGAACGCTGCCGGGACTCGGAGCGGCCATAGTTGCCGTCCTTCTGATCGCCGCCGGCGTGAGCGTTTGGCGGTTCAGCCGGCGAGGAAAGTTCGAAGTGTGGGCGCGTCTGCTGACCGGGCTAGGACTGCGCGGCGACGAACGGGTGCTCGACCTCGGCTGCGGACGTGGCGCGGTGCTGTTGATCGCGGCCAAGTTGGTGCCAGGTGGAAGTGCTGTGGGCGTGGACATCTGGCGGGCCGATCAGACCGGCAACTCCATGCAGGCGACACTGGCGAACGCCGCTGCCGAGGGCGTCGCCGACCGGGTCGAACTGCACACCCGGGACATGACCGATCTTCAGCTTCCAGACGATTCTTTCGATCTCGTCGTGAGTAACCTCGCGATCCATAATCTGCCGGATCACGACGCGCGGCGGTCGGCGATCGACGAAGCCGTCCGTGTGCTGCGCCCGGGCGGTCACGTTGTGATCGCTGACCTCGGCTTCACTCGCCTCTACGCCACCCGGCTTGAGCAACGCGGCATGGCAGACGTCAGGCGCCGCGATCTCGGCTGGCGCGCCTGGTGGGGGCTGCCGTTCTTCCGCATGCACGCCGTCACCGCAACGAAGCCCGGGCCAATCCGGTGAGCACAAAGTCGGTCTCCCGGGTAGTGGCGTTGGAGGAGGCGTTTCTTCACCCACGGGTATGGGACTTGTTTCCCGAGTCGCTGCAACGCAAATACCAGCCCGTCGCCGCCCGGCTCAGAGACGTTGGAACCGAGCGCATCCGTCTGATGGACGCCGCGGGGATCGACCTGCAGGTGCTCTCACACGTCGGACCCGGTATCCAAGTGCTTGCCGACGAGCAGGCGGAGTTGGCGGTCACGGTCAGCCGCGAAGTCAACGACTGGTTGGCCGAGGCGGTCGCCGCGCACCCGGCACGATTCGCAGGCTTTGCCATGCTGCCGACCCAGTCACCGGCTCACGCCGCCGAAGAGTTGGCGCGCGCCGTTGGCGACCTCGGCTTCAAAGGCGCGCTGATCAACGGACACACCAACGGCCGCTACCTTGATGACCCGTCGTTCGATGTGCTGCTCGGCCGCGCCGAATCGTTGGGCGTTCCCATCTACATTCATCCCACCGATCCGCCGCAGGCGGTAACAGATTGCTACTACGCGCCTTTCGATCCGGCGCTGGTACCTACCTGGGGCTGGCCGGTGGAAACCGGAACCCATCTGCTCAGGTTGATCTGCGCCGGCGTGTTCGACCGTCATCCGAATCTCAAGGTCATCGTCGGGCACATGGGAGAACTGCTCCCGTTCTGTTTCACCAGGCTCAACGTCGGCATGACGATGGCCGGGTGGTTGCTTTCAGCCGATGCGAACAACCCGCCGATGCGCAACAGCGTCGGCTACTACCTGCGAGAAAACGTCTTCATCACTAGCAGCGGGGTGTTCGATGTACCGGTGTTCGACTGTGCCCGAGCGATGTTGGGCCTCGACAACCTGATGTTTTCTGTCGACCATCCATTCCAGGACAACTTCGCCGCGATGGAATTCCTTGAACAGTGCGACCTTTCCCCCGAGGACAAGGAGCGGTTCGCGCACCGCACTGCGGAGAAACTCTTGAAGCTTGACCATCAGCAGGGTGAGATTGGCATCGGAAGTTCTGCCGCCGGCGACGCTTGGTACCGGTGGTCGAGCCGCGCCAAGTCGAAAATCGGCAGGACGCTCATCTCAGCGCTCGTCAAGTAGCGAGCGCTGAGTCTTACAGCGGAATGTTCTTGTGCCGTCCGCGCCGTGCCGGCGCCTCGGCCAGCGCCGCGGTGAGCCTGCTGCGGGTATGGGCGGGATCGATCTTCTCGTCAACGACGCCGATCTCGATGGCGTTGTCCACCCCGCCGGCGATCCGCTCGTGCTCGGCGGCCAGCTCGTCGTGCAGCGCCTCGCGCTCGTGGTCGGGTGCGGCCGCCAGCTTCTTCTTGTGCAGAATGCCAACAGCTGCCTTGGCGCCCATCACGGCGACCTCGGCGTCCGGCCAGGCGAACACCTTGGTGGCGCCCAACGAACGTGAGTTCATCGCAATGTAGGCCCCGCCGTAGATCTTTCGGGTGACCAGGGTGACGCGCGGAACGGTGGCCTCGCCGAACGCGTGCAGGAGTTTGGCCCCGCGGCGCACCACGCCGCCCCATTCCTGGTCCACACCGGGCAGGTAGCCGGGCACGTCGACGATCACGATCAGCGGGATGCCGAACGCGTCGCACAACCGCACGAAACGTGCTGCCTTCTCGGCGCTTTCAGAGTTCAGACATCCGCCGAGCCGCAGCGGGTTGTTGGCCAACACGCCGACCGAGCGTCCTGACAACCGGCCCAGGCCAACCACCATTGACGGTGCCCACTTCGCCTGGAACTCGTCGAACGGCACGTCGTCATCGAGCAGTGCGATGACGAGCGGGTGCACGTCGTAGGCGCGTCGCGGCGACTCCGGCAGCAGCGCGTGCAGGTCGGTATCGTGCGCCTCGGCCTTACTGCGGTCGAAATGCCCTTGCTGGCAGAACAATCCGACCAACCGGCGACCACGCTCGTACGCGTCGGCCTCGTCGTCGGCGACGATGTGGCACACGCCGGACTTCTTGTGGTGAGTGTCCGGGCCGCCGAGCGAGGCCATGTCCACGTCTTCGCCGGTGACGCTGCGCACGACGTCGGGCCCGGTGACGAACACCCGGCCCTCCGGCGCCATGATGACGACGTCGGTCAGCGCCGGCCCGTAGGCAGCGCCGCCGGCGGCGAAACCGACCACCACCGAGATCTGCGGGACGTACCCGGACGCCCGGATCATCGCCTCGAACACCAGCCCGACGGCGTGCAGTGCCTTCACACCTTCGGCCAGACGCGCACCGCCGGAGTGCCAGAGGCCCACGATCGCGCTCTGCTCTTCGATGGCGGTGTCGTAGGCGTTGACGATGTGGGTGCAGCCTTCGAGACCCATCGCACCGCCCATGACGGTGCCGTCGGTGGCAAACGCGACGGTGCGCACGCCGTTCACGGTTCCGCCGGCGGCCAGCACACCAGAGCGGTCACGCTCATGCAGCAGTTCTATGCTGCCGTCGTCGAAAAACCTGCTGAGGCGCAGCAGCGGATCGCGCGGGTCGAGTGACTCGTCTACCGCGTCCGGGGCCAGGGTCGTCATCGCAGGTCTCCTGTTTCGGTGATAGTTCGATTTAATAGCGGCCAAACGTGATTGCGACGTTGTGCCCGCCGAATCCGAACGAATTATTGATGGCGTACTGGTAGTCGCCCGCCCGCGGCTTGCCGGCCACCACATCGAGGTCGATCTCCGGGTCGAGGTTCACCAGGTTGAGCGTGGGTGGTACGACCTGGTCACGCAGTGCCATAACGGTCAAGATCGATTCTACGGCGCCGACCGCGCCGACCGAGTGGCCCAGCGCGGACTTGGGTGCGTACACGGCCGCGTTCCCGCCGTGCGGGCCCAGCGCGTTGTTGATGGCCTTGCCCTCGGCCAGGTCACCGACGGACGTGCCGGTGGCGTGGGCGTTGACGTGGCTGATGTCGGCCGGGGTGAGGCCGGCGAGCTGGATCGCCCGCGTCATCGCATGCCCGGCCCGCTCGCCGTTGGGGTCCGGCGCCACCATGTGGAAGCCGTCCGAGGTGACGCTGGCCCCCATGATCCGGGCCAGGATGTTGGCCCCGCGCGCCTTGGCGTGCTCCTCGGTCTCGATCACCATCAACGCGGCGGCCTCGCCGAAGACGAAGCCGGTGCGGTCCTTGTCGAACGGGCGGCAGGCGCCGGCGGGGTCGTCGTTGTTGGTGGACAACACGATGCGCATCTGAGCGAAGCCCGCAATCGGCACCGCCTCGATCTTGGTCTCGACGCCACCACAGATTGCGATGTCGGCCTCGCCCAGCGCGATCTGCTGCCAGGCGCGGGCGATGCCCTCCGAGCCGGATGCGCACGCCGACACCGAGGTCATCACCCCGGCTTTGGCGTGCCGGTCCAACCCGACCGCGGCGGCCGCGCCATTGGGCATGTACATCTGGATGACCAGCGGAGAGACCGCCTTCAAACCACGTGCGCGCATGCCGTCGTAGGCGAAGACCAGCTCCTCACTGGAGCCCATCCCGGTGCCGATCGACACCATCAACCGCCCGGAATCCACCTCTGGCGACCCGGCGTTCTCCCACACCCGCCGGCCCAGCACCGTGGCCATCTTCTGCAGGTAGCCCATCCGGCGGTTCTGGACGCGGTCCAACTGGCTGTCGAACTCTTCCAGTAGATGCCCACCGATGCGGACCGGCAGGTCGTACTCCTCGACGAATGGGTCGTCGAGGAGCCGGATCCCACTTTGCCCGTCCAGCAGCAACTTCCACGTGGTCTCCACGTCGGTCGCCACGGCGGTCGTCATGGCAACGCCGGTGACGACGATATCGGGGAAACCGTTCCCCGTAGCCAACCTTGACGATGTGGACATTGTTTTTCTCAAGGGCCCGCGCCCGTTTCCTTTCGTGCTCAGTAGCGCCCGAAGACCAACGCGACGTTGTGTCCGCCGAATCCGAACGAGTTGTTGATGGCGTATTGGTAGTCGCCATAACGTGGCTCGCCCGCGACGACGTCGAGGTCGACCTCGGGATCGGGGGTGTGATAGTTCAGTGTCGGTGGTATGACGCCATCACGCAGCGCAAGCACCGTCAGGATCGATTCCAGGGCACCCACCGCGCCGATGGAGTGGCCCAGCGCCCCCTTGGGCGCGTAGACCGCGGCCTGTTCGCATCCGGCGACCCGGATGGCGTTCGCCTCCGCCGTGTCGCCGATCGGTGTGGCGGTTGCGTGCGCGTTGATGTGGTCGATGTCCTTGGGGGACAGACCCGCCAACTCCAGCGAGCGGGCCATCGCTCGTCCGGCACGCACGCCGTCGGCTGCCGGCGCCACCATGTGGAAAGCGTCCGACGTGATGCCGGCACCCATCAACCGGGCCAGCGGCTTGGCGCCGCGGGCCTTGGCGTGCTCTTCGGTTTCAATGATCATCATCGCGCCGGCTTCGCCGAACACGAAGCCGTCACGGTCCTTGTCGAACGGCCGGGACGCTCCTTCGGGATCGTCGTTGCGGGTCGACATGGCCCGCATCATCGAGAACGCCGCGATGGGCAGTGCCTCGATGTTGCCCTCGACGCCGCCGCACACGGCGAAGTCAGCGTCGCCCATGACGATTTGCCGCCACGCGTGGGCGATGGCCTCCGAGCCCGACGAACAGGCCGACACCGGGGTCATCACCCCGGCGCGGGCTCCGAGCTGCAGCCCTACGGTCGCCGCGGCGCCGTTGGGCATGATCATCTGCACGGCCAGGGGCGACACCTTGCGGGGGCCGCCCTCGTTCATCAGGTCGTAGCTTTCGACGATCTTCTCGGCGCCACCGAGACCCGTGCCGACAACCACCGCGAAACGGTCGGGGTCGACCTCGGGGCTACCCGCGCCTTCCCAGAGCTGACCGCTGAGCAGCTTGGCCAGTCGCTGGACGTAGGACATGCGGCGCAAGTCCAGTCGACCCATGTGATCGTCGACCGATTCCTTGAGGTGCCCGCCGATCTTGACGGGCAGGTCCCACTTGGTCACGAACTCGTCTTCGAGCACGCGGATGCCGCTCTCCCCGGCCAGCAGACCCTTCCACGTGCTCTCGATGTCCGGCGCGAGCGATGTCGTCGCCGTGACGGCGGTTACCACAACATTGGGGTAACCGCCGTTAGCAGTGGAAGGTTTGGTCACTGGTGGTCGACCGCCTCGGTGCTATCCGCCTCGAACTTCGCGCGCAGCGCCTGAGCGGCCTCGGGGTTCTCTTCCTCGAGCTTCTGGATGTAGGAGACGACGTCACCGACGGTACGCAGACCGGCGAGGTCCTCGTCGGGGATCTTCACGCCGTACTTGTCTTCGGTCTGCACGGCGATCTCCACCATCGACAGCGAGTCGATGTCGAGGTCGTCGACGAACGACTTCTCCGGGGTGATCTCCGAGGGCTCGATACCGGTGACCTCTTCGATGATCTCGGCGATACCGGCGATGATTTCTTGCTGACTGACAGTCACGTTCAGTTTCCCTTCGTAATGTGTTGTGTTACTGCTAATTTGACGTGCGATATGCGGTTGTAGGGCGGACGGGTTTGGTTATCTGGCTCTGCGGCCAAGGGTTTACAGTTCTGCCAAACCGTCCAGGTCTGCGGGAGTCTTGACGGGGTGCGTTGGTGTCCCGCGAAGTTCACGCTTGGCGATGCCGCTCAGAGCGCCCGCAGGTGGGAACTCGACAATCGCCTTGACATTTCGCTGACGCAAAGTCTCGTTGCACAAGTCCCACCGGACCGGGCGGGTCAACTGCGCGACCAGCTTCTCGATGGCATCGGCAGCCGACGATGCGGGCTGGCCGTCGCGGTTGGACAACAGAACAGCGGTCGGTTCCGCGGTCGCGACGTTCTGTACCGCCGCGGCGTAGCCGTCGAGAGCTGAGGCCATGAACTCGGTGTGGAAGGCTCCGGCGACGCCCAGCGCACGCACCCGGGCCTTCGCCGGTGGGTCTTCGGCAAGCTTCTCCAACGCGCTCAGGCGGCCGGCGGCCACGATCTGACCGGCAGCGTTGCGGTTGGCGGGAACCAGGTCGAGTTGCTCGAGGCGGGCCAGCACCTCGGCTTCGTCACCGCCGAGAAGGGCGGACATGCCGGTCGGCTCGTCGGCGCAGGCCTTGGCCATCTCCGCGCCGCGGGTGGCGGCCAGAGCAACGGCGTCGTCTGCGGAGATCACACCGGCGATCGCGTAGGCGGCGATCTCACCGACCGAGTGGCCGGCCACAACAGTGTCTTTGCCTGCCAGCCCGTTGTCGGCCAGTAGTCCTCGCTTCGTGAGCTCCTCGTAAGCAAGCAGAGTGGCCGCAACGATCAGCGGTTGGGCGATCGCGGTGTCGGTGATCTCCTCCGTCGAGGCGGTGGTGCCGAGCCGAGCGAGGTCCAGGCCGCTGGCCGTCGACCATGCGGCCAGCCGGTCCGCGGCGCCGGGCAGTTCCAGCCACGGCGACAGCATCCCCTCGGTCTGCGACCCTTGTCCGGGCGCGAGCAATGCAATCACATTCTTAAGGGAACACTGTGAAGACGGTTTTGCGCCGTGTAACAGATTATGAACCTTGTCTTATGTTTTTGTGGAAACTCCACAAAAAGGCACTCGATGCGACGTATTCGATATCTTGCCGCGATCTGTCAGCCGGTCGCCGTCGTCTGCGATGGCACGACCAGGTCCTTTTCCACCGTCCGCGTGACAGGCGTCACAATGTCGCCGGCAACGCTGGCGTGCTGTGCTTGGTACGTGAGGTGGCCCACGGTCGCGGCCACCCGAAGGACATAGGCGTCCCGCGGCTGGGTGGGATCGCGGCCCGTGAAGTCGGCGATACGCCGCAATCGGTAGCGGACGGTGTTTGGATGAACGAACAACTTGCGGGCGCAGGCTTCGATCGCACCGCCGCAGTCGAGGTAGGCGTCCAGGGTCTCGGTGAGGGTGGGACCGGCGTCGGCCAGCGGCCGCATCACGTCGGTGTGCAACGCCGCGATGGCCGACGCATCGCCCATCAGGGCCCGCTCCGGCAGCAGCTCGCGCGCCAGGACGGGCCGCGGTGCGCCCCGCCAGCCGGCCACGGCGTTCATCCCGGAGATGGCCTCACTGGCGCTGTGGTAGGCCGCGGTCAGCATCGGTGCTGTCGGGCCGACCACCACGGGTCCGTCGGTGAAGGCGTCGAGCAGATGGTTGAAGACCTTCTCGGTCGGTGTCAACTGGCCGGACACGATCGCCACCAGATAGGTGCCGTGCACGTCGGTAAGCGCGGCGCGGCCGTGACGTGTTGCGATATCCCGTACATCTTGGCTGGCATGGCTTTCCCGCCCCGGTGGTGGAGTTCCCACTACCACCGTCGCCGGAGCGGTGGTGTCCCAGTTCAGGGCGGCCGCCCGGGACAACAGCTCGGGGCCGGTGTCGCCGCGCACCACCGCGTCCACCACGCTGGCCTCCATGCGGCTGTCCCAGCTTCCGCGCGCCTCGGCGGCATCGGCGTAGGCCGTGGCGGCGCTGAAGGCCAGGTCGCGGCTGTACTTGAGAATTCCGACCGTCAGCGCCGTCAGCTGCTCGTCGGAGCGAGCCAGCAGTGGACCCACTTCTTCGAAGAACTCCATCGTGACCCGCAGCATGTCCACCGAGTGGCGCAACGGCATCCGGCGGGTCAGATCCTGTGGCATGAGTTCGAAGGCCCGGGCGGTGTAGTTGACGTTGCTGTGCGGGTCGGTCATCCATTCCACGAAGTTCGCGACGGCGGTCTGCACCACCAGCGCCAGGCTCGCCCGCTGGGAGGCTTCCAGCTCGGCGAAGAACGGCAACCGGTCCTGCATGACCGTCACCGCCTCGGTGGAAAACCGACCCGAATACTGCTTCAACCGCCGCAGCAGCGACTCCGGAACGCTGTCCAGCAGCTCCAGCGTTGACCGGGGTAACGCAAACTGCTTGTCAGTCATGCCTAAAATCTACGCTAGTTATGTGGATGGTTCTGCCAAAGACGCGCTTTGACGATGCGCGCCGCGTGCGGCGCGAGGTGGGGGTACCTCCCGCTTGCGGGGGAGAGAAGCGCCATCGGACTTCGCCGGCTTCAGGCGCCTGGACCGGGATCGGAGGTCTGCACCGGCGCGGCCTGCACGTCGTCGATCCGATACTGGCGCGCGGCCGCGACCGGCACTGACGGGTCGATGTGGCCGTCGCGCGCCAACGCTTCCAGCACGGCGACCACCTGGGATTCGGCGTCGGTGTTGAAGTAGCGGCGCGCCGCGGGCCGGGTGTCGGAGAAGCCGAAACCGTCGGTGCCCAGCGTGACGTAGGTGCCGGGGACCCAGGGCCGGATCTGTTCGGGTACCGCCCGCATCCAGTCCGACACGGCGATGATGGGGCCCGCGCATCCCGAAAGCGCCTTTGTGACGTAGGCCTGACCCGCAGGACGGTCGGAGTGGCGCAGCTTGTCCTTCTCGACGGCGACGCCGTCGCGGTTCAGCTCACCCCAGCTGGTCACCGACCACACATCGGCGGCGACGTCCCATTGGGCGGCCAGCATCTCGGCTGCTTTGAGCGCCGAGGGCATGGCTACGCCAGAAGCCAGGATGTGGGCCGTGTTGGCCCGGCTTTCCTTGGCCGTCGCATATCGGTAGATGCCCCGTAGCACACCTTCGGGGTCGAAGTTCTCCGGCTCCGGCGGCTGCACATATGGCTCGTTGTAGATGGTGAGGTAGAAGAAGACGTTCTCCGGGTTTTCGCCGAACATGCGGTCCAGCCCGCTTTCGATGATGTAGGCGATCTCGTAGGCGAAGGCGGGATCGTAGGCGAGCACCGCCGGATTGGTGGCCGCCAGCAGCAGCGACTGGCCGTCGGCGTGCTGCAGGCCTTCGCCAGTCAGTGTGGTGCGCCCGGCAGTCGCCCCGAGCAGGAAGCCCCGCGTCATTTGGTCGGCCGCCGCCCACAGGCCATCGCCGGTGCGCTGGAACCCGAACATGGAATAGAAGATGTAGATCGGGATCATCGGCTCGTTGTGCGTCGCATATGACGTGCCGGCCGCGGTGAACGATGCGACGGATCCGGCCTCGTTGATGCCCTCGTGCAGGATCTGGCCGATTTCGCTCTCCTTGTACGCCAGCATCAGGTCGGCGTCGACGGCGGTGTAGAGCTGGCCGTTGCGGTTGTAGATCTTCAACGAGGGGAACCACGAGTCCATCCCGAACGTGCGCGCCTCGTCGGGGATGATCGGCACGATCCGCGGCCCAATCTCCTTGTCGCGCAACAGTTCCTTGAAGGTGCGCACCGTTGCCATGGTGGTGGCCACCTCCTGGTGGCCCGACCCCCGCTTCAGGGCCTTGTAGGCATCGCGGCCCGGCAGAGTCAGCACCTTGGCCTTGGTGCGCCGCTCGGGCACGAAGCCGCCCAGGGCGCGGCGCCGATCGAGCAGATAGCGGATCTCGGGGGCTTCGGCACCGGGATGGTAGTACGGGGGCAGGTAGGGATCCTCCTCGATCTGGGCATCGCTGACCGGAATCCGGATAGCGTCGCGGAAGTCTTTAAGATCCTGCAGCGCAAGCTTTTTCATCTGGTGCGTCGCGTTGCGGCCCTGGAAGTGGGCACCCAGCGAGTAGCCCTTGATGGTCTTGGCAAGGATCACCGTCGGCTGTCCTCTGTGGTCGACCGCGGCGCGGTATGCGGCGTAGACCTTGCGGTAGTCGTGGCCACCGCGCTTGAGGTTCCAGATCTCGGAGTCGGTCATGTGCTCGACGAGTGCCTTGGTGCGCGGGTCGCGTCCGAAGAAGTGGTCCCGCACGTAGGCGCCGTCGTTGGCCTTGTAGGTCTGGTAGTCGCCGTCGGGGGTGGTGTTCATCAGATTCACCAGTGCACCGTCGCGGTCGGCGTGCAGCAGGGCGTCCCACTCGCGGCCCCAGACCACTTTGATGACGTTCCAGCCGGCCCCGCGGAAGTACGACTCGAGCTCCTGAATGATCTTGCCGTTACCGCGCACCGGGCCGTCGAGCCGCTGCAGGTTGCAGTTGACGACGAAGGTCAAGTTGTCCAGCGCTTCCAGCGCGGCCACGTGGGCCAGGCCGCGGCTTTCCGGCTCGTCCATCTCGCCGTCGCCGAGGAACGCCCACACGTGCTGATCCGAGGTGTCCTTGATGCCGCGGTCGTGCAGATAGTGATTGAACCGGGCCTGATAGATGGCGTTCATCGGGCCCAGGCCCATCGACACCGTCGGGAACTCCCAGAAGTCGGGCATCAGCCGCGGATGCGGGTAGGACGGCAGGCCACCGCCGGGATGGCTGTGCTCCTGACGGAACCCGTCCAGTTGGTCGGTGGACAGCCGGCCTTCCAGAAAGGCGCGAGCATAAATGCCGGGGGAGGCGTGGCCCTGGATGAAGACGTGGTCGCCGCCACCCGGATGCGATTTACCGCGGAAGAAATGGTTGAAGCCGACTTCGTAGAGCGCCGCAGACGAGGCGTAGGTCGAAATGTGGCCGCCCACGCCGACTCCCGGACGCTGGGCGCGATGCACCATGATGGCGGCGTTCCATCTGATCCAGGCGCGGTAGCGGCGCTCGACGTCCTCATCGCCGGGGAACCACGGCTCCATCTCGGTCGGGATGGTGTTGACGTAGTCGGTCGACGTCAGTGCCGGGATCGCGACTCGCTGTTCACCCGCGCGTTCCAGCAGGCGCAACATCAGGTAGCGCGCACGCGACGGGCCAGAGCGCTCCAGCAGCTCGTCGAAGGACTCCAGCCACTCGGCGGTCTCCTCCGGGTCAATGTCGGGCAGGTAGGACGCCACACCCTCGCGGATCACCCGCACCCGATCGGGTTCGCTTGCGCCGGTTGAATTTTGCGCCAGATCGTGGCGTACGAACTCGGTAGTCAACTCGCTACTCCTCGTTTGACGGTCCGTCTGCTTGTGCCTGATCTCGCCGTCGCCGATTGACGTCCTCGGTCCTGGGTCGGTCCGGTGGCCCTGTCGGGTCCTTCTTATCGTGCCGCACCTTCGACCCCGCTGCGTAGTCCCCGTCGAAGCCGACCCAAGCCGCGACCCGGTAACGTCATTAGCTGTGCAGATCGGAGGGCATCGCGGCATTCAGCCGGCATCTCGACTGCGGATCGGCGCGCGGGCGATCGGCTGCGTGGCGACGATCCTGATCGCGATCGTTGGGTGTACCAGCGTCACGGATGGCGCACCGACCGTCGACACCGCAATCGCCCCGGCCTACCGGGAGTCGGTGTCCGCGTCGGTCTCGGCGTCGGCCGCGACGTCGAGCTTGCAGGAGACGCGTCGTCAGCAGTCGCTGACGACGCAGGCCGTGGTCCGCGCGTGTCGGTCGTTTGCCACCACCAGCAAAGACGCCGTCGACAAGGTGAATGACTTTGTCGCCGCGTACAACCAGGGCGGCGACACCACAGCCAACGAAGGTGCCGCGATCGATACCCTCAACCACAGCGCCGACCTGGTCGTGGCCGACAGTGGTGGTCCGCTGTCTGACGACCTGCACCACGCGCTCAACGCCTATGCCGACGCAGCGCGCGACCTCGCGGCCGCCGTCCGCTCGCACGGGGACATGGGGGCATTCAATCAGCGTGTCAATCAGTTCAACGACACCAAGAGCGAAGCCGTCAAGCTCTGCAGAGCGTCCCTATGAGTCGCCGGATGTGCAACGCTACGTGCTATGCGACGATAAATGCCATCCCGCGGCGCGCTGACGCCCGAGTGGCTTGGAACTGACCGGCTTGTAGCTGAAAGAGAGGATCGCACGGTGGTGGCGGCGGATGACGCCCCGAGCTATGCCCGCAAACTGGGCATTCAACGAGGGCAGGTTGTCCAAGAGTGGGGTTGGGACGAGGACACCGACGACGATGTCCGCGCCGGCGTGGAGGACGCGTGCGGTGGCGAGTTGCTCGACGAAGACACCGACGAGGTCATCGACGTCGTGTTGCTGTGGTGGCGTGACGGCGACGGCGATCTGGTCGACACATTGATGGACGCGATCGCACCGCTGGCCGACGACGGAGTGATCTGGGTGCTCACGCCCAAGACCGGGCGGCCCGGCCACGTGTTGCCTGCTGAGATCGCGGAGTCGGCGCCCACCGCCGGGCTGATGCCGACGTCGTCGGTCAACCTGGGGGACTGGAGCGCCAGCCGGCTGGTGCAGCCGAAGTCGCGCGCCGGTCGCCGCTGATGCTGACGGTCGGTTCTACCGCACCCGATTTCACGCTGCGCGACCAGAACCGACAGCCGGTCACCCTGAGCGATTACAGAGTCGGTGAAGGCGCCAGGAACGTGCTGCTGGTGTTCTTCCCGCTGGCCTTTACCGGCATCTGCGAGGGCGAGCTTGGTCAGTTGCGAGATCACCTGCCCGACTTCGAAAACGACGATAGTGCGACGCTGGCCATTTCGGTGGGGCCGCCGCCCACCCACAAGGTGTGGGCCGTCGAAAGCGGTTTCCTGTTCCCGGTGCTCTCGGACTTCTGGCCGCACGGCGCAATCAGCGAGGCCTACGGGGTTTTCAACGATGACGCCGGCTACTCCAACCGGGGCACCTTCGTCGTCGACCGATCCGGGACGATTCGGTTCGCCGAGATGAAGCAGCCCGGTGAAGTCCGCGATCAGCGACTGTGGACCGACGCGCTGGCGGCGCTGAAGGGCTGAAAGGTGCTCAGCGTTTTGGGCGCTGCGTAGTCGGGGCGGTATCTTTGCGCGGCACGGGCGCGTAGCTCAGTGGTAGAGCTCTGGTTTTACACACCAGCGGTCGGCGGTTCGATACCGTCCGCGCCCACCAATATTTATGCAGTTCAGCGTGATACAGCGATTTAATCGGGTTCGACAGGCGAACCCCCGTTGTGCCAAGAGTGTGCCAGCTGGGTTCGCACACCCGGTCGATTAGCCTCGACCTTTCGGTCTCCAGAGCGCCCGAGATGGCGGTGGCGTGTGCGCCGCGCTCCCTGATAAAAAGCGCGGCGGAGACGACCATCCGCTCGCGTGGACTTCGCATTCGCCGCTCCCCAGAATGGGCGATTCTGCGTCTTGTCGAAGGGCCGGGAGCTAGCTCTGCCAGTCGTTGGAGCCGTCGTTCTTGGTGTAGGTGCCGGTGGAGTTCTTCACGATGATGGGATCACCGGCGCCGAAGTTGTCGAAGAACCACCTTGCGTTGGTGGGGCTGATGTTGATGCAGCCGTGACTGACGTCGCGCTTACCCTGGTCATCCACAGACCA
>DATFYT010000312.1:0-14660 GCA_035314925.1 Mycobacterium sp. | reverse complement strand
TCGAGCGGATGCATCGGGATGCCAAGATTTTCACCATCTTTGAAGGCACCAGCGAGATCCAGCGACTCGTCATCGCCAGGGCGCTGACGGGACTTCCCATTCGGTGATGGACGGCTTCGGGATAGCCGGGAGTTAGTGAGCTGCCGCGTTAGCCTCTTCGCCGGCGCCGTTCACTGCCAGCGCTTCGTCCCAGCCCTCGACATGCTCCTCGACGGGTGGCAGCGGGTAGTCGACGTCCTCTAGTCCCGCGACCGCGCGGATCGACGCAATCAGCTGTTGCACCAGCGGCGTCTCCTTGTCGGTCGGAGCACCGCCGGCTTCGAGCTCGTCCGGCAGATCTGATGGAAGTCCTACACCGTAGGCCGCCTCCTGCGCCGTCAGCTTGGCGTGGATGCGCGCGTGGTAAAGCTGTTGGCCGAGCGTTGCTCCGGGAGCGTCCGCGGCACGCTCCATCAGATCGTCGTAGCGCCGGCGGACATCGCTGAGCGCCATCATGACCGTGGGGCTCGGCCTGCTGTGGCTTGCCGCCTGCGTCAGCGCCGCGCGCAATTTCCGCATGCCGGTGAGAACCACCTCGGCCCGTTTCTGGAACTTCTTGTCCTCAGGGAAAGGCAGCGAATCGATAGCAGCCCGGTACATGTGCATCGCCGCCTCAGCGAGACTCACAATCGTCTGTGCTTCACCTTCATGTGGATCGAATTCGCCCATGGCCTCTCAATTCTGTGAATGGTCCAGCTCAGGTCGACGGTCGTCACCAACTTCCGTCCCGACAGCTGCACGAAAGAGGGTATCGGCTAAGGCGTCGATCCGCCTAAGGATAGTGCCCGCGCATTCGCCCGGCACCCCGGGCTATACGAGTGCCAAATAAGCACCTAGCAGACGCTGGCCAGAGCACAGCCCGGGTGATTTACTATCATTGCAAAGATAGCAACTGCGAATCCCGAAGGACGCGGTGAGCATCGACTACGTGCGGGACGGTCGCATCGTCACGATCACGATCAACAGACGCGAGACTCGTAATTCGCTCGACATGGCTCATTTCCGCGATCTTGCCCACGCCTGGGCCGCCTTTCGCGACGATGCCGACGCGTGGGTTGCCGTCATCACCGGTGTCGGTCGCGATTTTTGCACCGGCGCCGATCTCAAGAAGTTCATTCCTGAGCTGACCGGCGACTTGCCGCAGCCTTCCGGCTGGAACAAAACTGACGCTATTCACGCTGTCCTGCACCAGTTTCCGATCTACAAGCCGATCGTCGCCGCCGTCAACGGCGTGTGCGTCGCGGGCGGATTCGAGATGTTGACCTCCACCGACATTCGGGTCGCTGTGCCCGAGGCACGATTCGCCGTGATGGAGCCGAAGCGCGGATTGTTCGCGGGCGGCGGCAGCACCGTGCGGCTGCCTCGCCAGATGCCTTACGCGTTTGCGATGGAGTTGCTGTTGACCGCGGACATGGTGGACGCCGACCGCGCGCTCGCGATGGGGCTGATCAACCGTGTGGTGCCGGCGAACCAGTTGATGGATAACGCCTATGAATACGCCGAGCGCATCGCGGCTAACGCGCCGCTTGCCGTGTCGGCGACGAAGCAGTCGGCTGTCGAGGGCCTGGCGCTTGATCTGCAATCTGCGTATGCGAACGAAACTTCGCACAGCGACCGGATTTTCGCGACCCAGGACGCAAAAGAGGGTCCGCGTGCATTCGCCGAAAAACGACCTCCGGAATGGCAGGCGCACTGATCGCCAGGTCGATCGTCCTCAGTTGAGACCGTAGAAGCGCTGCGCGTTGCGCCCGCCGATTTTCGCGCGGGTGTCTTCGCTGATGTCCGGGCGCGTGCGCAGGTGCTTCGTGCTTTCGGGCCACTCGCCGTCCCAGTGCGGGTAGTCGCTGGCGAACATGATGAAGTCGTCGCCGAGTACGTCGATGACGCCGGGCAGGATCGGCTCCTCCGGCTCGCAGGTCACGAATATGTTGCCGGCCTGGACGTACTCCTGCGGATCACGTTGCCAGCCACGCTCGATCCAGTCGCCGCGCTTTTCGAAATGCTCGTGCAGGCGGTCGATGAAGAACGGCACCCAGCCCACGCCCGCCTCGAGGAAGGCCACCCGTAATCCGGGATGCCGATCGAAAACGCCGCCGGACACCATCGCTGTCATCGCCGTCATCTGGTCGAACGGAAAGCTGATGCAGTGCACCTGGATGTAGTTGGTGAAGCGGTCGACACCGATCTTCGGCAGATGGATGCCGGGCGCACCGTGAATGCCGAGCGGCATTCCGAGTTCGACCGCCGCGGCGTAAAACGGATCGAGGTCCGGGTGGTCGAGGTTGCGCGTCTTGAGTGCCGGCGGGACGAGGGTGGCCACCAACCCGAGATCTTTGGCCTCTCGCATGACGTCGATCGCCAACTGTCCATGCTCGACCGGGGCCACCGCAACGCCGCGCAATCGGCCGGCCGCCGGGTCGCAGAAATCGGCGATCCACTGGTTGTAGAGGCGGGCGAACCCGGCGGCGAATTCCGGATCCTCGAGGCTGGGCGCGCACAGCCCCAGGCTGGGATACAGCACCATGGTGTTGATGTGATCGCGGTCGGCGTCGCCGAGCACGCCCTCGACCGACCGGCAGTTGATGTCCGACGCCTTGCTGATCCCGTGGTCGGGTGGGCAGCCGGCGCCCGGGCCGCTGTCTTCGGGATAGTTGCGGCCCTCGATGACCAACCGGGGTTTCCCGTCGGCGCTGGCCTTGACGCGGTCCGGCCAGCGCTTCATGGCCTCGATCGCGAGCGATGGGTTCTCGGCGACGTGTCCGTCGGCATCGATGATCTGCATGCGCTACTCCAGAGGTCCTTCGGAGGCATACCGCTGCCTGGTGGGCTCTATGTAACACTGCGGTAATGGTTATCGCTATTGCTCGTCCCAAGCTGGAAGGCAACATCGCGGTCGGCGACGATCGTCAGCTCGGGTTCGCCGAGTTCGGCGACCCGCAGGGACGCGCGATCTTCTGGCTGCATGGCACCCCGGGTGCGCGGCGGCAGATCCCGACCGAAGCCCGGGTCTACGCCGAGGAAAACCACATCCGGCTGATCGGCATCGACCGTCCCGGAATCGGGGCCTCCACGCCCTACCAATACGACACCGTTGCCGCATTCGCCGACGACCTGCGCACCGTCGCGGACACCCTGGGCATCGACAAGATGGCCGTCATCGGCCTCTCCGGCGGCGGTCCGTACACCCTCGGGTGCGCGGCGGCGATACCCGATCGCATCGTGGCGGTCGGCGTGCTCGGCGGCGTCGCGCCGACGGTCGGCCCGGACGCGATCGGCGGCGGAGTGATGGCGCTCGGTTCGGTGGTGGCGCCGGTGCTCGAGGTGGCCGGATTACCGATCCGATGGGCGGCGGTCGGTCTGATCCGGATGATCCGGCCGGTTGCTGAGCCCGCGTTGTACCTCTACGCGGCGGTATCCCCCGAAGGCGATCGGCGTCTGCTGGTGCGGCCGGAATTCAAGGCGATGTTCCTCGACGATCTGCTCAACGGCGCCCGCAAGCAGCTCGCTGCGCCGTTCGCCGATGTCATCGTCTTCGCGCGGGACTGGGGATTTCGGCTCGAGCAGGTGAAGATCCCGGTCCGCTGGTGGCACGGCGACCGCGACCACATCGTCCCGTTCGCTCATGGCCAGCACGTCGTCAGCAGGTTGCCCGACGCGGAGCTGTACCACCTGCCCGGGGAGAGCCATCTCGCCGGGCTCGGCTTCGCAGAGGAAATTCTGCACAACATGGTCGAGCTTTGGGACACCATCGAGAAGGGTTGATTTCCTCCTGCACACCCACGCCGTCGCCGTCGGTGTGATACATGGTGCGAGTGCCCGGAAAACTGCCGCTCACCAACGATCAGCGCAACTCATTCATCGCGGCGCTGCTCGGTTGGACGATGGACGCCTTCGATTACTTCCTGGTCGTGTTGGTCTATGCCGATATCGCGAAGACCTTCCACCACACCAGGACCGAGGTCGCATTCCTGACAACCGCCACCCTGCTGATGCGACCGGTGGGCGCATTGCTGTTCGGGCTGTGGGCCGACCGGGTGGGCCGGCGGCTACCGCTGATGGTGGACGTGACGTTCTATTCGATAGTCGGCTTCCTGTGCGCGTTCGCACCGAATTTCACTGTGCTGGTGATCCTGCGGCTGCTTTACGGCATCGGGATGGGCGGTGAGTGGGGTCTGGGCGCCGCGCTCGCGATGGAGAAGGTCCCGGCCGAGCGACGCGGCTTTTTCTCCGGCCTGCTGCAAGAGGGCTACGCATTCGGCTACCTGCTCGCAACACTGGCCTCGCTGTTGGTGATGGACCGCCTCGGGTTGTCATGGCGCTGGCTGTTCGGGCTGAGCATCATCCCGGCGCTGGTCAGCCTGATCATTCGGTACCGGGTGAAGGAATCCGAGGTGTGGGAGGCCGAGCAGCACCGAATGCGGCTGACGCAGACCAGAATCCGCGATGTGCTGCGTGACGCCGCCATCGTCCGCCGGTTCATCTATCTGGTACTGCTCATGGCCGCCTTCAATTGGATGAGCCACGGCACCCAGGACGTCTACCCCACCTTTCTGAAGGCCACCCACGACGGGGGCGCCGCGCTGTCCAGCACCACCGCCAAGTGGATCGTGGTGGCCTACAACCTCGGCGCCATTGTCGGCGGCCTGATCTTCGGCACGCTCTCTCAGCGATTCGGCCGCCGCCACACCATCGTGTTCTGCGCGATGTTGGGGCTGCCGATCGTGCCGCTGTTCGCCTACTCGCACACCGCGGCAATGCTGTGCCTTGGCTCGTGTCTGATGCAATTCGTCGTGCAGGGCGCGTGGGGTGTCATCCCGGCACACCTGACCGAGATGTCGCCGGATGCCATCCGCGGCTTCTACCCGGGGGTCACTTACCAGTTGGGTAACCTGCTGGCGGCGTTCAACCTGCCCATTCAAGAACGGCTAGCCGTGGCCCATGGCTATCCCTTCGCGCTGGCCGCGACAATTGTGCCGGTACTGATCTGCGTGGCCGTGGTGACGATGATCGGCAAGGAGGCCACCGGAATCCGCTTCGGCACAACGCAAAGCAGCGTCGTCGCGTTCGCTGACGAAGACGATGGCCGATAGGCTCCACAGCATGCTCAGCGCCGTCCGCTCAGCGCCCGGTGCAATAGGTGCATCGCGACCGTCGTCGAGCGCTCCCGGATATCGGCGCGGTTGCCGGGCAGTCGAAGCGTACGGGTCGAGCACTCGCCATCGGCCAGCGCCACGGTGAAGCAGACGGTGCCGACCGGCTTGTCTTCGGTTCCACCGTCCGGCCCGGCGATACCGGTGATCGCCATCGCGGTATCGGCCCGGAAGCGTTGCAGCGCACCCGCGGCCATCGCCTCGGCGACCGGCTCGGACACCGCACCGTGCGCTTCGATCAGCGCCGCATCCACACCGAGCAACTCGGTTTTCGCCTCGTTGGCGTAGGCTACCGCGCCCCCGGCGAGGTAGGCGGACGAACCGGGTCGGTCGGTGAGCCGCGCCGTCAGCAGTCCGCCGGTGCAGGACTCCGCGGTCGCGATCCGGCGACCGGCCAGCAGCCGTGCCACCAGATCGTCTATCTGCGAACCGTCTTCGGAAAAGATGTGCTGCCCGTGCCGATCGCGCAGCAATTCCACCAATTGGTCATACGCTGCGGCGGCGTCGGGTTCGTAGCGGGTGACGATCTCGAGCTCGCCACGCCGCAGGCAGGTGGTGATCTCCAGGTCGCCGAACCCCGCCAGGCGCTGTTCGGCGTCGCGCAGTGTCTCGGCCAGACCGGATTCCGGCAACCCGAACATCCGCACGGTGTCCTGGCGGTAGATCGTCCGGCCGGCAATGGCTGCCTGGACGGCGGGCAGCTGCACGGCGGTCCGCCACATCGGCTGCAGTTCGCGGGGGGGACCGGGCAGCACAACGACGGTCGGCTTGCCGGGCACGACGACACCAGGCGCGGTTCCCACCGGGTCCATCACCAGCGCACCCGCCGGGACCATGGCCTGCTTGCGGTTCGCGGCGCGCACCGCCTCGAAATCACCGCCCCCGATACGGGCCATCAACTTTTTCAAGATCGCCGCGATCTTGTTCTCCAGCTCGGCGTCCAGCGCCAGTTCGCGCTCGCAGAACCGCGCCACGATCTCGACGGTCATATCGTCGGCGGTCGGTCCGAGGCCGCCGCTCGTCACGATCAGGTCCACGCCCTCGCCGGCCAGAAAGCGCAGCTGCGCTTCGATGTCGGACGCGCGGTCTCCGCAGATGGTGATGTGGGCGAGTTCGACCCCCAACTCAAGCAGTCGGTCCGCGATCCACGGACCATTGCGGTCGACGACCCGACCGGTCAATACCTCGGTTCCGGTGACGACAATGCCCGCGCGTGCGCTCACCGCTATGACACTAGGCGGGAAGGACGACGGGTCGATGATCGAGTGAGTCGCCGGTTGCCTCAGGGGCTGGGCCGGGCGGAAAGGTGGCGCTCCACCGACTCGGTTTTTTCGGTCATCGCATTGCTGACACCGGATCGCCAGTCGGCCTTGATCACCACACTGACCCGCGGCGCGTGAGCCGCCACGACCTCGACGGCGCGCTGCACAACTGCCATCACTTCACCCCAGTCGTCGCCTTCGATCACGGTGAACATCGAATCGGTCTTGTTCGCTAACCCGGATTCTCGGACCACGCGGACCGCCTCGGCGACGATTTCACCGACGCTTTCGCCCACGCCCAGCGGTGTGACGGAGAATGCGACCAGTACGGACACACCACGACCCTACCCGCGGCGCATGGCAGCATCGGGCCCATGCGGGTTCTGGTGCAACGGGTCTCATCGGCGACCGTCTCAGTCGAGCAGCAAGTCGTGGGATCGATCCGGCCCGACAGTCAGGGGCTGTTGGCGTTCGTCGGGGCCACCCATGACGACGATATCGGCAAAGCCCAACGGCTGGCCGAAAAGCTGTGGCAACTAAGGATTCTCGATGACGAGCGGTCCGCAGCCGACAACAACGCACCGATCATGGTGGTCAGCCAGTTCACTTTGTACGCCGACACCGCCAAGGGCCGACGACCCTCATGGAATGCCGCTGCTCCGGGGGCCGTCGCCGAGCCGCTGATCGTGGCGTTTGTGCAAGCGTTGCGGCGGCTGGGCGCCGACGTGGAAACCGGCACGTTCGGCGCTCACATGCAGGTCGAATTGATCAATGACGGCCCGGTGACCGTGCTGCTGGAGCTGTGATTGGCGGGTTCTTGACGCATCTGGGGCGGCTGAGCGTAGCGTGATTCGGGGCGGTTGGCGGTCGTGCTGGTCGCGGGGATGCTTGGGCGGCTGACGTGGCGAACGCACAGAGTGGTCGCGGCGCCTTTCTGCATCCCGCTTTTTTCTACCGCGCGCAACAGGACTACCTCGATCGCCTGCTGCCGTTTATCGCCGACGCCGTGAACGCAGACCAAGCGGTGCTGGTCGCGGTACCAGGACCCAATCTGACGGTGCTGGCCGACGGACTGGGCCAATTGACCGCCAACGTGGTGATGACCGACATGGCCGAGGTGGGCCGCAATCCCAATCGGATCCTGGGCGAGGTGCTGAGCAGGTTTGTCGAGATGCATCCAGACGAACCGGTCCGCATAATCGGCGAACCGGTCTGGCCGAGTCGATCTGAACTCGAATACCCCGCCTGCGTGCAACACGAGGCGCTGATCAACCGAGCATTCACGGGCCGGGACGTCACCGTGGTCTGCCCGTATCACACCGCGCAACTCGATCCCGAGGTGATCGCCGATGCCCGTCGCACTCATCCCGAGCTGTGGCAGGACAGGGTGTCTCAGCATGACAACGAGGCCTACGACCCTGACGCGATGCTGGCCCGACATAACCAACCGCTGCCGAGCGAGTCGACCGCCGTCAGGTACACGGCGCGGAAACTCGGCGATCTTGCCGGCGCGCGGGCTTTCGCCGGCACCTACGCGCAGTGGTTCGGCTTGTCCATGGACCAATCCGCGGATTTGCAATTGATCGCCAGTGAGCTGGCAACCGCGAGCCTGACACACGCGGGCGGGACGTGTCGGCTGGCGCTGTGGCGACATGATGGCCATGTGGTCTGCGAAGCGCGTGACGACGGATGCCTCGATGATCCACTCGCCGGGCGTCGAGCGTATGGCAGCGACAGCGATCGGGGCCGCGGGCTGTATGTGGTCAACGCCGTCGCAGACCTGGTGCGCACCCACACCACCGCTGACGAGACGACGATCCAGGCTTACCTTCGGCTAAAAAGGACACCGTGACGCTTCGTTCGGACGACGACAAGTGGGACATCGTCAGCAGCGTGGGCTATACCGCGCTGCTGGTAGCCGGATGGCGTGCGCTGCATGCCGTGAGTGCCCAGCCGCTGGTGCGAGACGACTACGCAAAGCATTTCATCACCGCATCGGCGGACCCGTATTTGACTGGTCAGCTTGCCGATCCGGCAACCTCTGAGGGTGCGACAGCCTTCCCGCGGCTGTACGGGGTGCAGACCCGGTTCTTCGACGAATTCTTCTCCTCCGCCGCCGCCCGGGGTATCCGCCAGGCGGTCATCGTCGCGGCCGGCCTCGATTCTCGAGCGTATCGGTTGGACTGGCCAAGCGGGACAACAGTATTCGAGGTCGACCAGCCGAAAGTCCTTGAATTCAAGCAACGCGTACTCGCCGAGCACGGGGCCGAACCTGCCGCCCATCGGCTAGAGGTCGCGGCGGATCTGCGCGTCGACTGGTCAATACCGCTGCTGGCGACGGGGTTTGACTCGCTGCGTCCCACCGCCTGGTCGGTGGAAGGAATCCTGCCGTATTTGACCGGCGACGCGCAGGACACGCTGTTCACACGCATCGGTGACCTGTCCGCGCCGGGCAGTCGGCTCGCGATCGGTGCGCTGGGCTCGTGCCTCGACGACGACAAGCTTGCCGCCCTGGAAAAGACCTACCCCGGTCTGAGCCTGTCCGGCGACGTGAAGTTCTCGGCGCTGACCTACAACGACGCGGAGAAAGCCAAACCTGCTGACTGGCTCGCCGAGCACGGCTGGGCAGTTGAACCCGTCCGCACCAACCCCGAGTTGCAGGCCGAATATGGCCGAACCCCACCAGAAGTCGACCTGCAGGTCGACCAGATCATGCACTCGGAATACATCACCGCGACCCGTTGACGCCGCCGCCTGCGGTCTCGGCGGTCTGACCACAGGAGGGCATGCCGTGCCCACACCCAGTCTGCCGCCGGGCTTCGACTTCACCGACCCGGATGTTCACGTCAAGGGATTACCCGTCGAGGAGCTGGCAGAGCTTCGCCGGGCCGCGCCGATCTGGTGGAATGCGCAGTCAGCTGATCAAGGCGGGTTTGACGACGGCGGCTATTGGGTGGTCAGCAAGCACAAAGACGTTCGAGAGGTATCGCTGCGAAGCGATGTTTTCTCGAGCGCGGAAAACTGCGTGGTACCACGCTACCGGGATCGGGATTCAGCAGCCGGCCAGATCGAGGCCGGCCGGTTCTCGATGATCAACATGGATGCGCCGCAACATACCCGGATGCGCAAGATCATCGCGCGCGGCTTCACGCCGCGTGCCGTTGGACGGCTGCGGGAAGAACTCACCGATCGGGCGCAGCGCATCGCCCGCGCAGCATCAGCTGAGCGTTCGGGCGACTTTGTCCAACAGGTGGCGTGCGAACTACCACTGCAGGCCATCGCCGGCCTCATCGGGGTGCCGCTGGAGGACCGCACAAAACTCTTTCAGTGGACAAACGAGATGATCGGCGACGAAGACCCGGAATTCGAGGATGTGGAGGCATTGTCTTCCGCCGGCGAGCTGATGTTCTATGCCATGCGGCTGGCCGCGGAGAAAGCAACCAACCCGGGCGACGACATCGTCAGTACGTTGATCGAAGCCGACGTCGACGGCAACAAGCTCTCCGACGACGAGTTCGGGTTGTTCGTTGTCACCCTCGCCGTTGCCGGCAACGAGACCACCCGCAACTCGATCACACAGGGCATGATGGCGTTCACCGAACATCCCGATCAATGGGAGCTGTTCAAGAAAGAGCGACCGGCCACCACCGCCGACGAGATCATCCGTTGGGCCACACCAATTACCGCATTTCAGCGCACTGCGCTCGAGGACACTGAACTGGCGGGCGCGAAAATCAAGAAGGGTCAGCGGCTGGTGATGTTCTACCGGTCAGCCAACTTCGATGAAGACGTCTTCGAAAATCCGTTCAGCTTCGACATTCTGCGCAGCCCCAACCCGCACGTCGGGTTCGGTGGAACCGGCGCGCATTACTGCGTCGGCGCCAATCTGGCCCGAATGACGATCAGCCTGATGTTTGACGCGATCGCCGATCATCTACCGAATCTCGCCCCGCTCGCCGAGGCCGAACGGTTGCGCTCGGGATGGCTCAATGGCGTCAAGCATTGGCAGGTCGACTACACCGGAGAATGTCCGGTCGCGTCCGCCAGGGTGTAGGTTGTGCCGCGACCTACCCGCTTCCACAGCACGCCGCCGGCCGCGGTGACACCCGCCTGAATCAGTTCACGTTTCAGTATTTTGTTGGTGGCCGTTTTGGGCAGTTCGTCGTTGAAACGCACGAAGCGGGGCCAGGCCTTGGCCGACAAGTCAGGTTGAGCGGCGAGGAACTTTTCAAACTCTTCCGGGGTCAGAGTCTGGCCGCCGTCGAGAACGATGGCGGCCATCACCTGGTCGCCGACCTGTTGGTCGGGCACCCCGTAGACGGCGACCTGGTTGATCGCGCTCAGCCGCTGCAGGATTCGCTCGATGGGTGCGGCCGCCAGGTTCTCGCCATCCACCCGCAGCCAATCCGCGGTACGACCGGCGAGATAAATCCAGCCGTCGGTGTCCCGGTAGGCCAGATCGCCGGACCAGTACATGCCGTGGCGCATCCGCTCGTTCGTGGCTCTCGGGTCGTTGTAGTAGCCGGAGAACGCGCCGCCGCCTTGGGTGTTCACCAATTCTCCGACCGCTTCGTCAAAGTTGACCAGGGCCCCGTTCTCGTCGAAAATCGCTGGCGCGCATTCGGTGACGGTCTCCGCGTTGTACACCGCGACGCCCGGATATCCCTTGCCGATGGAGCCGGCCGGGGTGCCGTCTTCGCGGGTGACGATGACCGCGAACTCGCTCGATCCGAAACTGTCGACGACGCGACAGCCGAATCGTGGGGCGAATTCTGCGATATCGCGATCGGTCGCTTCGTTGCCGAACGCCACCCGCAGCGTGTTGTCGGTATCGTCCGGCCTCTCCGGGGTGGCCAGCACCAGGGCCAGCGGCTTGCCGACGTAGTTCATGTAGGTGACGTTGTGGCGGCGGATGTCGGCCAGAAATCGCGACGGCGAGAACCGGGCCGGCACCATTGTCGCGCCGCTCCCAATCGCCACCGCCCAGCCGGCGGCGACGCCATTGGAATGAAACAGCGGCATGGACAAATAGCAGACATCGCTCGCGGTGATCTCGAACTGGGCGATAAGGCTTGCGCCGCACATGATTGCGGCCACGTGAGCGAACCGGACCGCCTTCGGGTCGCCGGAGGTTCCCGACGTGAAGATCATCATCAACGTATCGGCCGGCCCGACCTCTCGGTGCGGCACGAGCGGCGGTGGGGCCTGCACCGCGTCGAGGTAACGGCGCGAAGTCACGTCGACCACGGTGACGTCGGCCAGATTTAGCCCGTCGAGTAGCGGCAGGTGGTCGGGATCGACGAGCAGCAGTTGGCAGTCAGCACGCCGGATGTCGGCCAGCAGCCCGGCACCGCGCCGGATGGTGTTGACGCCGCACAACACGTAACCGCCCAACCCGGCGGCGGCCATCGACCGCAGCATGGCGGGCGAATTGCCGAGTAAGGCGCCGACGTGTAGCGGACGAGTGGTGTCGGCCAGCCCGATCAACACCGATGCCTCGGCTGTTGCTTCGGCGAGATGCTCACGCCACGTCCACGTCTTTTCGCCGTAGGCGACGGCGGGAGTGTCGTCGTCCATCCGTGCCCGCAGCAACTGCTGGACGGTCTCAAACATCGCTCGGCTCCGGCCGATACCGCAACAGGGTGACCCCGGTATCGGGAATATCGCAGAACACCGGGCTCACCCGCATGCCGATCCGGACGTCGGCAGGATCCACGTCGACCAGTTCGGTGCTGAATCGGGGCCCGGCGTCCCACTGAACCACCGCGAGGATCTGGGGCACCGCATTTGCCCACGGCGGCCCGGTAGGCCGCTGCGCCATCGTGAAGGTGTAAACCGAACCGGCGCCGTCGATTTCACGCCATTCCAGATCGTCGGCCAGCGTGCCGGGAGCCAGCGTGCGCGGATAGAACACATACCGTCCCAGCGAAGGCGAATACTGCACCAGGATCCGGTGCTCGGTGAGGGCCTGCCAGAACGGTTGCGAGACCGGTGTCGCCTCGGGAAGTGGTCGCGGCTCGGTCATGGTCAGTCACCGCCCAGAACGAGTGCGACCTGCTCACTCATGATGCCGCCGGTGCCGCTGACGAACGCCCGATCGCAATCGGTCACCTGGGCCTGGCCGGCGCGGCCCATCACCTGTCGCGCGGCGTCGACAACGTGATGCATGCCGCCGGCCATGCCCGCCTGCCCGAACGACAGTTGTCCGCCTGCGGTGTTGAGCGGGAAGTCGCCGGCGAAGGTGAGGTCATGCTGGTTAACCCAGGTCATGCCTTCGCCTTGGCCGCAGAATCCCGCATTCTCCAGCGTCATCAGGACGGTGATCGTGTAGCAGTCGTAGAGCGAGGCGACATCGACAGCGGATGGGGTGAGCCCCGCCATCGCGAAGGCTTTTTCGGCGGCGCGGGATATCGGCGTCGTCATCAGGTCCTCGGCGTATGTCGCTGTCTTGAAGGCGATGTGCTCACCGAATCCCTTGATCCACACCGGTCGATGTCGGGCCTGCCGCGCCACGTCCGCGTTGGCGATGAGAACGCCCGCACCGCCCTGGACCCGCATCACTGTCTCGAGCATGTGGATCGGATCGGCGATCATCGGGCTGGTCAGCACATCATCGACGGTGATCGGCTTGCCGCAGAACACCGCACCCGGATGAGCGCACGCATTCGTGCGCTGGTCCACCGCGATCTTCGCCAAAGCTGTTGCATCGTAACCGAAAACAGCAGCATACCGTTGAGCGATTTGCGCGTACGGCGCGTTCTGGCCGACGTTGCCGTAGGGGATCTCGAACTCGGCCTGCGGCGAGCCGTATTTGTTGCTCGACGCACCATGCCACCCGGGCGGCGGCGATGGTCGGCGTGCGGACGTCGGCAACACCGCGGACCCGGGCACGACCGCCAGCACCGCGTCACAAAGGCCAAGTTCGACAGCGACCGCCGCCCGCCACACCATCCCGGCGGAGGTAGCGCCGCCCAGGTCGACCCGTTCCCCGAAATCGACCGGCAGGCCAAGGTATTCGGACAACGTGGCCGGGGCGAACATATCGGATTCGGCCAAGCCGTGGCTTATCAGCCCGTTGACCACCGTGGCGTCGACACCGGCGTCCTCGACGACCATCTTCGCCAGCAACGCGTACTGGTCCAGGGTGAACGAGGGCGGCCGGGTCTGCTTGCGCTCGGCAGGCAGCTCGGCAATGCCGATGATGGCGGCCTCACCCCGCAGGCCCGTCACAGGCGGTCTCCCCGACGCGGCAGCGCGACCGTCGCGGTCCCCGGCATCAGCACCGTGTCACCCCGTCGCCCGGCGATGTCCAGATCGACCAACCCGATGTCGTCGGCCAACCGCTTTCCGGTCACCACACCACCAAAAGTGAGTTCTTCGTCGGCAAACGCAATCGCCCGGTTCTGCACGGCGTACTCGACCAGCCGGCCGCGGCCGCCGATCCAGTCGGTGATCGCGCGAGCCAACAGCGCGGACTGCAGCGGACCCTGCACGATGACATTGTCATAACCCTCAACGTCGCGCGCCCAGTCTTTGTCGTAGTGGATGCGGTGACCGTTGTAGGTCGCGGCGCTGAAGAAGAACAGCTGTCGCTCGTCGACCGTCACCGACAGCGTCGGCAGTGGGTCGCCGGTCTGGACGTCCTCGTAGAAAACCTGCGCTGGGCCTGTTCCCAAGCTCATTGAAATCCTCACGGTCGGGCGATCATCGATGTTGTTGCCTCAGCAACCAATTCACGTTGCTGATTGCGGTACACCGTTTGCCAGGTCACCAGAACGAACCGGCCAGAGCGGCCCTGCTTTTCCACGATCGACTTGATCGTGCGCACCATCTCGATCTCGTCGCGGTGATACGCCGGCGCGATGAACGTCGTGCTCTCCCCGCCGGCCATGCGTCGGGGCGCGCGAGGAAAGGCCAGGCTGCCGGACACCGCTCCCGACGAGCCGTCCGGCCGCAACCCGTCCAACGGCGTGACTCCCAAGATGGCATATTGCAGAAAGAGCGGCGGGCAGATGATGTCTCGGTAGCCGTGGGCGCGAGCGTATTCGGTGTCGAACCACAGTGGATTGTGGTCACCGACCGCCGCGGCCCACCGTTGCCAGTCGCGCCGGTTGACTTCACCCGTTGCCGTGGCCGCTACCGTTCCCACTCGCGAAGCCGATTCGGCGTCGATCAGACTCTGTTCGCTCACGCCTGGTCCTCCAGCCAC
>DATFYT010000311.1:0-7097 GCA_035314925.1 Mycobacterium sp. | reverse complement strand
AGGAAATCGCCGAGCTGATGCAAGAGGCCAAGACTGGACTGGTCGCCCACCTGGAGGCGTTCGCGGGCAACACCATCGAGTTCATCCGAAGTGAAAGCCCGCTGCTGATCGACGGGATCGGCATCCCCGACGTCGACGTCGACCTACGCCGGCGTCACGTCCTCGTGGTCGCCGACGAGGACCACGCCGCCGATGATCTCAAGAGCCTCAAACCGTTCATCAAGGAGTATCAGCCCGTTCTGATCGGAGTCGGCGCCGGCGCGGAAGTCTTACGCAAGGCGGGATACCGCCCGCAACTCATCGTCGGCGATCCCAATGAGCTCAGCACCGAAGTCCTCAAGTGCGGCGCTCAGGTGGTCTTGCCCGCCGACGCCGACGGCCACGCGCCGGGCCTGGAGCGCATCCAGGATCTCGGTGTGGGCGCGATGACGTTCCCCGCCGCGGGTTCGCCCACCGACCTGGCTCTGCTGCTGGCTGACCACCACGGCGCCGCACTGCTGGTAACCGCGGGCCACAGCGCCAACATCGAGACGTTCTTCGACCGGTCGCGTCAGCAGAGCAACCCGTCGACCTTCCTCACCCGGCTGCGGGTGGGGGAGAAGGTCGTGGACGCCAAAGCGGTTGCCACCCTGTATCACAATCGAATTTCCGGCGGCGCGATCGCACTGTTGATTTTGACGATGCTGATCACGGTCATCGTCGCCCTATGGGCGTCACGCACCGACACGCTGGTGCTGCACTGGGCGGTCGAGTACTGGAACCATTTCACGGTCTGGGCGCAGCACTGGGTCCACTAGGACGGGGATTGACGTGATATCTCTACGCCAGCACGCGATTTCGCTAGCCGCCGTTTTCGTGGCGCTGGCGGTCGGAGTCGTGCTGGGCTCGGGCCTCCTATCCAACACACGTGACGAATCGCGGAATCTCTACGGCCAGATCAACGCGCTCAACGACCAGAAGAACGCGCTGAACCAAAAGCTCAATTCCGCAGATGCTTTCGATTCCCAAATGGCAGGCCGGATGGTGCACGACGCGCTGAGCGGCAAGTCGGTGGTGATCTTCCGCTCTCCGGATGCCAAGGATGACGATGTCGACGCGGTGTCCAAGCTTGTCGGTCAGTCCGGCGGATCTGTGAGCGGCACGGTGTCGTTGACGCAGGAGTTCGTCGATGCCAACTCGGCGGAGAAGCTGCGTTCGGTGGTCAACTCGTCGATCCTGCCGGCGGGCGCGCAGCTGAGCACCAAACTCGTCGACCAGGGCTCGCAGGCCGGCGACCTGTTGGGTATCGCGCTGCTGATCAACAGGGATCCCGCCGTGCCGACCGTCGACGACGCGCAGCGCGACACCGTGTTGGCCGCGCTGCGTGACACCGGCTTCATCGGCTATGGGAACCAGCACGTCGGCGCGGCGAACGCCGCGGCCGTCGTCACCGGCGGTGGCCTCGGCGACGATGCCGGCAATCAGGGCGTCAGCGTGGCCCGGTTCGCCGCCGCGCTCGCGCCGCACGGTTCGGGTGTGCTGCTCGCCGGGCGGGATGGCTCATCCGTGGGAACGGCGGCCGTCGCGGTGGCCCGCGCCGATGCCGCAGTGACGTCTTCGATCAGCACCGTCGACGACGTAAATACCGAGTCCGGGCGAATCACCGCGGTCCTTGGCATGGCCAGCCTGATCAACGGTGGCCGCCCCGGTCAGTACGGCACCGGTCACGGCGCCACCGGCCTCACCGTCGCGTCGTAGCCCGCCGACGATGCCGAGCGCGTAGCGCGATGAGGTGGGGGTACCTCCCGCTTGCGGGGGAGAGGCGGGCAATCGATCCAGCCGGCCCGCCGGGCGTGTCAGCGACGACGCGGCGGCGCGGATGTTAGGGTGGGTTTCCGTGGGTCGGCAGGCCCAATAAGGGTTGGACACCAGCCAAAAGCCTAGCCATTCGCCGTCTTCACGGAGGTCGCTACATTGCGCAGGCATCCCCAGGGCGCCACCAAGCACCTCTTCGTCAGCGGTGGCGTCGTGTCGTCGCTGGGTAAGGGCCTGACCGCCAGCAGTCTGGGACAGTTGCTGACCGCGCGCGGGCTGCAGGTGACGATGCAGAAACTCGACCCCTACCTCAACGTCGACCCCGGCACCATGAATCCGTTCCAGCACGGCGAGGTCTTCGTCACCGAGGACGGCGCCGAAACTGACCTCGACGTCGGCCACTACGAGCGCTTCCTGGACCGCGACCTGTCCGGCTCGGCCAATGTCACCACCGGACAGGTCTATTCGACCGTGATCGCAAAAGAGCGGCGCGGCGAGTACCTCGGCGACACCGTCCAGGTGATTCCGCACATCACCGACGAGATCAAGAGCCGCATCCTGGCGATGGCCAAGCCGGACGCCGACGGGAACCGCCCGGATGTCGTCATCACCGAAATCGGCGGCACCGTGGGCGACATCGAGTCGCAGCCCTTCCTCGAGGCGGCACGCCAGGTTCGTCATGACCTCGGCCGGGAGAACGTCTTCTTCTTGCACGTGTCGCTGGTCCCATACCTGGCGCCATCGGGCGAATTGAAGACTAAGCCGACCCAGCACTCGGTGGCTGCGCTGCGCAGCATCGGTATCACCCCGGATGCGTTGATCCTGCGCTGCGACCGCGACGTCCCCGAACCGCTGAAGAACAAGATCGCGCTGATGTGTGACGTCGACATCGACGGCGTCATCTCCACTCCCGACGCGCCGTCGATCTATGACATTCCCAAGGTGCTGCACCGCGAAGAGCTGGACGCCTATGTGGTGCGCCGACTCAACCTGCCGTTCCGCGACGTCGACTGGACCGAGTGGGACGATTTGCTGCGCCGGGTGCACGATCCACAAGAGACAGTGCGAATCGCGTTGGTGGGCAAGTATGTCGACCTCTCCGATGCGTATCTGTCGGTGAGCGAGGCGCTGCGGGCGGCCGGATTCAAGCACCGGGCAAAAGTTGAAATCCGCTGGGTGGGCTCCGACGACTGCGAAACGACGACCGGCGCAGCTGCGTTGCTCGACGACGTCCACGGCGTGCTGATCCCCGGCGGCTTCGGCATCCGCGGAATCGAGGGGAAGATCGGGGCGATCCGATATGCGCGGTCCAGGGGTCTGCCCGTCTTGGGGTTGTGCCTGGGGTTGCAGTGCATCGTGATCGAGGCGGCGCGTTCCGTCGGCATCGAGCAGGCCAACTCGGCAGAGTTCGATCCGGCGACACCGGACCCGGTCATCTCCACCATGGCCGACCAAGCGGAGATCGTCGCCGGCGAGGCGGACCTCGGCGGCACCATGCGGCTGGGCGCGTATCCGGCGGTGCTCGAGCCGGATTCCATTGTGGCGCAAGCATATCAGTCAAGCCAGGTGTCTGAGCGGCATCGGCATCGCTACGAGGTCAACAACGCCTATCGGGATCGGATCGCAGAAAGCGGCCTGAGATTCTCCGGCACATCTCCCGACGGCCATCTGGTGGAGTTCGTCGAGTACCCGCCGGAGATGCATTCATTCGTCGTCGGCACCCAAGCGCATCCGGAGTTGAAGAGTCGGCCCACTCGTCCGCACCCGTTGTTCGTCGGCTTCATCGGGGCGGCCATCGACTACAAGGCAGCCGAGCGTCTGCCGATGGAGATTACCGAACAGCCGTCGAACGGAAGTGAACAACGCGACGGCGTCGACACGTCGCTGGCCGAGCCCGAACCTGTTGCCCGTGGGTGAACACGTCTTCGAGACGATATCGTCCGAAACTCTGCACACCGGAAAGATTTTCGCCCTGCGCCGCGACGATGTCCGGATGCCCGGCGGGAAGATCGTGACGCGGGAGATCGTCGAGCACTACGGCGCGGTGGCCATCGTCGCGATCGACGACGAAGGCCGCATCCCGATGGTCCACCAGTATCGCCACCCCTTCGGTCGACGGCTGTGGGAGCTGCCCGCCGGCCTGCTCGACGTCAACGGTGAAGCCCCGCAACTGACCGCCGCCCGGGAACTCCGCGAGGAGGCCGGCTTGGAGGCGCAGACCTGGCAGGTGCTGGTCGATTTGGATTCCACACCCGGATTCAGCGACGAATCGGTGCGGGTCTATCTGGCGACCGGTTTGACGCAGGTCGACCGGCCCGAGGCGCATGACGAGGAAGCCGACATGACGTTGCAGTGGTATCCCATCGAGGACGCAGCCGGCCGGGCTTTCAGCGGCGAGATCGTCAACGCCCTTGCGGTAGCAGGGATCTTGGCGGCATACGCGGTGAGGAATGGTCTGGCACAACCGCGGCCGGTGGATACACCGTGGGTGGACAAGTCAAAGGCATTTGCGGCCCGGCAGGCCGCTAAGTGACCACGCTGGCGCCGCCGCTGGAGACCCAGCTGCAGGGTTACCTCGATCATCTGGCGATCGAACGGGGCGTCGCGGCCAATACTTTGAGCTCCTATCGCCGCGACCTGCGCCGCTACTTCGAGCACCTCACGCTGCGGGGCGTCGACGACCTGGCCAAGGCCAGCGAGGACGATGTCAGCGAATTCCTGGTCGCACTGCGGCGCGGCGATGCGGCTGCCGGAGTCGTGCCGCTATCGGCGGTGTCGGCGGCGCGAACCCTGATCGCGGTGCGCGGTTTGCACCGGTTCGCCGCCGCCGAGGGCCTGGCCGAAATCGACGTCGCGCAGGCCGTCAAGCCACCGACGCCGGGGCGGCGGCTGCCCAAAAGCCTGAGCCTCGACCAGGTGCTCGCGCTGCTGGCCGGCGCCGGAGGCGACAGCCCGTCCGACGGCCCGTTGACGCTGCGCAACCGCGCGCTGCTCGAACTGCTGTACTCGACCGGCGCGCGGATCTCCGAAGCCGTCGGTCTCGACATCGACGACATCGACACACATGCCCGGTCGGTGCTGCTGCGCGGCAAGGGCGGCAAGCAGCGGCTGGTGCCGATCGGACGCCCGGCAGTGCAGGCGCTGGACGCCTACACGGTGCGCGGACGTTCAGAATTGGCGCGCCGCGGCCGCGGGACACCGGCCATCTTTCTCAATGCGCGCGGTGGCCGGTTGTCGCGGCAAAGCGCGTGGCAAGTGCTGCAGGACGCCGCCGAGCGGGCGGGCATCACCGCCGGGGTGTCCCCACACACGCTGCGGCATTCGTTTGCGACCCACCTGCTGGACGGCGGGGCCGACGTCCGTGTGGTGCAGGAGTTGCTCGGACACGCCTCGGTCACAACGACGCAGATCTACACCATGGTCACCGTGCACGCGCTGCGCGAAGTCTGGGCCGAGGCTCATCCGCGGGCGCGCTAGGCGCGGCACCCATCCACGAAGGTCGAGTAGCCGGTTACTCAAGCCAACTCGAAAAGTGCTCACCATACTGATCGAAGTCAAAACGGGGGCCAGGAGTGGCTATGGCGCATGCTCGGTCAGCATGCGGTTGTTCTCGGCGCAAGCATGGGCGGGCTGCTCGCCGCGAGGGTACTGGCCGATTTCTACCAAAACGTCACCGTGGTGGAACGCGACGTATTGCCCAACGACCCCGCCAACCGGCGGGGGGTACCGCAGGGCCGGCATGCTCACGGTCTGCTCAGGCGTGGCGGCCAAATCATCGACGAACTCTTCCCCGGATTTCTCAATGAACTCGTCGCGGCCGGTGCCCCTGTTCTCGATGACGGGGATTTCTCGAAGATCTGGATGTCGGTCGGTGGACATCAGCTGGTCCGGGTCGGCAAGGTGCGGGATCAACGCGCGATGACAATCTATGTTCCCAGCCGGCCGTTCCTGGAGTGCCATGTCCGGCGGCGACTGAGCGCCATCCCGAACGTAACGATCCTGAGCGGCCTGGATGCGGCCGAGATGACGGCGCCGGCGGATCGGAATCGCGTTACCGGCGTGCGGGTGGTCAACCGCGACAGCGGCGCCGAACAGGAGTTGACGAAGTTCTTCCGGGTCAACAACTTCATCGACCCCCCGGTCCGCCTACTGCACCCCTCCTTCATCTCCCGCGTCGCGGCCGTCAACCTGCGCCGCCGGCGAGGCGATTACGCAGCCTTGGCAGCGGCAGCCGCTCGCTGAAAGCGCGGCACACGCGATGGTCGCGTGTGCGGCCACTAGCCCAGGTAATCCGATTCCAGCACCAGGTCGGGGATCGAGCTCTGATACTCCACGTGCGTCTTGTGCTCGATAGTGTTGAACAGCTTGCCCTGCTGCTGGCGCATGTAGTCGCGGTATTTCGGCGCACCCGGAACCTTGACGTTGTCGGCGACCGCGATCGAGCCGGTATGCAGCCAGCCCCGGTCGAGGATGCTCTGCAGGTCAGCCAAGTAGGCGTCCTTGTCGTGGTCGAGAAACAGGAAGTCAAGTGAGCCGGCGGTAAAGCCATGCTCGCCGGCCAGCGCATCCAGCGTGTGGCCGCCGTCGGCAATGGTGCCAACGACACACGTGACCCGGTCGGCGACACCGGCATGCGCCCAGATCTGGCGGGCATTGGCGGCGTTCGCTTCGGCAAGCTCGACGGAGTACACCTTGGCGGCGGGCGCGGCGCGGGCGATGCGCAGCGCGCCGTAGCCGCAGTAGGTGCCCAGCTCGAGCGCCAGTTTCGGGTCGGCGCGCCGGACCGCGGCGTCGAGCAGCGCGCCTTTTTCGTCGCCGACGTTGATCAGCATCGACTCCTCGTAGGCGAACCGGTCGATGGTGGCCAAGACGTCGTCGACGTCGCCCGCGCGAGCGTGCTTGAGCACGTATTCGACTGCGGCGGCTTCGCGCCCGTCGCCGATCTGGCCCGTCGTGGTGATATTGCGGGTCCAGTCGCCATCAGTCATACCGACCACCGCAACAGGGGAATGCGCTGCTTCAGACTCATAGCCGCCACGATAGCCGGGCGACGATGCGGGGATGGGCCTGCGCCGGTCCAAATTGGCTGGTTACGTTGTTGCGGGTCTCCAGGCACGGGCGGCTTTACCCGTTAGACTCTCCTGCGATGTCCGCCATTTCCCGAACGCCGCGCATGCCGGGTCGGTCTGCGCCGAGCCGCAGCCGGGCATGACTGACGACGCCGACAGCGGCACCGGAGTCGGCTTGACTGGACGTCCACCGCGGGCGATCCCGGAACCCAAGCCGCGCACGTCGCACGGACC
>DATFYT010000310.1:0-17593 GCA_035314925.1 Mycobacterium sp. | reverse complement strand
GGACATCACCGACGCGGTAATCACCACACCTGCGTACTTCAACGACGCTCAGCGCCAGGCCACCAAGGAGGCCGGCCAGATCGCCGGCCTGAACGTGCTGCGGATCGTCAACGAGCCGACCGCGGCCGCGCTGGCCTACGGCTTGGACAAGGGCGAGAAGGAGCAGCGCATCCTGGTGTTCGACCTCGGTGGCGGCACCTTCGACGTGTCGTTGCTGGAGATCGGTGACGGCGTCGTGGAAGTCCGCGCCACCTCGGGTGACAACCACCTCGGCGGTGACGACTGGGACGACCGCATCGTCAGCTGGCTGGTCGACAAGTTCAAGGCCAGTGCGGGGATCGACCTGACCAAGGACAAGATGGCCATGCAGCGGCTGCGGGAAGCGGCCGAGAAGGCCAAGATCGAGTTGTCCTCGTCGGGCAGCACTTCGATCAACCTGCCCTACATCACCGTGGACGCGGACAAGAACCCGCTGTTCCTCGACGAGCAGCTCTCTCGTGCGGAGTTCCAGAAGATCACCCAAGATCTGCTCGACCGCACCCGTAACCCGTTCCAGCAGGTGATCAAGGACGCCGGCATCTCGGTTTCCGAGATCGACCACGTGGTGCTGGTGGGTGGTTCTACCCGCATGCCCGCGGTGTCGGATCTGGTCAAGGAGATGACCGGCGGCCAGGAGCCCAACAAGGGCGTCAACCCGGACGAGGTTGTTGCCGTCGGTGCTGCCCTGCAGGCCGGTGTGCTGAAGGGCGAGGTGAAAGACGTTCTGCTGCTTGATGTTACGCCGCTGAGCTTGGGTATTGAGACCAAGGGTGGCGTGATGACCAAGCTGATCGAGCGCAACACCACGATCCCGACCAAGCGGTCGGAGACCTTCACCACGGCCGACGACAACCAGCCGTCGGTGCAGATCCAGGTCTACCAGGGTGAGCGCGAAATCGCTTCGCACAACAAGCTGCTCGGCTCCTTCGAGCTGACCGGTATCCCGCCGGCGCCGCGCGGTGTCCCGCAGATCGAGGTCACCTTCGACATCGACGCCAACGGCATCGTGCACGTCACGGCCAAGGACAAGGGCACCGGCAAGGAGAACACGATCAAGATCCAGGAAGGCTCCGGTCTGTCCAAGGAAGAGATCGACCGGATGATCAAGGACGCCGAGGCGCACGCCGACGAGGACCGCAAGCGTCGCGAGGAAGCCGACGTTCGCAACCAGGCCGAAACGCTGGTCTACCAGACGGAGAAGTTCGTCAAGGAGCAGCGCGAGGCTGAGGGCGGTTCGAAGGTCCCCGAGGACACGCTGAACAAGGTCGATGCCGCGGTGGCGGAAGCCAAGACGGCGTTGGAGGGCACCGACATCGGCGCGATCAAGTCCGCGATGGAAAAGCTGGGCCAGGAGTCGCAGGCCCTCGGCCAGGCGATCTACGAGGCCACCCAGGCCGAGCAAGGCGCCGGCGGCGGTGAGCCCGGCCCGGCCGGTGCCGACGACGTTGTCGACGCGGAGGTGGTCGAGGATGACCGGGAGGCCCAGTGAGCGAACCCAATCCGCACGAGCAGGTAACGGTCACCGACAAGCGGCGGATTGATCCCGAGACCGGCCAAGTACGCCACGTGGCTTCCGGAGCTGCCCGCAGCGGGGCGGCGCCGGAAGCCACAGATCCGAAAGCCGGGCCAGGCGAAGCCACTGCCGACAAGGTTGCTGAGCTGACCGCCGATCTGCAGCGGGTGCAAGCCGACTACGCCAACTACCGCAAGCGGGCGTTGCGTGATCAGGAGGCGATCGCCGAGCGGGCAAAGGCTGCCGTCGTCAGCCAATTGCTGGGCGTGCTGGATGATCTCGACCGCGCACGCAGTCACGGAGATCTCGAGTCGGGGCCGCTGAAGTTGGTCGCCGACAAATTGCTCAGCGCGCTGACCGGCCTTGGGCTGGCGGCGTTCGGCGCCGAGGGCGACGACTTCGACCCGGTGCTGCACGAGGCCGTGCAACACGAGGGCGATGGCTCGGAGGGATCGAAGCCGGTGATCGGCAACGTGATGCGGCACGGCTACAAGCTGGGTGACCAGGTGCTGCGGCACGCGTTGGTCGGAGTGGTCGACACCGTCGCCGACGACGCTGCCACCAAAACCGAGATCGCCGACACAGTCGATAACGACGCGAACGAGGGTGAGCACGACGCAGAATCAGAGCCGTCGGAGAAGTAACGAGCGGTTCGGACACGACACGGACAACCACCGGAAGCTAGAGGAAGGCTGGGAGGGGGTGACGCGATATGGCCCAACGCGAATGGGTCGAAAAGGACTTCTACAAGGAGCTGGGCGTCGCTCCTGACGCCGGCCAAGACGAGATCAAGCGGGTGGCCCGCAAGCTGCTCGCCGAGAATCACCCGGACCGCAACCCCGGCAACAAGTCTGCTGAAGACCGGTACAAGGCCGTCTCCGAGGCCAAGGAAGTACTGACGGATCCGGCTAAGCGCAAGGAGTACGACGAAACTCGTCGGCTGTTTGCCGGAGGCGGATTCGGCCGCCGATTCAACGGTGGCGACTTCGGCGGTGGCTTCTCCGGGGCCGGCTACGGCGCCGACGGCGCTGAGTTCAACCTCAACGATCTGTTCGACGCTGCCGGTCGCTCTGGTGGCACGAACATCGGCGACCTTTTCGGTGGGTTGTTCGGCCGTGGCGCTGCGCCGCGCCCCAGCCGTCCGCGCCGTGGCAACGACCTGGAGACCGAAGCCGAGCTGAGCTTCATGGAGGCCACCAAGGGCGTGGCGATGCCGCTGCGGCTGACCAGCCCGGCGCCCTGCACCAACTGTCACGGCAGCGGAGCCAGGCCCGGCACCAGCCCCAAGGTGTGCCCGAACTGTAACGGTTCGGGTGTAATCAGCAGCAACCAAGGCGCTTTCGGCTTCTCCGAGCCATGCACCGAGTGCCGCGGCAGCGGGTCGATCATCGAGCACCCTTGCGAGGAGTGCAAGGGCACCGGGGTCACCACCCGCACTCGCACCATCAACGTGCGGATACCCCCAGGTGTCGAGGACGGGCAACGAATCCGGCTGGCCGGTCAGGGCGAAGCCGGATTGCGTGGTGCCCCGTCGGGTGACCTGTACGTCACCGTGCACGTGACGCCGGACAAGGTCTTTGGCCGCGACGGCGACGACCTCACTGTCACCGTGCCGGTCAGCTTCACCGAATTAGCTTTGGGTACAACGCTTTCGGTGCCGACGTTGGATGGCAAGGTCGGTGTTCGGGTGCCTAAGGGCACTGCCGACGGCCGCATCCTGCGGGTTCGGGGACGCGGTGTGCCCAAGCGTTCCGGCGGTCAGGGCGACTTGCTGGTCACCGTCAAAGTGGCCGTCCCGCCAAATCTGGAGGGTGCCGCCAAGGAGGCGTTGGAGGCCTACGCGGTCGCCGAGCGCTCCGGTGGCTTCGACCCGCGGGCCGGATGGGCAGGTAACCGCTGATGGGTAAAAAGGATGAGGCGCGAACCTTTTTGATCTCGGTAGCCGCCGAGCTGGCCGGTATGCATGCGCAGACGCTGCGTACCTATGACCGACTCGGGCTGGTCAGCCCGCGCCGCAGTTCCGGCGGTGGGCGCCGTTATTCGCAGCACGACGTCGAACTGCTCCGCGAAGTGCAACGCCTGTCGCAGGACGAGGGCGTCAATCTGGCTGGAATCAAACGGATTATCGAGTTGACTAATCAGGTCCAGGCATTGCAGGCTCGGCTGATGGAGATGGCCGCCGAGATCGAGGTACTGCGGGCCAACCAGCGACGCGACGTCGCGGTGGTGCCCAAGAGCACCGCAGTGGTGGTCTGGCAACCGCGGCGCTAACGCGCAACCACGAAGCAGCGCACCTGTACGACGTTGCGTGGAACTCAGGTAGTCGACTACTCGTGCTTTCGGGTGACCATGGGCCTTAGGTTGGTCGCGAAAGACTTCCCAGCGCTAGGAAAACATGCCGAAATGTTTGACCCGCCCAACTACAGCGACTACGACAGATGGCTAAATGTCTTCTTCGAGGCGTCCGCACGCCTTGACGCCCTAGAAACAGCCGTAACCGACGTCCGCCACCTCCTGCGCCACAGCGCGAGTGTCTACAGCGATGAAATCGTCGAAGTACTTGAACAGCACGGCGTGTGACCATTCGAGCATTGAGCAGCCAGGACGAAGTCATGCCGACGATTGAAGCGCGGCTCCGCCGGGAGATACACAAGTACGCCATCGAGTTACGGCAGTTCGCCTACACGTTGCCCAACGGGATGGACGAGTACGACCTGCTGCGGTTGTCGGAGCGCATGAGCGCCACCGCCGAGAAAGTCGTTTGAGGCAAAAAAGCTTACACGCGCGCCTAGACTCTGAAGCAAATCGCTACGAATGGCATCTTTCTGATCCCATAAGCCGCGTCGTCAAGCGTTTGGCACCCTATCCTTGGATAATCGGGAAGCACGGGGGCAAAGCGGCGGAGAGTCGGATGACCGCAGCGACCATGTTTCGCACGTGTGGCACCGAGCCGCGGGACGGTGCGCGGTTTTGTGATGCCTGCGGCTCGGTGATCGCGCCGGCTACCGAGCGCGCCGAGTACAAGCAGGTCACGGTGTTGTTCGGCGATGTGGTGCATTCGATGGATATCGCGGCGGCCGTTGGTGCCGAGCGGTTGCGCGAGATCATGACCGAGCTGGTCGAGCATTCGGCGGCGGTAGTGCGGCGCTATGGCGGCACGGTGGACGAGTGGGCCGAGGCGATGACATGACGATGACCGGCGACCCGTTAACCGGGCGCGACAGCGAAATGGATCTCCTTCACCGCGCCCTCAGCGGAGTTGGCAACAAAAGCGGCGCCGTCATTGTTGGAGCCGCGGGAGTAGGCAAGACGCGGCTCGCGCGTGAAGTGCTCACCCGCGCCGAAGCGTCAGGTCAGCGGACGCATTGGATTGTGGGCACCGAGTCCGCGCGACAGCTCCCGTTAGGCGCGTTCGCCGCCTCGATATCCGAAACCATCACCGATCCGATATCTGAAGTGCGACGTGTCATCAATTCGTTTGTTATGCAAGAACGTCAGGGCCGTGTGCTGATCGGGGTCGATGATGCGCACCTTCTCGACGGGCTATCGGCTCACGTCGTACACCAGCTCGCCCAGGCCCCTAGAACACGGCTGGTGGTCACCGTGCGCGCGGGCGGGGACGAGCCCGACGCGATCACCGCGCTCTGGAAAGACGACCTGCTCGCCCGCCTGGACCTCGAACCGCTGTCGCCTCAAGACACCCAGCGCATGATCGAGACGACGTTTGGCGGCCCGGTAGATAGTCGCAGTGCCAAGCGGTTCTGGAAGCTGACCGGAGGCAACGCGCTGTTTTTGCGGCAACTACTTAAAGACCAAATCGCCGCCGGCGCGATACGGCAGGTCGCCGGGGTATGGATGTGGGACGAGCGTGTCGCGGTGTCGGACAGCATCCCCGCCTTGGTCGGTCGCCAATTGAGTCGGCTCACCCCTGATGTCGCGCTAGTCGTCGATACGTTGTCGCAGTACGAGCCCCTGGCCGTTGACGTGCTCTGCGACCTGGTGCACCGCCGCGATCTCGAGGCGGCCGAACAGCTAAGCCTGGTCACGGTGGAGCGCAGCGGATCCACACGGATGGCCCGACTGGCCCATCCGCTGTTCGGTGAGCTTCGTCGCGCCGCGGCCAGCGAGATGTATCTGTCGCGAATCCGGGGCGAGCTGGCCCAACGGCTGGCCAAGGATGCCGACGCCGACATGCACGCGACAGTGCGTCGGGCGCTGCTCACCCTCGAATCAGATCTCCCCCCCGACCCGCAGCTTTTCCTCGAGGCGGCGCGGTTCGCGATGACGCTGCTTGACCTTGACCTGTCCGACCGATTCGCCACCGCTGCAGCCGATGCGGGGATCAGCGAGGCCGTCGGCCTGCGGGCGATCAGCCTGGCCGGGCGGGGGCACGGTGACCAGGCCGAGGCGGTCCTGGCCGGGATCGGCTTGGATGACCCCGATGGACATCACTGGGCGACGGTACGGGCAGCGAACCTGATCTGGAATCTCGGCCGGCCCCGGGAGGCGTCCTCCATTCTCGACGGCCTGGCATCGACTCGGGAATCCGCGGCGGAGCAGGCCGAGCGCGCCGCGATCGAATCGTGTGTGGACGCGGTGATGGCCCGCTGCGAAACCGCGGCGAAAAAGGCACGGGCGGCGCTGGATTCGCCGACATTGCCCGACTTTCACGCCATGTTAGCGTCCACCGCGTTGACGATCGCGCAGGGCGCGTTCGGCAGAATCGACGACATCGCCGACGTCGTGGCGCAGGCCATCGACCGCGCGATCACGTCGTCTCAAGCGTCGCCGGTGAGGTTGTGGTACGGCGCCGTCTATGCGCGGGCCTGCCGGTTGACCGGGCGTATCGACGAATGCATGCGCTCGGTCAAACAACTATCCGAGTCGGCAGGTGACGCACCCGGTCTCGCCTATGCAAACCTTGCGTTCTTGCTGGGCCACGCCGAGCTCGCGCAGGGCAATATATCTGCTGCGGTGAAACTTCTGCACGAAGGGCTGGCCGGGGCGGAGAAGCACAGCGTCACGACCGGTTTACGGCCCGCGAGCTGCTTCGCGCTGGCCGAAGCCCACGCCAAGCTGGGTCAACCCGATGCCGCGAACGCCGCGATCACCGAAGCGCAGCAACATGTGCCGGCCGACTATGTGTTCATGCAGACCGCTCTCGCGTTGGCCAGTGGCTGGGCGCTCGCCGCCGGCGGATGTCTGACAGAGGCGATCTCGGTCGTCTGTGCCGCGCGCGAGGATGCGCGCAAGCGCAATCAGCCAACGCACGAACTGGCCTGCGTGCAAGCGGCGGCACAATGGGGCGACACGTCGGGCGCGGAACGCGCGCGTGAATTGGCCGATGAACTATCGCTTCCGCTTGCCAATGCCGTTGCGCGGCATACCGAATCGTTGGAGGCCGACGATGGGGAGGGTCTGCTCGCGGCATCGGCTGACTACCGGGCGCTCGGTGATCGGGCCGCTGCCGCCGACGTCGCCGCGCAGGCGGCGGTGGCGTTCAGCCGCAAGCAGCAGCGCAAGCGCAGTCTGTATGCCGCGGCGTTGGCACAAGAGCTGGCAACCGAATGCGGCGGGCTGTGCACACCGGCGCTGCGAAACCCGATAGGCCAACCGTTGACCGACCGTCAACGCGAGATCATCGAACTGGTGGCCGCGGGGTTATCCAACAAGCAGATCGCCGAACGGCTTGTCACGTCGGTGCGGACCGTTGAGGGGCACGTGTATCGCGCATATCAGCGCTTGGGCGCCGAGTCTCGCGAGGAGCTGGTCAAGATGTTGCGAGCCGGCCACGGCGGCTCATAATCTGTCCATTTCTCTTGCCATGGAAGCGCGCTCGAGGTACGCGGCGCGGCGAGCGTAGTGAGGCCGGGGAGGCGGCGGGCGAAATGCGGCGGCGACGAGGCCAAGCGCGTCGATCATTCGCCGGCTGATGCGAGTGGACCGTGGCGACACAGCGGCTGCGGTCCCGAGCATCACCTCTTGTTCGGTGATCACAACCGGCGGCTCTGGCTTGGTGACCGCAGTCGCCGGCTGTGAAGGGTTGTCATGAGTTACGGCCGGTTGGATGTCGGTAATGGCATCCTGCGTCGCCTCGATTGTTGAATCCAGCATTGCCGATCGCCTCCACACGGTATGGGCCTGTGATGATGTGTGGAACGTACGACCAGCGACGGTCGGCAAGCACGCGTAGTCGACTACTCGTGTTACGGCTGATATCTACTCGACGACAGCTACGCCCTAGCGAAGAGCGCAAAGTCTGACAGGCTGGGCGCATGGCGGGCGCCGACGAGAGCTCCAGATGGACGGACGCGCTGCTCGATCGCATGCGAGAGCTAGGTGATCCGGTGGCCGACATCCCGGTCGCGGCCGTGCTGGAGCGGGGCGGCGTCGACGCGGTCCGTGCGATCCTGCGTTCGTTGGTCCGCGTCGACCAGCCAGTGCCGGAGGAGTTGCCCGACGAGCTCCAGGCCTACCTTGTCGAGACCCTGCCCTTGCCCGAGTGGGCCGACGCGGACAGGATCAAGCGCGGGCAGCAGCTATTCGAGACCTGGGGCGTCCAGATCGCAATCTGCCTGTTCTGCGCATCGCTCCCGTCCTCATACGCGGCAGCCAACGGCGTGAAGGCGCTGTACCTGACGGCCCGGCTCGATACCGACGCGCGACGGCGGGTGATGGAGACCGGCCAGTTCCTGATCGACGTGCTCACCGTTGGCGGCCTCGACGAACACGGCAAGGGCCGGCGCACCATTCAGCGCGTGCGCCTGATGCACGCCGCTGTTCGCCACTTGATCAAGGCTCGCAACGAGCTCACACCCGGCATGTGGCATCCGGACTGGGGTACACCGATCAACCAGGAAGACCTCGCGGGAACACTTCTGTCTTTCTCATATGTCGTCGCCGATCCGTTGCGTCGTCTCGGCGTGCGCGTGGGCGCCAAGGATGTCGACGCATACCTGCATCTCTGGAACGTCATCGGGCACCTGCTCGGCGTGCGCGACGAATTGCTCGTCAGTGACGTCGCCGATGCCGCCGCGCTGGTCGACAGCATCGAGCGCAGGCAGTTCAAGGCGTCGCCTGAAGGGCAGGAACTCACCGGTGCACTCGTCAATCTGCTGGACGAGCTGACACCCATACACCGGTTGGACGAGACGATCCCGCCGCTGATTCGCCATCTGATCGGCGAGGAGACCGCCGACCTGTTGCGCGTTCCGAAGTCCGATCTCGCCGACGATCTCGGGCGGCTCGCGCGCATCGCCAACTGGTTCTATGTGCACGTGTTGGGCCGGGTCGAGCGCGATTTGCCGCGCTACCAACTGATGTCGCGGATAGCCCGTCCATTCGGGCACGACCTGCTAGATGCGCTGTTCAAGTTGGAGCGGGGTGGCGAGCGGCCCCCGTTCGACATACCCGATCACCTCGCCCGCGACTGGGACCTTCTGGCTTGAGGCGCTCGGATGCCGGGCGTTTCACTTGAGTACCGCCATGGGAAAAAGAAAAAAGACGAGTAGTCGGCTACTCGTGACTGTGCATCTCAACTGACTCACGCTTCTCGACATGACTGCGACGCTCACTGGCCCAGAGGTCATCACGGGCGCAGATGTCACCACGTTGCCGCTGGCGCCGAAGAACCCGCTGCCGTACTGGCGGCGGCTGGTGGCGATTAGACAGTTCGACACCGGCCCGGAGCTGTTGCGGGAGTCGGGCGGACCGGTGACCCGAATTGTGCTGGGGCCAAAGTGGATGATGCCGCCGCTGGCGTTTGTCTCCTCCCCGCAGGGTGCCCACGACGTCCTGGCGCGCACGGACGCGTTCGCGGAGCGCGCGGCGACGTCTGTCGCGTTAGAGCTTCGTCGGTTGGTGGGCGACAACCTGCTGGTGATGCCGCATCGCGAGTGGCTGCCGCGCCGCCGGGCGCTGCAGCCGATCTTCACTAAACACCACGTTCCCCGGTTCTCCGGGCACATGGCTGAGGTCGCCGAACAACTCGCCGACCGCTGGGCCGCCGGGGCAACGGTCGACTTGGACGCGGAATGCCACGCCATGACGTTGCGGGCGCTGGGTCATTCGATTCTCGGAATCGATCTGACCGACCGAACGCAGATGGTGGGAGCCGCGCTTCGACTCGGGGGTAAGTGGGCGGTTGACCGGGCGCTGCGCCCGGTCAACCTGCCCCGCTGGTGGCCCACCCGCGGACAGCGCAGGGCCCGCGCGGCCAGCGGCGCCGTACGCGCGTTGGCGGCCGAAATCCTGGCCGCGTGCCGCGCCGACCCGACGCGTGACGCGCCGCTGGTGCGTGCGCTCATGCAGACCACCGACCCGCAGACCGGCCGGCCGCTGTCTGATCGCGCGATCTGTGACGAGTTGGTGTTGTTTTTGCTAGCCGGCCATGACACCACCTCCACCGCGCTGACCTATGCGCTGTGGGCGTTGGGCCGCCGGCCCGACCTGCAGCAACGGGTTGCGGCCGAAGCGGCCGCGCTCGGTGACCGCCGGCTCACCCATGAGGACGTGCCGAGGCTGCGTTACACCGTGCAGGTTCTGCACGAGGCCCTGCGCTTGTGCCCGCCGGCGCCGTCAGTGGGGCGGTTGGTGATGGCCGACATCGAGGTCGACGGCTACCGCGTGCCCGCAGGGACGTGCGCCATTGTCGCGATTTACGCCATGCATCGCGATCCCGCTCTCTGGGAAGATCCGCTGCGCTTCGACCCTGACCGGTTCAGCCCCGAACGCTCCAAGGACCGTAACCGCTGGCAATACTTGCCGTTCGGTGGTGGCCCCCGGGCATGTATCGGCGACCATTTCGCGATGCTCGAGGCTAGCCTTGCCCTGGCAACGATCGTTCGGCGAGCCAAAATCTGTTCACTGAGTGACGATTTCCCCACCGTTACCCCACTGACGATGATCGCCGCCGCTCCGGTCCGAGCCCGGGTTGAGCGCTGCACGTGGATCCATTGATTCGGAGGTTCCCCTGAGATGTCTGCTCCCGCTCCACCTACACCGTCACTCCCACTGGATCGCCTCGAAGAGGCTGAGAACATCGACGATGTTCTGCGCAACGTAGATCAGATCATCGGCTGGTCCATCAACGCAGAGAGCCACCTCGGGTACTTCGCTGTCGTATACAAGCGCGTCACACTCGCCATTCGTAAGGCCATCAACGAGGGCGTGTTTGACGACAGGCGCCGCGTCGAGGAGCTCGACGTCGTCTTTGCCCAACGCTACTTCAACGCGTTGAATGCGTACTTCTACCCGGACGAGCACCAGGGTCCGACGCTTCCCTGGGACGTCGCTTTCGTCGGCGACCAGGAACGCCAAGCGATCATTCTGCAGCACCTGGTGAGCGCATTTAATGCACACATCACTTTCGATCTAGGCATGGCGTGCTTCACGATTGCGCCTCACTCGCTTAACACGCTGGAGAACGATTTCAACCGGGTCAACGCCGTACTCTGCTCCCAGATCCCCGGCGTGGTTGACGTGATGCAGCGGCTATCGCCGGAGTTGCGCTGGACCCGTCGGCTGATACCGGATGAGCTCGGCGTGCTCGATCGGTTGCTGATGAAACTACGTAAAGGGGCTTGGTTATTCGCCATCTACATGGCTGTGCATCCGGAGAATGCGAGGCAGAAGCGGGTGAACCAGGCGGCTTGGACGGCGGCGCTGGGTGCCTGGTACCTGCAACCGCCCGCGCGGTTGACACCGCTCCCTGTGCTCGTTCGCGCCATCGCCAAGCATGAGAGCGACGACGTTGCCAGCAACATTCAGGCGCTCGAAGGAATCTCTAACCGCCCCGACAAGCTGAATGAGGCTTACCTCTGATCTATTCGTGACCGCAGGTCACGAGAGAATCCCTTGCGCCCGTGCTAATTCCGGCCAACGAGCGTCACCGGGAAAGCGGCGGGCAGCGTCGGTGAGCTCGGACCGATCCCCGTCGCCAAGAAGGTCGAAAGAATCAAGGAGGCAACGCAATTCGAACAGAGTCGCGCCTTGGCGGCGTGCTAACTCAAGCGCGGCGGCCAGGGCCGCGTGGCGCGCATCGGGCTCGGTAAACGTGTGAGCTCGCACGCGCATCAGCTCGGCGTCATGGAAGTGCATTCCCGTCTCTTCCGCGTGGCGCAGCGCCCACTCCAACCGCTCGCGCGCCCTCTCCGGCTGGCCCGCGGCAATCAAGAGGCGACCGATAACTGCGTCGTGAAAAGTCAGGTAGACGTTGAGGTGCATGAGTCGCGAGCCGTCCACCCACGCCGCTATTTTCTCAGCCTTCGCGATCAGGGTGGCCGCGTCGGCACTAGCAGTCAGTGCGGCTAGCCCCTTGACGGTGGCGTGTTGGGTCGCGCCAACCGCGCGCCACAAATCGAGGCCCGACTGCTCGCTCAGCCGGCGAAGCTCAGCGGCCAGGGTGGCGGCCTCTGAGATTTGGCCGCTCTCCAGCCGGACCCAGATTTCCATGAAGTACGTATGTGCCCTGTTGTAGGCATTCCGCGGAAACCCCAAGTCATCGCAGCGCCGGACTGATCCGGCCAGCTCCGCGTTGGCGCGATCAAGGTCGCCGCATACCGCATGCGTCAGCGCCGAGAAGACGTGCGCCACCGCGATCGGGTCGTCGGCGATCCACCACGCCGCCTCCAATTCCTGCGGATCGGCAGCGGAGCGGTCCGCCAGGGCGCGTAGTAGATGCTCGCGAGCGGCCGCGAAGTCGCCCTCCAGCCAGGTGATCGCTCCCAGCGAGGACGCGATCGCCGGATAGCTCCAAAGCCAGCCGCGCGGGATCCGGTTAGACAGCGAGTCGAGCAGTTCATGTAGCCGGCGCAGCTCGGCCCGCCCGTAGTAGTAGCTGATCATCGCCGTCAATGTGAGCAACAGCTCGTCCTCGTGCATCCCGCTGCTCGCCAATTCCAAGCACCGTTCGAGCTCGGCAGGTGCCTCGCCGCTCGTGCTGCCCTGCACGGCGATCGCCAAGACGCCGCGCTCCAGCCGGATCGCGATTTCTCTGCGGTCGCGCTCCGGACCTGCTGCGCAACGGGCGAGAAGATTGACGGCGTTGGTCAGGTATGCACGTGCCTCCGCGATGGCGCCGCGGCGCCGGGCGTCTGCGGATGCCTTCTGGTAGGCCTCGACGGCCTTGTCGTACTGTTGAGCCTGCTCGAAGTGGCTTGCGACCACCCGCCAGTCCGGTTCAACGGCGGCCGCTGCGTCGACCAGCGCACGGGCCGCACGCGCGTGCAGGTCTCGGTGTAGCGACGGCGGGGCCAGCTCGGAGGCCACTTCCCGGAGTAGCTCATGGCGAAACCGCCAGCCGTCGGTCCCGCGTCGCTCGAGCACACGCGCCCGCACGAGTTCGGTGACGACGTCGTCGACGTCTTCGGCGTCGTGTCCGACCACCGAGCGCAGCAAGGCGAGGTCACCACCGCGACCGATGACAGCGGCCGCCTCAGCCACCGGCACAACGTCGGCGTGGGGGTGTTGTTGCAGCGCGGCGAACAGCGGCTCATAGAGCGCCTCGGGTACCAGTGCCTCGGGTACACCAGACTCGGCTCCGGCGGCGTCAAGTTCGCTGACGACGTGTTCAATGTAGAACGGCACCCCGTCACATCGGCTTCGTATCGCGGCCCGCTGGGCGTCGGTCACCGACGGGTCCAGCGCATTGATCAGCGCGTCGGACTGCTCGTCGGTCAGCGGCGAAAGTTCGAAAAGCGTTACCGGCCAATCGGTTCGCAGCCAGTCACCCTCGCGTCCGGTCAAAACCACCAGCAACCGACCGTCTGCTGCTGCTAGCAACGAGTTGAGCAACTCCAGCGTGGACGGGTCGAACCAGTGGACATCCTCGGCGACCACCAGTCCGGCGCGATCACCGATGCAGGCCAACACATATTGCTGAACGGTCGCGCCGATCAACTCGTAAAGGGTTCGGCCTTCCACGGCGGCCGGCTGGTAGCCATACTCAGGACCGACGCCGATTACCGGTGCAAGCAAGGGTGTCGCGCTCACGGGATCTAGCCCGCAGAAACCCAGTTCGGCTTGAAGTAAGTGCAGACGCTCTCGCCCGTCGGTGAGCCGAGTGATGCCGCATCGGCGTTCCAGAAGCCTGCGCGCCGGATGCAGCCCGGTGTCGGTGTGCACCGGCGAGCCGAACAACCCGATCACGGGCGCGCCTGAACCCCGGACTATTTCGACCGCCTCGGTCGTCAGCCGGGTCTTACCAATTCCTGGTTCACCGCGAAATACCACGCCCGGGCTGGTCAGCACCCGGTCACGCGCCCGCTGCCAGCTCTGCTGCAGCCAGCTGCGCTCACGGTCACGCCCGATCAGGGGTGGCGACCAGGGCGGCGGTGTTTCTGCTCGCTCACCGAGCACCCGGTGATGGCCGACCAACCCGTCGATGCCCTTCACCCGGACCGGCGGACATGTTTCGAGTTCGAATGAGTCGCTTACCAACGGCGCGACCGCATCTGACACCGCCACCGTCCCCCGCTCGGCAACACCACAAAGTCGGGCAGCCAAATTGGCGGCAAACCCGTATACGTCATCTTGGTCGGTGTCGAGGTAGACCAGGCCGCGGTGGATGCCGACCCGCACGTTGATGGCCACGTCGAATTTGCGCTCAGCTTGCTCGCTGAGTTGCGCCACGGTGCGGGTGATATCCAGTCCCGCTGCGACCGCGCGTTGCACGTCGTTCTCATGCGCCTTGGGGTGGCCGAAAACCACCAACAGTCCGTCGCCCTTGATCGAGCTGATATGACCCTCATATCGATCGACGATGCCGCGCACGTCATCTCGATACCGGCCGACCAGCGTCCGATACGTCTCCGGCTCTAAACGGGTGGACAGCGCCGTCGAGTCGACAAGGTCGGCGAACATGATTGTCAGGCGGCGGATCTCACCGTAGCGAGCGGGGGCTGCGAGCAGGTCCTCGGCTTCCGGGTTGTTGCGGTCTACCGAAAGAACCTGTCCGGCCAACGTGGTGGCGGTCGCACGGTCGCCTTCGTTGATGGCCCGCACCGCGCGGTCCAGCAATTCATCGATCGATGCACCGCTCTCGCCAGGGCTCACGTGCTCCTCCTGCCCAGGATTGGCTAAGGGTACCGGTCAGCCGCGCTGATTTCAGCACATGTTCAATAGCGTCGCTAGACGCGGATCGAGAACTGGGCAACTCCCCAACCGCCAGGCTCCGCGGTCGGGTAACCGCCGCGGCGTAGCGCATCAGTAGGTGCCGTCATCGGCTCGAAGCACACGACACTTTCGCTCGACGGCGAGAAAATCTGCGCGGCCGCATATCCCAGTTCGAAGTGTACCTCGATACGGCGGCCACCGCCGGACACCGCAAACACCGTGCCTTCGGCAACCTCGTCGTATCCATCATCAAAAACCTTGTCGCCCAACGGTTCAGTGATGGCCGGCTGGCGTGCCGTCTCGCCGGTGGGCAGTCCTTGCCGGTCGAGCTTCAGGTGCCGCAACGGCGGGGTCTCGATGATCCATTGGTCGCGCGGCACATCCGGCAACTGGAGATACGGATGGAAGCCGAAACACAGTGGCACTGCCCGGTCCCCGGACGGCGTCACCGAGGTGCGCAGCCGCAAGGTCCGCTCGAACAACGTGACGGTCAGCGCCAGCCGATGCGGAAACGGAAAGCTGGCCAGCAAGTCCTGATCGCCGAAGTCCACTTCGGCAGTCAGCTCGTTGGCCGACTCATGTGTCACCCGCCAGTTTGGATAGGCGGCGAGCACACCGTGAATCGGTAGCCCGTTGGGATCGGTCCGCACCCCATACTGGCCGGCTGTCAGCGTGACCGTCGTCCCCTCCGCCGTATACGTGTTGGCGCCCAGTCGATTTGCCCACGGATACAAGATGGGGATACCCATCGTCTTGCCGGCGGCCACATAGGCATCAAGGCCGCGGCGTTGGCCGAGCAGTTCGACGCCCGAGTCGGTCAACGAGATGCCGATCATGCCGGCGTCCGGCACGAACTGCGCCTCGAGCTCCGACGACGGGTCCTGCAGCGTGACGATGTGCACCCGAAGAGACTAGCTGTACAACGGGTCGTGCTGAATACGCTCCGGTGGCGCCCCTTTGGTGATCAGCGCAACCTTGGTGGCGCGCACCATCTCCGGTCCGCCGCAGATCAGGATCTGCCGGTCCCCCCAGCCGCCGTATCTGGTGACGACGTCCATCAGCTTGCCGGTCTGGCGCAGGTGCAGTCCCCGCGGCGGCGTCACGTCGGGGTACTCGGCGGCCCAGGCGGGGTCGCCGTTGCGCTCGGAGACCGGCGTCACCGACAGCCAGGGATTGTGGGTGGCGATCTGCCACAAGGTGGGCAGGTCGTAGAGTTCGCACGGGTAGCGGGCGCCGAAGAACATGTGCACGCGTGGATTTACACCCCAACGGGTGAGGTCCATGACGATCGATCGCAGCGGCGCCAGCCCGGTGCTGCCCGCCACCATCAGCACATCGCCACCATCGCGGTCGACCTGCAAGCCGCCGTGCGGGCTGGACAGCCGCCACCGGTCACCGGGCTGGGTCTCGTGGACGATGGCGTTGCTGACCATGCCACCCGAGACTGTCCGGACGTGGAACTCGATGGCACCGCTCTCGTCCGGCGGGATGGCAGGCGTCAGATATCTCCATCGTCGCGGGCACTGCGGCACAGCGACGTTGACGTACTGGCCGGCGTGGTAGGGCATCGGCCGGTCCAGTTGCAGCCGAACCACGGCCAGATCCCGGGAGATCCGCAAGTGTTCGATCACGGTCCCGTCCCACCAGGCCGGCCCCTGCTCGGCGTCGGCGGCGCCGCTCATCACCCCGGTGATCAGGTTCAGCGACTGCTGGGCGGCCGCGTCGACGGCGTCGGTCCAGGCCTCGGCCAGCTCGTCTCGCAGGGTCGCGTGCAGCGCCTGCCTTAAAGTCGCGTAGTGCTCGGGCACCACTCCGTATTTGCGGTGGTCGCGTCCCAGCTGGGCCAAAAACGCCACCAGCTGTTCGGCTCGCTGGGCGACCAGCTCGCCATACATCCATTTCAGTGCGTGGGCGAACGCGGCCCGCTGGGCGGCCATGTCCGGCGGGAAAAGGTCACGCGGCGAAACGTCGAAGGAAAACCAGCGGGTGTAAAACCGGCCGATGAGCCCGTTTTCGTCGGCCGGGTCGATGGCGGCATGCAGTTGCGCCAGCGCATCCCGGTCGTTGAGGCTCACGCCCGACGATCTTATGCGGGGTGCAGCGGCCTTCAGAACAGCGCGCTAGCGCCGTTGTAAAGCACCATCAGACCGATCAACACCAGGATCGCTGCGAGCAGTGCGGCGTTGTTCTTCTCCATCCAGCCTTTGAGTCGCGCCATCGGATCGTCGAGCCGGTGGCCGGCGGCCGCGGAGGCCAAGATCGGGACGGCGACGGTGGATGCCGCGATGGCGACGAAGATCGCGGCCAGTATCCACTTGGCTGTGACACCAAGCCCGCTGCTGCCGATGTTCAAACCGGCCAAGGCGCACATGGTCAGGACCTCGATTCTGATCACCACCAGCACCAGCGCCGTGATCCCCGCGCGCCCGGGCGTCAGGGTTGCAAACGACCGCATCCACTTCGGCGATTCGGTGCGTTTGTGCCGGCTCAGCCACTCATAGATGCCGTAGGCGATGAGAGCCAATCCAAGGACGACGCGCAGCCAGGATGCCCAGGCCGGCGGTTTCTTATGCAAGTCACCGAGGAGGTCGGAGGACGCGACGAAGGCCGCGGTCAGCGCGGTCAGACCCAGCAGCCAGCCGCCGAGGAAGACGAGGCTGGTCGGCCTCGGCCGCTGTGTCTGTAACACCAGCACCGCCGGGATGATCGATAACGGTGAGACCGCGACGACCAACGCGAGCGGAATCAGCGTGGTCAGTAGGGAACTCCAACTTCCTCTCACGGGCTGCATCTTCGCATTGCTTGCCGATGAGTGCAGGACAGCTAGCGCTTGCGGCGCAGGATCCAGGCCGGGACCCAGTGCGTGACGGTTTTGCGCTTCGACCCGTAGACGATCGGGTAGGTCACCAGGCCCCACCAGTCGCCCTG
>DATFYT010000309.1:0-17731 GCA_035314925.1 Mycobacterium sp. | reverse complement strand
GTTGCCGGGCATCTGAACGGCAATCCACGACCCGGCGGCCAGTTGACCAGCCCATCGGACGAACAGCTCGGCGTGTTCGGGCACCCAATGCATGGCGGCGTTGCTGAGCAGGACATCGGTATCGCCCTGCGGCGTCCAGGTTCTCAGGTCTGCCACGACGGCATCCACGCCGCGCTCACGGGCGGCGGCGACCATCTCCGGTGAACTGTCCACCCCCTCGACAACCGCGTCCGGCCAACGCCGGGCCAGCTGCAGGGTCAGGTTGCCCGGGCCGCAGCCCAGATCGACCACCCGGCGTGGCTGCTGCGCACCTACCCGGGACAGCAGGTCGTAGAACGGGCGGGCCCGGTGATCGGCGAAGGCCAAGTAGACGTCTGGATCCCACATATTGGTCCTCCTGATCAACAGCCGGCGGCCGCCTGATATAGACAAACGTAGCTTGGCAGACGAGTCGAGGATGGGCGATGACCGACCAGGACGAGGCCGCGCAGGTCCGGCAGATCTGGGCTGCGCTCGGCTTGCCCGGTGTGATCGACGTACACACCCATTTCATGCCGAAATCGGTGATGGACAAGGTGTGGCACTACTTCGATTCCGCCGGCCCGCTGCTGGGCCGTCAATGGCCGATTACCTATCGGGCAGCTGAATCCCGGCGGGTACAGCTGTTGCGGCAGTTCGGCGTGCGGGGTTTCACCGCGTTGGTCTATCCGCACAAACCACAGATGGCGGCGTGGCTGAACCAGTGGGCCGCCCAGTTCGCCCGATCGACTCCGGATTGCCTTGCCACCGCGACGTTTTACCCCGAGCCAGAGGCCGGGCGACTATGTCGAGGCTGCCATCCGCGACGGGGCCCAAGTCTTCAAAGCACATGTCCAAGTAGGCCGCTACGAACCCAACGACCCTCTGCTCAGCCATGTTTGGGGTGTCATCGAGGACGCCCAGGTCCCGGTGGTGATTCATTGCGGCTCCGGGCCGGTCCCGGGCGAACACACCGGGCCTGAGCCGATCCGTCGCCTGCTGGACCGCTATCCCCGGCTGCGGCTGATCGTCGCGCACCTGGGGATGCCCGAGTACACCGACTTTCTCGACATCTGTGAGACCTCGGCCGACGTCCGCCTCGACACCACAATGGCTTTCACCCCGTTCGTCGACGAAACCATGCCGTCTCCCCCGTCACAGCTTCATCGGCTGCTGGAACTGGGCGATCGCATTCTGTTCGGCAGCGATTTCCCCAACATCCCGTACGGCTACGTCGACGCGATGCGCTCGATCACCCGCCTGCCCGGCATCGACGATGCCTGGCTGCGAAAGGTGTTCTACGAAAACGCCGCCGCGCTGTTCAGCTGAGAGCGGCGCTCGGCTGCCAGGCGATGATGCTGCTTGGCCAGCCCAGCCGGGTCAGCAGCAGCGCCTCGGGCGCAGCGGCGTGACCGTCGAGCTGCTGAGTCGACAGCGGGTGCAACGCCGTCAACGCCAGCCGGTGATTACCGGATTGCGAAATCAGCCCGGGCAAAGGCCCACTCGCGGCGGGAGGGGCATCGGTATGGAATGCGCACGCGACGGCCAGCGTCTGCTGGTGGCCCGCACCGGTGATCTCCAACGCCGTCCATGTTTCGCGGACCGGGTATGACCAGATTGCCGCGAGCGTGTTCGGCAACGCGGTGTCGGCCTTAACCTGATACGCCGCAACATAATCCGCACTCCCCTGGCAAATCCCACCCCAGGTTTCGCGGGCAGACCGAGCGTAGAGGCCCGGGATGTCGTCGGGCTCGGCGATGGCAGCCGTCCATCCAGTCTCGCGCAGGTGGTCGGCGAGCCGGCGCGCCGCGACCTCTGCCGTCTCATGCAACGGAATTTCCGGTGAACGGGCCTGCAGCGCCGCGAGGTTGTCTGCGGCCGATAGTGTCAGCCCGATCCACGTCTCCCGTTCGCGCGCACCGGTGTCGGTTGCGAAGTCGCGGCTGGTGACGCGGATGGCATCCGCGCGCAGACCGTAGCGGTCGGCGTAGCTGGCGATGAGCGGCAGCGGAAGCGCGTCGGGCCCCGACTCCGGCGGGCTGACCCGCAACAGTGCAGTAGTCCGCACGTCGGTGGCGGATTCGGCGGCCCGGCGTGCGCCACTGCTGGAACGCCGCATCGCCAGCCGACGGCGCAGGTTCGTCGTCACGGGCAGCCCGCGCCATCTGGCCAGCAGCGTGATCGCGACGACGATGCCGATTCCGAGCACCCAACGCTCGCGTGCCGAGTGCCACGGAAATCCCATGGCCGCGGCCACAACCGCCAATGCCACCAAGGTGATCCGTCCAGTGGGCGGCGTTAGGGGTTGATGTGGCCTCACGGGGTGGGCTCCTTTCGTCGGCGCGCGGCGATCGCGGCGGCGGCTACCACGGCCAAGATGAGGGCCGCGGTCCCGGCGAAGGCGACGATCCGCGGCGTGGGGCTCTGCGGTGCCGGTTCTGGCGGTGCCGCAACGTGTTTCACCGGCGTTGCATCGTGGTCGGTGGCGGCGGGTAGCTCCCAGGTCAGCGCCGCAACCGGGTCCACGGTGCCGGTGCCGACGACGTTGGACGGCGCGCGAGCAGCGTTGTGCGCGGTTGCGGTGATGCGATGCATTACCTGGGAGGCCTTCAACTCTGGATACTTGCTGCGGATCAGCGCCGCGACACCAGATACGTAGCCGGCCGCATAGTCGGTGCCGTTGAGCCCGACCAGCTGCTGTTTTTGGTTGGGCAGCCCGTTGGCAAGTCCCCCGTCATCGCGGTTGCTCACCGACACGATGTTCTGGCCGGGCGCGGCGATTCCCACCCACGGACCGGCCATCGTGAATTTCGACGGCTGGCCGTCTGGCGTCAGCGAGGCCACCGACAGCACATACGGCTGCCACCACGACGGCACCGACACCGACGTGACGCCTGCCCAGTTGCGAGGGTCGTTGGGATTCCCTAAATCGGTGAGCGGGTTGGAGTCACATGACGCCGCGCCGGAACCCCAACCGCTGGAACCGTTGTCGCCGGCGGCAGCGACGATGACCGCATCCTTGTCCACCGCCGCGTACCGGATTGCCGCACCCAGTTCGCCTTGGTCGACGTTGCGATCGGCGGGCACGCAGGTGATCGCCGAGATGTCGATCACCCGGGCACCCAGGTCGGCCGCATGCACAATCGCCCGGCCGAGCGCGGCCACGTCGGCGGCCGCACGAGCCAGCGTCGGATCGCCGCCGCCAGTCCGCGGCGCGAACTTCGCTGATGTCACGCGCAACGACAGCAGCCGCGCCGCAGGGGCGATGCCGGCGAAGGCGTCGTCCCCGGGCTGGCCGGCGATCAGCCCAGCGACCAGCGTGCCGTGCCCGTCACAGTCGGTGAGGCCATCGGTCGTTTCTATGTAGTCGCCACCGGGTTGCACGCCAGGCAGTCGCGGCCCCGGCCGTACGCCGGTGTCCAGAACCGCCACTAATTGCCCGTCACCACGCGAAAACCGCCACGCCGCAGACGGATCCATCATCCGCTGGTTAGGCGTCGCCACGCCCGGATCGGTACCGGGGATGACGCCGGAGCTACTGCAGTCGCCGCTTTTCTCCATCGGCTGCACCGGGCCCGGAGCGCCGTTCGGCGGCCGAGCGCCCTGGTCGACCTTCGGCTGGACGATCGCCAGGGCCGGCGGACAGGCCCACAACGCAGCGGCGAGAACCGCTGCGAGGCAACCACATCGCCGTCGGGTAGGGGCAGAGATCATCGATTGAGCACCCAGCTGAAGATGCCGACCAGGTAGGCGATCACCGGTATCAGCGATGCGTCGATTCCCGATGCGAGGAAGCCCAGCAACCGGCGCACCGGCAGCGAATAGCTGTCAGGGCTGGCGATTGCCGGGTTCAGCGCGACCACTACCCACGCCAGCACCAGCGCCGCCAGGATTATGACCGCGACAAGCGCGGCCAGATAGTGCGCGGTCGCGGTGTACAGCACCACCAGCGCGACGCTCACCACGTACGGCTGGGCCAACAACCAGGCTTTGCATGCGGACGAGTCCCATACCCGGGCCCGCAGGGCAGCCGCCGCCGAGGTCGCGGCGACCACATACCAACCCCAGCCGGACAGGGTGCCCGGGTGCCATGCAATTGCCACCGACCCGAGCGCGCTGAGGAGCACAGCTCCGGCGATGAAACCGATTTGGTGCGCGTCGCTGATTCGCACCCGTCGCGGCAGGTCCTCCAGCACGCGCAGCGACGGCGCTGACGGGGTGGGATCCCCGGGGGCCGGGATGACCGGCAGCGGGAACCGCGCCCACAGCGCCGAGAGTTGGGCAGCCTCTACCGTGACCAGCAGCGCCACCACGATCAGCAGGCAGCCAAGGCTCACCACCGGCAGCTGCCAGAACGATTCCGCGGCGGCGGCCAACAGCACGCCCACACCGAGCACCGTCGTCGCGGTGAAAACCGCGATCGCGCTGCCCTTTTCGCGGCCAGGAAGGATGACGTTGATCAGCGACCACGCGGCGACCCCTGCGGCGGCCAGCGTCACCGACGCCGCTCCAAAGCCACCCGGAACCACCAAGGCCAACGCCGCGGCGATGGGCACCAGCGCGGCAACCGAGCACACCGCGCCCACGCGAGGTGTGCGGACTGCCAAGCCGGCCAGCGCGGTGAGCACCGCAACCGCGCTGACCACAAACAGCCCGGCCGGCGCGCCGGTGGCGACGCGCTGGGTGACGGCCAGGGCGGTTGCCGCCCAGACCAATCCGACCACCGCGGCCAGCGCGCCGCGCTGGATGTGGGCGATCCCCCAGGGCTTCAAGCGGGATGCCGAGAAGATCACCGCCGCGTCGGCGATGTCCTCGACGATGCCGGGCGCCGCCGTCCCAGCCGGGACCTGCTGCAACGCCAGCAGATCCCCGTCGACAACGCCGACGGTGTCCAGGCTGGCATCCAGGCTGAACGGCGCCCCACCGATCGGGGCAAGGCTGAGCCGAACTGGGTTGGCCGAACCGGCGTTGCCGTCGTCGGCGCCATCCACCTCACCGTCGCGGACGGCGGGAACCACCAAACGTTCGACCGCGGGCAGGATTTCGCGTAGCGGCAGCTCCGCGGGCAGCGCCATCTCGGTCAGCCGACTGTCAGCAAGGATGGCGACCCGCACGATGGGCATCACAGCGCTGGACATCACCGGCTCCTCAGGTTCTGGGGGTCCGCTTGGTAGGACATAGCTTCTCTTTCTCTTCGTTGACAGCGTTTAGCTGGATTGGGTGGTGAAATCTCTGGATAGCCGTTTACCCGGGAACCAGTCGCCGTCCGGCAGCTCCGCGGTGAGCTGCTCGACGGCAACGCCGATCGCGAACGGGGTCCCAGGCCGGAACGTCGAAATCCATTCACCGTCGAAGGCACGCGACGGACTGACCACCACTCGGCCCGCGGTGGTGTCGACGATGCTCATTCCGACTTCGGTGCTGGCGTGCTGTCCGTCGTGGCGGCAGCCGGCCACGATCTCGACGTAGCTGCGCGGCCCGGTGAAGACCGACTCCACCACCGGACGCGCTGATTGCGGGATGCCCAGGTAATCAATGACTTCGGCCAGCGACCCGCCGCTCCGCAACCGCTCGTCGGCCCGCGCGCCAACCCGGGCGGGCAGGGCGAATTCGTCGAACCGCGCCGGCGGGCGCTGCGCCAACCCGACACCCAGCACCGGCACCAGGCCGCGGGCATCGTTGATGTCCATCGCAGTGAAGGTGACCAGCTGCGCGTTACGCAGCGCCACAACCGTTTTTCGGGTTTCGTCGCCGCGCCGCGCGATGATCCCGCGCAGCAGCTCGTCGGCTCCGAGCGCTTCGCCGGATCCCACGTATCGCAGATCCAGCCAGCGGTCCGGGAAGCACACCTGCCGGATCCATTCGGCCACCGCCGAGTTGACGGCACCGCCCTCCGACATCAGACCCATCCGGGTGAGCTCGGCGGCCTGCCGAGCCATGAACGCACCCCGCTCACCCGCGTCGGTGTACGGCATGGTGATCGCCAACACCCAAGGGAACGTCCCCGCTCCAATGGTTTCGGCGATGAACCAGGCCTGCTCGACGGTGAGCTCGACGGCGTTAGGCTGAGCAGCCATCTACTAGCCGCCCCATTTGGCGCCTTCGGCTTGGTCGCGGGCCAGCATCGAGGTGGTGTTGTTCTCATGCGTGCCGGCCATCGCGCGGTAGGCCAACACCAACTGCTCCATGGCCTGGTTCCACTGCGCCTGCCACGCCTGATAACTCATCCCGGTATCACCCTGCCAACCCGCCGACAACGCCGCCTGCTCGCTGGCGATATCGGCGCCCAGGCTCTGCAGCGTGCCGGCATAGCCGGCCATATCGGCGGCATGGGCCAGCATCGCCGGGTAGTTGTACATGATCTGCGACATCAGTGACGTCCTTTCCTCTCAAGCATCGACGGGTCAGAAGCCCGGGTAACTGCCGGCCGCAGCCGAATCGGCGGCAACATAGGTGCCCGCGGCATCGCCCAGGTTGGCCTGAGCGACATCCAGCAACGTGTTGATCTTGGCCGCCGCCGCCACAAACCGGGCGTGCGCGGCCTGAAACGCCGCCGCGGACTCCCCGGCATGAAACGCCTGCGCCGACATCGCCTCCTGCTCGGCCTGACCAATCGTCGAGCGCATCAACCCAGCCTTGGCGCCAAACGCCGACTGCGACGCCACCAACTGCGGAATATGAGCATCCAACATACTCATGACACAAACCCTTTCTTTAGTCCATTACCGTTGCCACACAAACACATTCAGCTGCGCTCCCCCTCCCCCTCGGACGCCTCGTAGTCCCAGGTGCCCGGCACCATCGGCATACTTGGTCCCCCACCAAACCCGTTGCCGCTCAAGGTCGCCAACCCGGCGGCCTGCGCGGCGGTGTCTTTGTGCACCGTCCCGACAAACCCGAGCGACCCCGCACCCCGATCCGATGCCAGCACCGAGGCCTCCTCCGGCTCCACGCTGGGACCGAGATCGCTGTCCATGTCCGCGAACTCGTCGGCGTAGTCTCGCATCTCGGCCCGTCGACGCCGCCGTGCCCGCGCCTTGCCGCGACTCACTGCACCGACCGCGGCCGCCGCAGGGATGTAGCGTCCGGGCGCCTTGTCGATCCTGCGATTAATCAGTGTCGGCCCGGCCCCGCTGTCGGGACCGATACCGCCCACCATGTAGGCGAAGGCGGCCGCGGGTGTGGCCGCCGGGGCTGCACCGATCGTGGCGCCTGCCACCGATGTCGATCCGGTGGCCGTCCCGGCCCCGACCCCGGTTGAAGACAAAGCGGCGGCGGGCAACCCGGCGGCCTTGCCGGCGGGGACTCCACCCGCCCCGACCGCTGCGGGTATGGCCGCCGGCGCAGCAGTAGACGCGTTGAGAGCCAGGCCGAGGATGAGCGCGAGCCAGGCCGGCGAACTCAGCACGATCGACCAGAAGGTGTTTCCGAACGGGATGAAGAACGCCTCGTAGCCGATGAAGAACAACAGCGGGAACCACGCGCTCGGGTTGGCCATGATGGCCGAAATCGCCCCGGACGGATCTTGAATGAGCTGGGTCAGCTGGTTGAACAGGTCGGTGAAAAAGTTTCCCGACGACGGCGGGTCCGACGCGGCCGCTGTCACGCTATTGGTTTTCACCACCGGCGGCGCCGACGTCGTGCGGGGCGCCGATGCCAACGCGGATCCGGAAACCGCCTGGTACGTGCCCATCGTCGTGGCCGCCTGGACCCACATCCGCACATAGTCGGCTTCGTTGAGCGCGATCGGAATCGTGTTGATACCAAAGAAATTCGTCGCGATCAACACGCCGTGGATGACGTGGTTGGCGGCCAACTCCGGAAGCGTCGGCATCGCGGCCAACGCAGCGGTGTAGGCGGCCGCCGCGGTCTCGTGTTGAGCAGCCACCCCGGCGCTGTTGGCACTGGCCTCTGCAAGCCACGCGAGATATGGGGCGTGCGCGCCGACATACTCCTCGGCGCTGGGACCTTCCCACGCGCCGGCCTGTACCGCACCCAACAGTGTGGTGAGTTCGCCCGCAGCCGAGGCATATTCAGCACTCAGCGAGGTCCACGCCGCAGCGGCCGCCAACAGCGACCCTGGTCCGGGACCACCGCTGAGAAGTGCTGAATGCACCTCCGGCGGCGAAGCCATCCACACCGGCGCGGTCATTGTCAGCCGCGGGCCAGATACGAAGCCGCAGCGGCCGCATCACCGGCGGCGTAACTCGCGCCGGACTCACCGACGCCGATCCCGGCGCGGCCGAGTTCTTCCACACCTTCAGCCGCCACCGCGGTGTGTTCAGTGCCCTGGGCGCTGAACCCGGCCGCAGTCTGCAGCGACACCGGATCGGCGGCGGATGGAACCACGGCCGTGATCAACGGGGCTGCGTCCGCGTGCGCGGCCGCCAACCGGGCAGTGATCCCTTCCACGGCGGCGCTGGCCGAAGCCAAACCCTCCGGGACGACTCGTAGCGTCATGGCAGGTACTCCCTTCGATTAACTTCACCGACCATCGACGGCCACACTTTCGTCGACGAGCGGATTGACCAACTGCACATATGTCGGGGTGTCGCTGTCGCCCAACAGAATGGCGCGACCTGAGGGCAATCGGTCGAATCGCTGACCGCGGATCTTTCCGCCGTCGGCCGGATTGCCCGACAACATCAACGTGGTGGCCTGCAGGTCGTTGAACCGGCGCAGCAACGGGCTGGTCATCAGCGCGTGCGCGGCACCGGTTGCGCGTGCGGTGACGACCACCCGCAGGCCCAGGTCGCTGGCTTGGGCCAGCAGCCCGATCAGCGGGGTCCACGGCCGCTGCCCGACGAACGGCCCGGTCATCGCCGGACTATCCGGTATCTGATCGACGTCGTCGATGATCAGGTAGTGAGTGTGGCCCTCGTATGACCAACCGCTCAGCTGTGCCACCGAGAGCCCTGCCGGTGGCTGCCGCTTTTCGATGATCGCCGACAAGCCGAGCATCGCCGGGATCACCCGGTCGACATTCGCGGTGTATTCATTGTCCGGAAATAGCGGCTCATCGACGAGATGCAACCGGCGATCCAGCACCGTGAACGCGACGCGGTCCGCAGTGGAGTTGTCGCGAATGGTGCGGATGATGTGGCGCAACAGCGTCGTCTTACCGGACTTGGTATCGCCCAGCACCATCAGCAGCGGGTTCTCGGCGAAGTCGAGTTCGACTGCGGCCAGGTCTTCTTCGCGCTGCCCGATGACGATCCGGTCGGTGCCCCGATATGCCGCACCGATCGCGGCCGGTTCCAGGTTGGTCGGTAGCAACCGCACCGGCGATGCCACGACGCCGGGGTGGCGGGCGTTGATCGCGCCAACCTGGTCCAGTTCGGGCGCCGCGAAGAGGAAGTGCTCCGCGCCCATGGTCAGCCCGCGGCCCGGCTGGTCGGCGGGCACCGCCTCGGCCGGGCGGTGCAGCGCACCGACCACCCGGACGTTACTGTCGCGCGCGTCATGCAACTTCAGCTCCAGGCGCAGGCCAAGACCGTCTCGCATCGCCAGCGGCACCTCCAGCCAGCTGGGGGTGGTGACGACGACGTGTATGCCGTAGGCCAGGCCGATGTTGACGAGTTCGGTCACCTTGTTCAGCAACGGGTTTCGGGTGTTGAACAGGTCGGTGTTGTCCCGGCTGAAAGCATAGAGATTGTCGATAACCAGGAACACCTGGCCCAATCCGTCATCCGGCCCTTGCTTGTCCCGGAACACCTCCCGCTGCTGGCGTGACCGCAGCAGCTGCTCCAGCTCCCCGAAGGTGCGGCGGATGCGCTCCGGCTCCAGGGCCGAGGCCACGCTGCCGACGTGCGCCAGGTCCTCCAGCGCCCGCAGCTGCCCTCCGCCGTAGTCCAGGCAGTAGAAACTCACCTCGCTGGGCGAGTGCAGGCTTGCCGCCGACAAGATGAACGTTTGCAGGGCAGTCGATTTCCCTGACTTTGCCCCACCGTGGATCACCAGGTTGCCGGCCGACGAGCGGGCGTCGAACACCAGCGGGTCGCGGCGCATCTCGAACGGCTTGTCGATTTCGCCCAGCGGCCAACGCCACTCGCCCCGCGGCAGCGCCGCGCGGGCCAGCACCGTGCTCAGCGGGATCGCGTCGTCGAGCGGTGGCAGCCACAGCTCAGGTGCGCGTGGACCATAACGTGCCAGCTGGTCACCGATGGTGGCGATCAACTTGCGCGGCGGGCCGACCGGTTCCTCGTGACCATTGGTCGTGATCACCGTCGTCTGATCGGGCTCCACCCGCCCGGCGGTGAACAGTTTGGGTTCGGGAACTGAATGCACCACAATCGTTTTCGCTACCTGGGGCGGATCGTAGATGCCGTCGACGTAAGTGCTACGGAATTTGATCGGCGCCGCACCGGGAGCGGGCACCAGAAAGCCCATACCTTTGTGCTCCTTGCCGGACTCGATGTGGTACGCGTCCTCCACACCGATGATCGACCGTGACACGGCCGGGCTGGCCACCTTCAAACCGATCCGGTAGGAGGTGTTCTTGTCGATGTCCTTGATCTTCCCGACATCCAGCGTCTGCGACGCGAACAGGATGTGGATGCGGAACGAGCGGCCTTTACGCGCGACATAGTCGAACAGCTCCGCGTATTCGGGATGATCGGCGAGCATCAGGGTGAACTCATCGGCGACCACGAACAGGGTCGGGATCGGCGCCAGATCATTTCCTGCGGCGATCGCGTTTTCGTACTCGGTCACCGAGTTGAAAGTGCTGCCTTGTATTTTGCGTCCGGCCTCGCGCAGCATCATTTCCCGCCGCGCGACCTCACCGCGCAGCGTGTCGGCGAACCTGTCGGCCAATGACTTCTTCTCGGCCATGTTCGAGATCACCGCGACGACCTGGGGGAAGTTGCGGAAAATGTCGGCGCCGGCCTCACCCTTGAAGTCGGCGTAGATCACGATCAGCCTGTCGGCGGGGTGAGTCGTCAACAGCGACAATAGAATCGACATGAGTGTCTGCGACTTGCCCGCACCGGTCATGCCGATCATCAAGCCGTGCGGGCCCATCCCGCCCTCGGCTTCGTCTTTGAGGTCGAAGATCAGCGGCTCGCCGGTCGCGGTGACACCGATCGGGACCCGCAGCTCGTCATCGCGGTGTCGTGGTGCCCACATCGTCGGAACATCCAGGCGGGACGCGTCCGGGATTCCCAGCAGCGTAGTGAAAGTGGCGCCGCGGGTGGCCGTCGAACGTAGTCCGCTATGCGTCGGGTTAGAGTCCCAGCGGGACAGCCGCCGCGCGAGGTGGCCGGCGTCGTCGGCGCCCAGGTGGTCGACGCTGTCGATGTAGCGCTGCCAGCCACCGGTCTGCCAGCGATCGATGGCGCCGTCGGCAACCCGCAGGATTGGCCGCTCGGGATCCGAATACTGTTCGCGATGCGGGGCTTTGGCTGACCGGTGCACGACGGTGACCCCGGCCCGACCGGCTGCCAGAGGCGAGGCTTTCAGGTCGTAGTCCGGATCGTCGACGATGATCAGCAAGTGCCGCAACGCATCAGCCGGGTCGCCGGTAAATGCCGGGCGGTCGGTCAGCGCCGGGGCGAGCTGGACGGCCAGCTCGTCGGGCTTGGTGGAAAGGTAGCGGGCCGGGCCGACGCCGTCGAGTTCGCCCGGAACGTCGACGTGCGGTAACCACTTGAGCCAAGACCATTCCGGCGTCTCGAGATTCGAAGTAGCCACGGCGACGCCGAGCACCGTCGGGTCGTGCCAGGTGACCGCCTGAGCGATCCAGGCCCGCAGCGCCGCGCGCACGTCGTCGTCATCTCCCAGGACGGTGATCCGCGAAACCTTGGTCAGGTCGATACCGGTCGGGACATCGCGGACAGTGCGTTGGGTGTCCAACAAGCTGCGTAATGCGCTGTGCGACACGGGTTCCAGGTCGATCTCATCGGCTATGTCGTTGACCCGCAATGCGGTGTCCAGCGCTGCGGTGTGCAGGCCGGCCCGCACCACCAGAAAGTCGGCATCCTGGGGGTCACGTTCCCATTGACGCCGCGAACCGGGTATCGCGGCCAGATCCGCGGGCTCGGGGTGCGACCATTCGGCGGCGGCACGTTGGTCGGCCGCCTGGGCCCGGATGTTGTCCCGAATCACCGACAGGTAGCGCAGGTAATCGGCCCGCTCGGCGTCGACTTCCTCGGTGCGGTTTTTGTTGTCGCCGCCGCGGAAGAACGCGGTGGCGGCCAACAGCAGCACGAACGGGAAGAACAACGTCTGCGGGGAGATCAGCCGGACGCCGGTGGCGACCAACGCGACGATCATGCCTACGATCAACAGCACGATCACCACCGGCAGGGCCCGTCGCAACATCGACGGTGGAATCACCCGGGGCAATTCCGGAGGCGCCTCGATGCTGATGGTGCCCTTGCGGGTCGCCGGTGGTGGCAGCCGCCGGCGCGCCTCGAAGATCAATCGGCTCATCGGTTCTCCCCCTGCGCTGCGGTACGACCGGGTCGGGAATCTGGCGCCAGGCCGTCGTGCGCGAGCAGCGCGTCGGCACGTGACAGCGTCGGGCCGGGCGCGAACAACGACAGCATCGACCACGGGATCGGAGTCGGCGGCGGGCTCAAGCCAAGGACCTCAGCGGTTTTCGCGGGCCCAATGGTGCCGCCCTCGGTATCGATGCCGTATCGGACGCCGGTGTCCGAAATCCAGAACAGCGACCCGGCGGCCGGCGACGCCGCATTTTCCCCGACGGTCGCGGCGAAGTACCCGGTACCGGGCGCCATCGCGATCCTGCTCGCGGTGCCGCCGTTTCCGGCGCCGACCAGATCTTCGGTGTGCACCGCATCCGGTATCGGAAGTGCCGAACCGGTAAGTAACGTCAGCGAATTCGTGGTCGCGCCGGCCGGCTTGCTCCAGTGTGCGCAGGTGACCGGGTCGCGGGCGGCGTCGACCAGGCTGATCCGCTGATCGGGATAGCGGCCGGTGTCCAGCATCCGCGACACCGGCAGTTTGGCGATCTGATCGGCGCTCAGCCGCGGTGGTTGATCCAGACCGTAGGAGTTGGAGTTGCGCAGTATCGCGGCCAGCACCGGCGAGATCGGTTGCAGGCCATCGGGTAGCACCGCGTAGTAGAGCATGCCGTTGGCGGAGGCGCCCGAGGTGCCCTCCAACGCGTGCGCTTCGACCTCCGCGCCGACCGGTGCCTGCGCGGGCAGGGTGAACTTCGGCGGGCTTCCGGCGTCTGGGATGGGCGGCGCGGACAGCGCCGGCGCTTCGGGGATAGCGTTGAACAGGCCGACGGCGATGGACCGCGGTGCAGGTATGTCGCTGCCCAGGCCCAGCGCGCTGGTCACCGCGTGGTCGGCCAGGTCGATCTTGCTGCGCCGGCCATCCCACAGCAGCCAGCTGCTGGTGGCGTTGCGGACCAGCACCGCGTGCCCTGCGCCCAGTGCGGCGGCCCGGGTGCCACTGCTGTCGGGGGCGCCGGCAATCACCGTGACCCCGGTGGCGGCACCCGTGACCGAATCGCATGTCGTCCAGTCGGCGTCCTTGGCGGTGTTCTGCACCATCCGCTCGGGCGCGCCCGGGATGCCGATCAGGTTGCCGCGCGGAAACTTGTCCAGCTCAGTGCTTTTCACTGTGGTGGGGTTCACCGCCCGTCCGGCGATCAGCCGCGCCGACGTCAGGTTCAGTACCGGGTGTAGTTCATCGCCGACCTTCACGTACAACGCGGCGGTGGACCGGTCGGCCAACACTGGGTTGTTGGCCGCCGATCCATTCGGGCGGATCAGCGAGAACACAAAGCAGCCCACGAGCGCGGTGATCAGCATCAGCACGCCCATCAGCACCGCGCGCGTCTGAGTGCGCAACGGATCGACCAGCATCCGGGTGTCGTGCAGGGCGACGCCGGAGGCGATGCGGCGCATCACAAATCGCCAACCACTCACCTGATGGCGCGTGACGAAGCCGCGGCGGTAGACCACCTTGTCGGGGTTGTCGTTGACCGGGGTGCGCGACGCGAAAGAGCGCCGCTCGTCGTCGTTGCCGGGAGTCATCGGCGCTCCTCCTCCTCATCGCTTCGCTCTGCATCGTCGGCGGCGCGGCCGGTCATGCCGGCATCTCCAAGCGGAGGCCTTCCAATAGCTGCGGCACCGTGTTGGCCAAGTCGGAGGCGGTAATGGTCACCAGCTCCTCGTCGGTGAACTCACCGGTCTGTGCATGTTCGCTGTGGTCCAACCGGAATTCTCGTTCCTCTTCAGACTTTTCGACGACGTTGCGGACGAACCGGCCGTTGCCCGCGATATCCAGTCCGCGCCGCTCCACGCCGGCCGTATCGGGTTTGGTGATCTCAGCCAGGTGGGCGAACAACGCTTGCAGGTCGTCCAGCGCGGGTTGTTCGAAAGCGCTGTCCCGCCGTTTTGCCATGAAGTTGGCGATCTCGATCAGCTCGGCCGGTTGGTAGGACGGGAAGTCGATGGTGCGGGTGAACCGCGACCGCAGACCTTGGTTGGTGTCCAGGAAGCGATCCAGGTCGGCGCGGTAGCCCGCGATGATGACCACCAGCCGATCGCGGTCGTTTTCCATCCGGGCCAGCAGGGTGTCGATGGCCACCAAACCGAAGTCGTTCTTGGCGCCGGTGGCAACCAGGGCGTAGGCCTCGTCGAGGAAGAGCACACCGTCCAATGCGCTGTCGATGATCGCGTTGGTCTTGGCCTCGGTTTCCCCGATGTGCTGGCCGATCAAGTCGGCGCGGTGCACCTCTTTGATGTTCTCCTTCTTCAAAAGGCCTAGGCCGCAATAGATTTTCGCGACGACGCGGGCGATCGTGGTCTTGCCGGTTCCCGGCGGCCCGGTAAAGACGAGGTGGTGGGTGCGCTGCGCGACCTCCAGGCCCCGCTCCTTGCGCACTAATTCCATTGCGACCGCGCTCTTGAGCCGCGCCACCTGGTCTTTGACCTTCTCCAGGCCGATGAACTCATCGAGCTCGCGCTCCGCCTCGGCCATCAGCACGGCTTTCCGCTCCTGGGCTCCGGGATCGACGAAATCGCCGGGCTTGGGTTCGGTGGCCGGGTCCCACGGGTCGATGCGCGCATCGATGCGGTCCGCCGTGGTCGGCACGATCCCGAAGCTGGTATCCGTCAGCGCCTCTTCGACTTGGGCGTTCTCCGGGTTGGCGGCATAGAGGTCCTGCAGCACCTCGCGTGCAGTGTCCTCGTCGCCGTCGGCACGCAAGGCCAGCGCCTTGGCCAGCGCACCGTCCACAGCGGCCACGGCGACCGGGCCGTCGGGTTCCTCGAGATAAGACAGCGCCGCGGCGTACATGCCCAGCCGTGCCAGCGCGATCCCCAGGGCGACCTTGACCGCGTGCCCGAAGTGCTCGTCGAGACCGGGGTCGTTGACGATCGGCGACAGCAGCTTGACCACATCCGCCCAGCGCTCGGCCCGGTAGTTGGTGGTGGCCGCGACCCAGCGGGCCTCCCGCGAGCTGGGTCGACGTTGGGTGACATCGATGACGAGTTTGTGGGCGTCGGCGAATTGACCTTCGCCTGCCAACGCCGCGGCGTACGCAAGGTGGAAATCGTCGGGTTCGGTCGCGCGGAAACGTAGGTAGAGACCGCTGTCGTAGTGGAAACCCAATGCGCCAGGCGCGAGTTCCACGTGGCGCTGCAATACCCCCGCGGTGGCCGCTGTGCGCGAAATCGCTTCCAGCACACGGGTCGACGTATCATCGGCGGCGGCCAAACCGACCCACGCATCGCACTGGTCGTGGGCGATACGGGTCAGCGCGGTGAACCCGGATCGCGCGGCCGTCAGATCTGCCGGACGCCTACGGTCGTAGACAGTCAGCCCAAGCGCGCGGCAGCAGGTCGCGAATCGGCTCATGACGTCGTCATCCACCCGGACGGTCGTTGGCCGTGTTGCGATCATGCCGGTGTCAGCGGTTTCCACGCCTCCGTCTCCTCTTTTGGACATAGTGTTGCCTAAGCTAACCTCGGCCGAAGTTAGCATTGCATAAGCTAAGTGTCGAGACGCACGGTATGGCTCGATTCGCGCGCCCATTGGCGGGTGCGCCGAAGGCGAACTGCTGCAGTTCACTCCGCATAACAACCTCCGTGGGGCAGTAGCCGGGACGCCGGCGGAACCAGAGGTCTCCGCCGGCGCCGACACGTTCGCACAGCCGCTTAATGAAAACGGATGTCATTAACCGCTGACTGTACGGCATGCGCTTCTCAACGTTTGACGGCCCTCACCAATGTGTTGCGGGCGATCATCGGTCCGGCCTCGGAATCGGGCCCGGGAACCGGTCGGCCCACCTCGCGCAGGTACCTGCCCAACGGGGTCGCCTCCGCGGTCCAGCCGTGCTCACCGAACCACTGGTCGGCGGGAGCATGCCGCTCGTTGTAGACCAGTTGGAAGAACAGCCGCGGGTCACCCTGGGCGCGAGCCGCACGTTCTTCTTCGATGGCAGCCTCCAATTGTTCCGACGCCATCGGCGCGCTGTCTTCCACGGCTACGTGGCTACCCGGGGCGGCCAGCGCATCGATTCCGCTGAACAATTGCTCCTCGGCAGCGGCCGGCAGATAGACCAACAGACCTTCGGCAATCCAGGCCGACGGCTTGGCAGCATCAAATCCGCTGTCCCGCAAGGCTTGCGGCCAGTCCTCGCGCAGGTCGATGGCAACCTCGCGGCGTTCGGCGTTGGGTTTGGCTCCCTGTTCGGCGAGCACCTCACGCTTGAAATCGAGAACCTGTGGACGGTCCAGCTCGAAGATCGTCGTCTGGTCGGGCCAGGGCAGGCGGTAGGCGCGGGAGTCCAACCCCGCCGCCAGGATGACCACCTGGCTGACGCCGTCGTCGGTGACCTGCCGGAAGTAGTCGTCGAAGAACCTGGTGCGGGCACCTTGGAAGTTGACGAAATGCTCGCCCCAGTCAGGTGTTTTCAGCTGGTGATCGGGGATCTTGCCGTCAAGCACATCGGCCGCATTGCCGCCCACGGCACGGCAAAACACCTCGGCGAAAGGATCGACGGCTAACGGGTCTGGCTTCTGCGCCTCCAATGCTCGAGCGGTCGCCACGAGTAACGCGGTCGAACCGACACTTGTTGTGATGTCCCAGTTGTCTTTGTCAGTACGCACGACGATCGACCCTACGCGCGCGCAACAGCTCGCTTTTGTCACCCGATCCAGCCACGACGGCATTCAATACGACGCAGTGTCGTAGAACAAGACCCTGTCCCGGCAGGGGGTATTCGCAAGGCAACGCCCGGGCTACACCAACGGCCGGCCGGCCTTGATCCGCCGATCCAGGTCCCAGAGCAGTACGTTGAACGGGAAACGCCGGACAAACCGCGGCATCATGTTGTTCAGCGTCCGCAGCACGGCTATCAGCCGGTCGAAGCGCCGCTGCTTGGCAGCATCCCACGAGAGCTGCATCTCGTCGCGGAATCGTTGCGGCAGAAAGCCAGTGGTGATCAGCAGGCCGAGTTTTTCCGGCTGCCTGCGCACCACCGCCGGCAGCGGCACGCCCTGAATCCGGCCCACGGCAATCGGATACAGGTACTCGCGGACGCTGTCGTCGATGTGCACCTTGCCCAGTTGCTGCTGCCAGTAGCGGTCGAACGCGGCCCGATCCGGCGGCCACATCTCCGCCGGCACCTGCAACGTGGTGCCCAGCACCTCGGCTTCGCGGTAGTGGCGATCGGCGTCCTGCTCGTCCAGCTCGCCGATGAACATCCGATAGAAGTCGACCCCGCCCT
>DATFYT010000308.1:0-22429 GCA_035314925.1 Mycobacterium sp. | reverse complement strand
GGTATTCACCAGCGGGCAGCTTCGCCGGCGAGATCTCGTAGGTGGTGGCGAAGGCCTCGGTGGTTTCCCCGTAGTTCCATCCCGCCTTCAGGGCCAGCACGTTGGCCTCGGCGATGTCAGGCTTGCGGCCGAACTTCTCCCGGATGAACTGCTCGCTGGTTTCGATCGGCCGCCCATACATCCACGACAACAAGCCGAGCGCAAACATGTTCTTGGCGCGCTGGCCGTCTTTCTTCGACGCGCCGATGACCTCGACGGCGCCCAGCGTCAGCGTGGTCATCGGGACGGCCTCAACCTTGTAGTCGGACAGTTCCCCGGTTTCCAGCGGGTTGTCCTGGTAACCGACTTTGGCCAGGTTGCGCTTGGTGAACTCGTCGGAGTTGGCGATCACCAGCCCACCGATTGGCAGGTCGGCGATGTTGGCCTTCAGCGCCGCCGGGTTCATCGCCACCAGCACGTCGGGCCGGTCACCGGCGGTAAGGATGTCGTAGTCAGCAATTTGAATCTGGAACGACGAGACGCCAGGCAACGTGCCCTGCGGCGCGCGGATCTCGGCGGGGTAGCTCGGTTGGGTCGCCAGGTCGTTACCGAAAAGCGCCGCCTCGGAGGTGAACCGATCACCGGTGAGCTGCATGCCATCGCCGGAGTCCCCGGCGAAACGGATGACAATTTGTTCCAGTTTCTTCCGCTTTTGCGGTTCGGGCAGCGCCGCATTGGCTTGGTGCGAATCCGCGTGAGATTCTGACCTGGCTCCGTTGTCGTTCGGACCCACGTCCCCGCCTTCCATCGCTGTTCACCGCAGGGGCACGTTGCAGCTATCCGTGCGTATCGTCGGAGTGAACCCCCGGCCGGGTTTTATGTCACTGGCAGTACCGATTATTGCACTATTCTTAGGGATTCATCGACGCTGATACACTCCGCCACGCTACCGCCACTTGACCAAACTACGAGGTCAGACACACGCCGTTGGCGAATTTCGCGATAAAGTGTGGTGTTCGTCACTTTTGCTGGGATCGGAAGTCTAAGAATCGAAGTTACGCGCCGGTAACATTTGCTAGCGGCTTCTCTCACCCCCGCCTCCCCCATTTGGGGGAGGCGCTGCGGGCCGGTTTTTTGCACGCGTCGCGGCATTAGGGCCGGTCTCGGGCATGGCAGCCAGGTAGAGCAGTAGGCCCACACCGGCGATGGCTCCCAGCGAGCCAAAAGCTACGTCGTAGCCAGCGACGACCACAATCCACCCCGCGAGGTAGGGACCCAACCCGTCGCGAACATCAGCCAAAAAGAAATTCAGTAAATCCGGCGCGCGTGCGGTGCGGCCCGAAAACGGTCCGGCGGCCTCGGCACTCAACGGCTACCGAACGGCCTAGCTGTATTAGGCGCTCTTGTCGCGGCGCTCGGTGCGGGTCGGCTTGCGCGGCACGATCGTCGGCAGCACGTTGTCCTCCACGGTCTCCTTGGTCACCACGACCTTGGCGACGTCGTCGCGGCTGGGGATGTCGTACATCACCGGCAGGAGGACTTCTTCCATGATTGCGCGCAAGCCGCGAGCCCCGGTGCCGCGATGAATCGCCTGCTCGGCGATCGCGTCCAACGCGTCCTCGGTGAACTCGAGTTCTACGTTGTCCATTTCGAACAGCCGGGTGTACTGCTTGACCAAGGCGTTCTTGGGCTGAGACAGGATTTTGACCAGAGATTCCTTGTCCAAGTTCGTCACCGACGCGACCACCGGTAGCCGGCCGATGAATTCGGGAATCAGCCCGTATTTGATCAGGTCTTCCGGCATTACCTCAGCGAAGTGGTCGGTGGTGTCGATCTCGGCTTTGGAGCGCACCTCGGCCCCGAAACCCAAACCATGTTTGCCGACCCGGTCGGAGACGATCTTCTCCAGCCCGGCGAACGCACCGGCCACGATGAACAACACGTTGGTGGTGTCGATCTGGATGAATTCCTGGTGCGGGTGCTTGCGGCCGCCCTGTGGCGGCACCGACGCCTGGGTGCCCTCCAAGATCTTCAGCAGCGCCTGCTGCACACCTTCGCCGGAGACGTCGCGGGTGATCGACGGGTTCTCGCTCTTACGGGCGATCTTGTCGACCTCGTCGATGTAGATGATGCCGGTCTCCGCGCGCTTGACGTCGTAGTCGGCGGCCTGAATCAGTTTGAGGAGAATGTTTTCGACATCCTCACCGACGTAGCCGGCCTCCGTCAGCGCGGTGGCGTCAGCGATGGCGAACGGCACATTGAGCATCTTGGCCAGCGTCTGGGCCAGGTAGGTCTTGCCGCAGCCGGTCGGTCCCAGCATCAAGATGTTGGACTTGGTCAGCTCGACCGGTTCACCCGACCGGGAATCGCGGCCCTTCTCGCCGGCCTGGATGCGCTTGTAGTGGTTGTAGACCGCGACGGCCAGCGTCCGCTTGGCAGTGTCCTGGCCGATGACGTAGCCCTCCAGGAAGTCACGAATCTCGGCGGGCTTGGGCAGCTCGTCGAGCTTCACGTCGTCGGCGTCGGCAAGTTCCTCTTCGATGATCTCGTTGCACAGATCGATGCACTCATCGCAGATGTATACGCCGGGCCCCGCAATTAGCTTTTTGACCTGCTTCTGGCTCTTTCCGCAGAACGAGCACTTCAGGAGGTCACCGCCGTCTCCGATGCGCGCCATGGTGCTGGGGGCCTACTTCCTGTTAACCGTGTCGATCGTGCTATGCCGCGTGTATTTCCCGACGCTACCCGCTTGCTCGGGAGCGATGCGACCGTTAGAGCCGAATAGCGTCGGTGATATTTGTGCGTGTGCGCCTGAAGATATCGTCTGAGGCGGCCCCGCGCTTGCCGGAACGCGCCGCCGTGTTCCTGGCGTGTCGCGGCTGTTATGCGACCGAGAGGTGGACATGGCCGGCGGCCCTACATTAGGCCTGTGGGATTCGCCGTGCCCGAGAATACCGCGTTAATCGCCGATGGTGGCCTGGCGACCGAACTCGAGGCGCGCGGTCATGATCTTTCCGACGCGTTGTGGTCGGCCCGGCTGCTGGTCGACGCCCCGCAGGAGATCACCGCGGTGCACAGCGCTTTCTTTCGCGCCGGGGCGATGATTGCGACCACCGCCAGCTACCAGGCGTCCTTCGACGCGTTCGCCGCCAGCGGAATCAGCCGTAACGACACGGTCGGGTTGCTTCGGCGCAGCGTCGAACTCGCCAAGACCGCACGCGACGAAGTTGGTGTTGCCGGCTGTCAGGTGGCCGCCTCGGTAGGCCCCTACGGCGCCGCACTCGCCGACGGCTCGGAATACCGCGGACGCTACGGGCTCAGGGTCGCGCAGCTGCAAGATTGGCACCGGCCTCGGCTGGAGGTGCTGGCAGACGCCGGCGCCGACGTGCTGGCCCTGGAAACCATCCCCGACGTCGACGAGGCCGAGGCGCTGGTGACCCTGGTGCGTTCACTCGGTCTGCCGGCGTGGCTCAGCTACACCATCGACGGCACGCGCACCCGCGCCGGTCAGCCGCTGGCTGACGCCTTCGCCGTGGCGGCCGGGGTACCGGAGATCGTCGCGGTCGGGGTGAATTGCTGCGCACCCGACGACGTGCTGCCGGCGATCGCGTCGGCCCGAGAAACCGGCAAACCGGTGATCGTGTATCCCAACAGCGGTGAGCGCTGGGATAGCGCTCGACGCGCCTGGGTCGGCGCGTCGCGGTTCTCGCCGCAATTAGCCGTGCAGTGGATGGCAGCGGGTGCGCGGGTGGTCGGTGGATGCTGCCGGGTCCGGCCGGCCCACATCGCCGAGCTGGCAGCTGTCCTCACCTAGGCGGTCTGCGCCGAAAGCTTCCGGTACTCCAGGACGGTGTCGATGATCCCGTAGTCCTTGGCTTCTGCGGCGGTCAAGATTTTGTCCCGGTCGGTGTCCTTGCGGATCACCGCGGGCTCCTTGTTGGTGTGGTGCGCCAAGGTGGTCTCCATCAGCGTGCGCATCCGCTCGATCTCGGCGGCCTGGATCTCCAGGTCGGAGAACTGGCCCTGGATCACGCCCGACAGCGACGGCTGGTGGATCAGCACCCGCGCGTTGGGCAGCGCCATCCGCTTACCGGGCGTTCCGGCGGCCAACAACACCGCCGCGGCCGACGCGGCCTGACCCAGACACACCGTCTGGATGTCGGCGCGCACGTATTGCATCGTGTCGTAGATCGCCATCAGCGAGGTGAAGCCGCCACCCGGCGAATTGATGTACATGGTGATGTCGCGGTCGGGATCGAGGGATTCCAGCACCAGCAGCTGCGCCATGATGTCGTTGGCCGACGCGTCGTCGACCTGCACGCCGAGGAAGATGATGCGCTCCTCGAACAGCTTGTTGTACGGGTTGGACTCCTTGACGCCAAAGCTCGAGTGCTCGATGAACGACGGCAGGATGTAGCGCGCTTGGGGCTGGAGTTCGGGGTTCATAGTGATGGGGCTCCGTTCGTCTCGGCACGGGTGATGATGTGGTCGACGAACCCGTATTCCAGGGCTTCCGGGGCGGTGAACCAGCGGTCGCGATCCGAATCCGCCACGATGCGCTCGATCGGCTGACCGGTGAATTCCGCGTTGAGCCGGAACATCTCTTGCTTGATGACGGCGAACTGCTCGGCCTGGATGGCGATGTCGGCAGCGCTACCGGTCACCCCGCCCAGCGGCTGGTGCATCAGGATCCGGGCGTGCGGCAGTGCGTAACGCTTGCCCTTTGTGCCCGCGGCCAGCAGGAACTGGCCCATCGACGCGGCCATCCCCATCCCGAAAGTGGCGATGTCGCATGGCGCCAGCACCATCGTGTCGTAGATCGCCATCCCGGCGCTGATCGAACCCCCGGGGGAATTGATGTACAGCGAGATGTCCTTGGAGGAATCTTCGGCTGCGAGCAGCAGGATCTGCGCGCAGAGCCGGTTCGCGATGTCGTCATCCACCTGCGACCCCAGGAAAATGATGCGCTCGGAGAGCAAGCGCTCATAGACCGAGTCGGTGAGGTTCAGACCCATCGCACTCGCCCGCATTTCAGTCGCACGGCTCACAGTGGGTTACCTGCTTTCTCGAGTTCCGTATTCCCCGACACTAACCAACCGGGGCCGTCGCGCACTCCCTGAAGGCCCCGCGTTCGCTCACAGCGTCACTTCGTGTCGCCCGACGGCTCTTCGGACGACGCCGCGGCTTCGGCGTCCGCGGTCTCCCCATCATCCTCGGCCGCCGACTGGGAGCGCTTGCCGAAGAATTCCTCGGTGTCGACGGCGTTCCCGTCGGTATCGGTGACCGTGGCCGCCTCGACCACCTCAGCGATGGTCAGCCCGCGGCGCACGTCGGCGAACATCGCCGGCAGCTGATTGTTCTGCTGCATGTAACCGAGCAACTGTTGGGGCTCAATGCCGTACTGCTGCGACGTCAGCACCAGCCGTTCGGTGATGTCCTGCTGGCTGACCTGGATGTCAAGATCGTCGGCAAGCGCGTCTAGCACCAACTGGGTCTTGATGGCTTTCTCGGCGTTCGAGCGGGTGTCGGCGTCGAACTCTTCGCGCGACGAGCCTTGCTTTTCCAGTGCTTCGGCGAGCTTGGCCTCGTCGTGGTCGAGGCCATGCAGCGCGTTGTGCAGGGTGTTGTCGACCTGGGCTTGCACGATCGCTTCCGGCAGCGGCATGTCGACCTGCTCGAGCAAGGCATCCAGCGTGGCGGTGCGAATCTCCTCCGCCTGGTGAAGGCGCTTGACCTTGCGCACCTGATCGGCCAGATTGGCGCGCAACTCGTCGATCGTGTCGAATTCGCTTGCCAGCTGGGCGAAGTCGTCATCGGGCTCGGGCAGCTCGCGCTCCTTGACCGAGCCGAGAGTGACGGTGACCTCGACTTCCTTGCCGGCGTGCGGGCCGGCTGCCATCGTGGTGGTGAAGCTTTTGCTTTCCCCCGCTGACAGGCCGACGATCGCGTCGTCGAGACCCTCGACGAGCTGGCCCGAGCCGACCTCGTGGGACAGCCCGTTCGTCGACGCCTCGGGCACGTCTTCGCCGTCGATGTTGGCCGACAGGTCGATCGAGACGAAGTCGCCGGTGGCGGCCGGCCGTTCGACTCCGGTCAGGGTGCCGAATCGGGCACGCAAGGACTGCAGTTCGGTGTCGACGTCCTCGTCGCTGACTTCGATCGGATCCACCGTGATCTTCAGCGCACTGAGATCGGGCAGCGTGATCTCAGGTCGTACGTCGACCTCGGCGGTGAAAACGAGCTCCTGGCCGTACTCCTTTTGGGTGACCTCGATGTCGGGCTGGCCCAACGGGCGTACGTCGGTTTCGGTGACGGCTTGGCCGTAGCGGCTGGGCAGCGCCTCGTTGATCACCTGTTCGAGCATCGCCTCGCGGCCGACGCGCGCCTCCAGCAGCTTGGCCGGTGCCTTGCCGGGACGGAACCCCGGCAGCCGCACCGTCTTGGCCAGCTCTTTGTAGGCCCTGTCGAAATCGGGCTGCAGCTCCGCGAAAGGCACCTCAACGTTGATGCGAACCCGGGTGGGGCTCAACTGCTCGACCGTGCTCTTCACGGGTGTGCTCCTCGGTTCTGCTGGCGGATCTTCTACTGGTCTTTCAAACGGCCGATGCCCGTTGGCTGTGGCGCGCCGGTCGGGGTGACAGGATTTGAACCTGCGGCCTTCCGCTCCCAAAGCGGATGCGCTACCAAGCTGCGCTACACCCCGCGCTGACCTCGAAATCCTACGGCCAAGCCCCGCCGCGCCCGTCGCGGCCTCACAACGAAGTCACGTGATGGCATCATTTGGTTTGAATGTCAGCCGCGAAGTACAGTCGCGCTCGACTAATACACGCGGGCGTAGCTCAATGGTAGAGCCCTAGTCTTCCAAACTAGCTACGCGGGTTCGATTCCCGTCGCCCGCTCGAATCGGACACTCGGCATGCGGGGCGACTAGGCTGTGGAGGCCGAGCAGGCCGACGACTACTGAGCCCGGCGAGGCTGAGGAGGCCGACAATTCAGCACACTGGCACCACGGCCCACATCGCAATCCACGGCTCATGCGCGTCGCGCTTCAACCGGGTACGCGACGCGTTCGAGCGGAACTTCGTGCAGGGCAAAGAGGTTGGTGCAGCGGTCGCAGCGTGGGTGGACGGCGAGTTGGTCGTCAACCTATGGGCCGGTACGGCTGACGCCGCCGGTACCCGACCGTGGCAGGTGGACACGGTGGCCACTGTGCTGTCCGGAACCAAGGGCCTGACCAGCACCTGCGTACATCAACTCGTTGAGCGCGGTGAGCTGGATCTGGATGCGCCGGTGGCCCGGTACTGGCCCGAGTTCGCGCAGGCCGGCAAGGAGGCCATCACCATCGGCATGGTGATGAGTCACCGGTCGGGAGTGATCGGGCCGCGCAAGCGAATGACCTGGCAGCAGGTCACCGACTGGGATCTGGTCTGCGAACGGCTGGCCGCCGCCGAGCCCTGGTGGGAGCCGGGAACCGCGCAGGGCTACCACATGACGACTTACGGTTTCATCCTCGGCGAGGTGTTCCGCCGAGTGACCGGTAACACGGTTGGTCATTACCTGCGCGCTGAAATCGCTGAGCCGCTCGGCGCCGAGGTCCACATCGGCTTGTCTCGCGCAGAACAACGCCGCTGCGCCGATCTGGTGGAAAAGCCCCACATCCGCAAGATGCTGGCCGACGTCAACGCGCCCGGCTACCCCACCACGCTGGCTGAGCATCCGAAGGCCGGCCTGGCCGTGTCGATGGGGTTCGCGCCGGACGACGAGGTCGGCTCCAACGACCTTGACTTGTGGCGGGAGATCGAGTTCCCGGGCACCAACGGGCAGGTCTCCGCGCTGGGACTGGCGACGTTCTACAACGCGCTGGCCCAAGAGCAACTGCTCAGCCGCGGGCACATGGACCTGATCCGCGTATCGCAGGGCGGCCTCGACACCGATCTGGTCCTCGGCCCACGCGTTGCCGACCACGGGTGGGGTCTGGGCTACATGCTCAACCAGCGCTGTGTGAACGGACCCAATCCGTGGATCTTCGGCCACGGTGGCCTGGGCGGCTCATTCGGTTTCGTCGACCTCGAACATCGGATCGGCTACGCGTACGTGATGAATCGCTACGACGCCACCAAAGCCAACGCCGACCCACGCAGCGTGGCGCTCAGTGATGAGATTTACGCGGCCCTCGGGGTCAAGAAGAACTGAGCCGGCGGCCCGCGCCAGTCCCCGCTTCGCAAAACCGGGTCCGCCGGGCCGTCTGGAGTGCCAATCTCTAACCCTTCGGAGGCGGTCCCCCAGGGCCCCATCCCGGTCCCCAGCGTGGGTCGGGATGAGGGTTCGGCCCAGGTCCGCGCCAGTTGTCGTGACAGTTTCCCCAGTCCCAGTTGGGACCCCAACCAGGGTCCCAGAAGTCACCTGGGCACCACCGCGGGAAGGGGCCCGGCTGGGCTTGAGCCTGCGTTGCAGCGCCCAAACCGGCCAATCCCAGTCCGGCGACCACGGCTGCCGCAGCAAAGCGTGGCACGATTTTCATGCTGCCCTTCCTCGCGACGAGAGGCATAAACTGTATGTATACGTTTCTACGCCAAGGTAATTCGCTATCGCATAACCGAAAATACCTGATTGCGAACTGAATTCGCGATAGTTCGGTGTAGCGCCTTCGACGTCAGCTTCACGAGTCGCTTCCCCCGGATGAGTCGCCTCCGCCAGATGAATCACCTCCGCCAGACGAATCTCCTCCGCCGGATGAGTCGGCACCGGCGGATGAGTCGCCACCCCCAGATGAGTCAGCTCCTGCAGACGGGCCCGCGTCAGGTGCGGGCGCGCCCGCATCCGGTGCGGGTGAGCCTGCGTCAGGTGCGGGTGAGCCCGCGTCGGATCCGGGTCCGGCAGGCGCCGGCGCCGGTGCGCCGGAGTCTGAGCCGCCCGGTCCGGGTGCACCAGGTTCCGGCCCGGATCCCGGACCGCCAGGTCCCTGTCCCTCCGGTCCGCCGGGGCCGCCAGGTCCGCCAGGACCACCAGGCTCATGCCCACCAGGTCCACCCGGTTCACCAGGGCCGCCAGGTCCGCCAGGACCACCAGGCTCATGCCCGCCTGGGCCGCCCGGTTCGCCGGGGCCACCGGGCCCATGTCCGCCGTGCCCGCCTGGGCCGCCCGGGTCGTGTCCTCCGGGCCCGCCCGGTCCGCCGGGTCCACCCGGTCCGCCCGGGCCGCCGGGTCCACCCGGGCCCGAGCCGCCGGGTCCACCGGGTCCCGAGCCACCCGGTCCTCCGGGTCCACCCGGTCCCGAGCCACCCGGTCCGCCGGGACCGCTAGGTCCGCCGGGTCGGCCCGGTCCGGGCCCACCCGGGTTATTAACTGCGGGTGGACGCTGGACGATAGTAGGTCCGTTATTGATAGTCGGCGGTGTTGACACCGAGCCGTGGCACGCGTTCCAGTCCCAGTTTGTGCCCCACGACGGGTCCCAAAAATCCCCTGGGCACCAATTCGGTATGGGTTGCGCGTGAGCTTCGCTTACGGCGCCTATACCGGCGAAGCCAAAGCCGGCGGCCACTACTGCTGTTGCGGCAAAGCAGCTTGCGAACTTGTTCATGGCGCTATCGATACCGGGGCAAGCTATGCGCCCACCCAGCGGATCCTTGCGCTCAGATGAGCAATTGCCGGTGTTGTTCATCCGGTCATGCTGCAGCAGGCCGCCTTATGTCTGGCAGGTTTGGCACCAAAAGACGTTTCGGCCTTCCAGTTCGGCAGTGCGGATCGTGGTCCCGCACACCCGGCACGGGTCCCCGGCGCGCCGGTACACGTAAGTGCGCGGCCGGCCGGGGCCGTAAGACGGTGCACCGTGGTCATGCTCGGGGCGGACCACAATGATCTTGCCGCGCCGCAAACCGATCTTCATCAAGTCCACCAAGTCGATCCATGCGGCGGCGAACTCGGCTTCACCAATGGCACGGCCGGCCCGGTACGGGTCGATGCCATGGCGGAACAGCAGCTCGTTCCGGTAGACGTTGCCGACGCCGGCGATGATCGTCTGGTCCATCAGCAACGCACCGATTGGCCTGCGCGACTTGGTGATTCGTGCCCACGGCCACGCCGGGTCGGCGTCGCGACGAAGCGGGTCAGGCCCGAGCCGAGACACCACGTCGGCGACTTGCGCGTCGTCGAGAAGCTCGCAGACCGTCGGGCCACGCAAGTCGGTCCCATATTCGGCGCCGACCATCCGCATCCGCACCTGCCCGACGGGAGCCGGCATCGCCTCATCGGGCGGCCGTGCCCATTCGGTGAAGGTTCCGTACAGCCCGAGATGTACATGCACGGTCGAGCCGCCGACGTAATGGTGGAACAAATGCTTACCCCACGCGCTCGCGCGTCGCAGCACCTGACCATCGACCGCGGATGCCGCCGCAGCGAACCGACCCTGCGGACTCGAGACCGCCACTGCCGCACCGGCATATCGACGCTGGTGCAGCCGGGCCAGTCGATGCAGGGTATGCCCTTCGGGCACGCCTGGTCTTAACTCGCCGCGCCGGGTACCGGCGGGGCCTGATGCGTGCGTTCGTATTCGGCCAGGATGTCGATACGCCGTTGGTGCCGTTCAGCTTTCGACCACGGTGTGGTCAGGAAGGCATCGACGAAGGACAACGCCTCCTCGACGGTATGCATGCGGCCGCCGATTCCGATCAGCTGCGCGTTGTTGTGCTGCCGTGCCAACGACGCCGTCTCGACGCTCCATGCCAGCGCGCAGCGGGCGCCCGGCACCTTGTTTGCCGCGATCTGCTCCCCGTTGCCCGATCCGCCGAGCACGATGCCCAGGCTGTCGGGGTCGGCCACCGTGCGCCTGGCCGCGTCGATGCAAAACGCTGGGTAATCGTCTTCGGGGTCATAGCTGAAGGCCCCGCAGTCGATCGGCTCGTGCCCGGTTTTCTTCAGGTGGTCGATGATCTGCTGTTTGAGCTCGAATCCGGCATGGTCAGAACCGAGGTACACGCGCATGCCCGCAATCCTTACCTGCCGGTGCTCGGCGACGCAATGCGGGGCCGCCCGACCGGTCTAGTCGAATTCGGGCTTCTCGGTACGGCTCCGCTTGAGCTCCCAGAAGTGGGGGTAGGCCGCGAAGGTCACCGAGGCGTCCCACAGCTTGCCGGCCTCCTCGCCGCGCGGAATCTTGGACAGCACCGGGCCGAAGAACGCCACACCGTTGACGTGGATGGTCGGTGTGCCGACGTCGTCGCCGACGGCGTCCATCCCGGCGTGATGGCTCTTGCGCAGGGCGTCGTCGTAGGCGTCGGTGGTGGCGGCATCGGCCAGTTCAGGGGGCAAACCCACCTCGGCGAGGGACTGCTTGATGACGTCGTCCAGGTCTTTGTTGTCCTGGTTGTGGATGCGGGTGCCCATCGCGGTGTAAAGCGGTGCGAGCACCTCAGCGCCGTGGGCTTGCTCGGCGGCAATCGCCACCCGGACCGGGCCGAATGCCTTCGCCAACCGTTCGCGGTATTCGTCGGGAAGTCCCTCGCGGTTCTCGTTGAGCACCGCCAGGCTCATAACCCGGAAATTCACCTCGATGTCGCGGACCTTTTCCACCTCCAGGATCCAGCGTGAGGTGATCCAGGCCCACGGGCAGAGTGGATCGAACCAAAAATCGGCAACTGACTTCTCAGGCATGGGAATCCTCTCCTCGACGGCCGGCTAACCGTCCAGCACAACCCTAGCCGCGGCGCTCCTGTTCCCGTCGCCGGCACTGATTGCCCGGCCAGCAAGCGACGGGTATCACCTGCCGCTTAAGTTGGACACGTGGCCTTACCGAACCTCACCCGCGACCAAGCCGCCGAACGCGCCGCGCTGATCACCGTCGACAGTTACCGGATCGACCTCGACCTCACCGACGGCAACGGTGGGCCGGGTGAACGGGTCTTCCGGTCGATCACCACCGTGGAGTTCGCTGCGCTCCCCGGCGCCGACACCGTCATCGACATCGCCGCCGACAAGATTCACCGCGCCACCCTCAACGGCCGCGAGCTGGACGTGTCCGGTTACGACGAGTCGATCGGTATCGAGCTGACCGGTCTGGCGCAGCGCAACGTCGTCGTGGTCGACGCAGACTGTCGCTACTCGAACACCGGGGAGGGCCTGCACCGCTTCGTCGACCCGGTCGACAGCGAGGTGTATTTGTACTCGCAGTTCGAAACCGCCGACGCCAAGCGGATGTTCGCCTGCTTCGACCAGCCCGACCTCAAAGCGGTGTTCCACGTTTCGGTCACCGCACCGCAGCACTGGCAGGTCGTCTGCAACGGTGCCGCGGCGAGCGTCGACGGCGGCGTACACATGTTTGCCACCACACCGCGGATGAGCACCTACCTGGTGGCGCTGGTCGCTGGCCCGTATGCGCGCTGGGATGACAGCTACAGCGATGAACACGGCGAGATTCCGCTGGGTATCTTCTGTCGGGCCACGCTCGCCGAATTCATGGATGCCGAGCGGCTGTTCACCCAGACCAAGCAAGGATTTAGCTTCTATCACAAGAACTTTGGCGTGCCGTACGCATTCGGCAAATACGACCAGCTGTTCGTCCCGGAGTTCAACGCCGGCGCGATGGAGAACGCCGGCGCCGTGACGTTCCTGGAGGACTACGTCTTCCGCAGCAAGGTCACGCGCGCGTCGTACGAGCGCCGCGCCGAAACCGTGCTGCACGAGATGGCTCACATGTGGTTCGGCGACCTGGTCACCATGCGGTGGTGGGACGACCTGTGGCTCAATGAGTCGTTCGCCACGTTTGCCTCGGTGCTGTGCCAAAGCGAGGCAACCGAATTCGCTGAAGCCTGGACGACGTTCGCCAACGCCGAAAAGTCGTGGGCCTACCGCCAAGACCAACTACCGTCGACGCATCCGGTGGCAGCCGATATTCCGGACTTGGCCGCCGTCGAGGTCAACTTCGACGGCATCACCTACGCCAAAGGTGCCAGCGTGCTCAAGCAACTGGTGGCCTATGTCGGCCTCGAGCACTTTCTGGCCGGCCTGCGCGACTATTTCCGCGCGCACGCGTTCAGCAACGCCACGTTTGACGATCTACTGTCCGCGCTCGAAACAGCCTCTGGCCGTGACTTGTCCGACTGGGGCCGACAGTGGCTGAAGACGACCGGCCTGAACACGCTGCGCGCGGATTTCGACGTCGACACCGACGGGCGGTTCACCCGGTTCGCGGTGGCGCAGAGCGGCGCTGCACCAGGTGCGGGCGAGACACGCGTACACCGGCTCGCGGTAGGGATTTACGACGACGATGGCAGCGGCAAGCTGGTACGGATCCACCGTGAAGAGCTCGACATCAGCGGTGAAAGCACGGAAGTGCCTGCCCTGGTTGGTATTTCGCGAGGTCGGTTGGTGTTGGTGAACGACGACGACCTGACCTACTGCTCGCTTCGGCTCGATCCTGAGTCTCTGCAGACTGCGCTGGAACGCATCGCCGACATCGCCGAGCCGCTGCCGCGCACTCTGGTGTGGTCGGCGGCGTGGGAGATGACCCGCGACGCCGAGTTGCGCGCCCGCGACTTCGTGTCACTGGTCTCCGGCGGCGTTCATGCCGAGACGGAAGTCGGTGTGGCGCAGCGGCTGCTGTTGCAGGCGCAGACAGCGCTGGGTTCGTACAGTGACCCAGACTGGGCCCGTTCAGAGGGCTGGCCGGCGTTTGCTGACCGGCTGCTGGAGCTGGCCCGGGGCGCACAGGCCGGCTCTGACCATCAGCTGGCCTTCGTCAACGCACTGTGCTCATCGGTGCTGTCGACCCGGCATGTCGTGGTGCTGGCCGACCTGCTCGACCACGACCCCGCCGACTTGGGAATGACCGGCCTGTCGATCGACACCGATCTGCGTTGGCGCATCGTCACTGCGCTGGCCGCTGCCGGCGACATCGACGCCGACGGCCCGGAGACGCCGTTCATCGATGCCGAGGTCCAGCGCGACCCGACAGCTGCTGGCAGGCGGCAGGCCGCGCAAGCCGCGGCGGCGCGGCCGCAGTTGGCCGTCAAGGAGAAAGCGTGGAGCCAGGTGATCGAGGACGACACGCTGCCCAACATCACCGCCCGCTCGATCATCGGCGGTTTCGTCGAGCCCGGCCAGGCCGAGCTGCTCAAGCCGTTCACCGAGCGCTACTTCGCGGCGATCCGCGGCGTGTGGCAACGCCGCTCGAGTGAGGTCGCGCAGACGGTGGTGATCGGTCTGTACCCGTCGCTGGACATCAGCGACGACGGCATCGCCGCCGCTGACCGGTTCCTTGCCGACCCGGAGCTACCTCCGGCGCTGCGCCGCCTGGTGCTCGAGGGCCGCGCCGGTATCGAGCGGTCGCTGCGGGCGCGTCGGTTCGACGGTGGCGCGGCGGCCTGAAGCCGAACAGCGCTAGGCCGGCGAGATGCCGGCGCTGGTCACCCGAATCGCGCTGACCAGACCGTCGATGAGTTCGCCGTCCTTCAGCGCCGACGCCGCGGCGGCCACGCCGAGGGGCGCGGACGACTCGACGCCCCGGCCGCGGACCTCCGAGCCATAGGCCACCTCGATCGCGTGCTGGTCCGGTGAGACGGCGATCAGCACTGCGTTGTTCGGCGTCGGCACCTTGCCCAGGATCTCGCGTGCTCGCGCCGCGGTGTCGCCGCCCAGATCGCCGATGTAAACGGCGAACCGTGCACCCGCGGCCCGCGACCCGTAGGTCAGCGCGTCGTCCAGGATGACCAGTTCGCTGATCGGAAACGGGTAGTGCACCGACACCTCTCCGGGTTCGGTGACCCCGGAGATCCGCCCGCTGGTGGTGATGACCGAGCCGTTGGGCAGCTGGGCGGGCTGGATGGTTGCGACTTCACCACTTGCCACTTGCGCCACCTCCCACGCTGACTTCCGATGTGCCGTACCCGGCATGCGTTCCGTGACCGAAGACCTCGTCGGTGGCCGCCCACAGGATCGGCGGATGCCCCCATGGCTCGGACATCTTGTAGGTCGCCGGGTGCGGTCCCTTACGTGACCAGATCAGCGCGGACAGCACGATGACCAGCAGCAACGGGATGCCCACGAAGTAGGCGTGGATTTCCATAGTGCTCACGACGCAAACCGTATCCCACCGCGGATCACTTCACCGGACTCAACCCCAATTGCCCGCCTTCTCAGCGCGCCGCTACGCCGCGCGCATCGTCGCCGGGCTACGCCGCGCCTTCGCCAAGGTATCGCGCCCACGCCGGGTCGAGTTCTTTGACCGTCGACAGCAGCCGCCAATGCTGGCCCTTCGGTGAGGTCGGCACCAACCGCAGCGACCAGCCGAGCTCGCTGAGCAATTTGTCACCTTTTCGGTGGTTGCAGGTCGAGCAGCACGCCACGCAGTTCTCCCAGGAATGATCGCCGCCGCGGCTGCGCGGCACCACATGGTCGACGGTGTCGGCCTTGGCCCCGCAGTAGGCACAACAGAATCGGTCACGGTGCATCAGTGCCGCCCGGGTCATCGGCACGCGAGCCCGGTATGGCACCCGGACGTAAGTCCGCAGCCGGATCACCGACGGCAACGCGATCGATCTGGTCGCCGAATGAATGACGGGCCCGGATGGGTCGTCATGCACAACCTCGGCTTTGCCGCAGATCAGCATGATGATCGCCCGCCGGACGGGCAACGCGGTCAATGGCTCGTAGGTCGAGTTCAGCAGCAACACACGCCGGCGATTCCAGATCGATCCGGTCTCATGCGCAACCGGCGAGTGGTCGACCCGGGGAACGCTGGAGACACTGTGCAGGCTTGGGCCGGTCACGGGCCCGGTTAGCCCTGCCGCGGCCCCTGAACTGCGGTGGCTGCGGCGCCTTTTACCCTGCGCCATACGTCCTCCGCCGACCAGTCCACCACGATTCGGCAGTGATCGCACGTCAAATTGGCCGGTGTTGGCTGGTCAATCCAGTGAACAGCCGGTGGCAAATTCCGCGACGACGGGTGACACGGCACCGGCCGTCGGTCCCGATGCCCCACAATGGAGGGCGATGGAACAAGTCGAACAATCCTTTTACGACGCTGTCGGTGGCGCAGACACCTTCCACGCGATCGTGTCGCGCTTTTACCAACTGGTCGCCGAAGACGAAATTCTGCGTCGCGTGTATCCGCTGGACGACCTGGCGGGCGCCGAGGAGCGGCTGCGGATGTTCCTCGAGCAGTACTGGGGCGGCCCGCGAACGTACTCCGATCAGCGTGGCCATCCCCGGTTGCGGATGCGGCACGTTCAATTCCAGATCGGCCCGTTCGAGCGCGACGCCTGGCTGCGGTGTATGCACACCGCGGTCGCATCGATCGACTCTGACACCCTCGACGACGCACATCGCAAGGAGTTGCTCGAATACCTGGAGATGGCCGCGCACTCTCTGGTGAATTCCGCGTTCTGATGAGCTCCCAACAACGTGAGCCGTGGTGGGCGCGCGCGGTGTTCTATCAGGTGTATCCACGGTCATTCGCCGACGGCGACGGGGACGGCATCGGCGACCTGGACGGTGTGGCGTCTCGGCTGGACTATCTGGACCGACTCGGCGTCGACGCAATCTGGTTCAGCCCGATCATGGTGTCTCCGATGGCCGACCACGGCTACGACGTGGCGGACCCACGGGACATCGATCCGTTGTTCGGCGACCTGGCCGCTTTTGAGCGACTGATCGGGTCGGCCCATGAGCGCGGCATCAAGATCACCATGGATTTGGTGCCCAACCACACCAGCTCTGAGCATCCCTGGTTTCAAGAGGCGCTGGCCGCCCAACCGGGCAGTGCCGCCCGGAACCGCTACATCTTCCGCGACGGTCGCGGAACCGGTGGGGCGGAGCCGCCTAACAACTGGCAGTCCGTGTTCGGTGGGCCGTCCTGGACTCGGATCGTCGAGCCGGACGGTAATCCGGGCCAGTGGTACTTGCACCTCTTCGACGTCGAACAGCCGGACCTCAACTGGGACAACCACGAGGTCTTCGACGACCTCGAGAAGACGTTGCGATTTTGGCTGGAGCGCGGCGTTGACGGCTTCCGCATCGACGTCGCACACGGGATGGCCAAACCGCCCGGCCTTCCGGACACCGATGTCGAAATGCGCCCGCGGATGCTCAGCGACGGCGATCCACGGTTCAATCATCCCAACGTGCATGAGATTCACCGCAACATCCGCACGGTCATGGACGACTATCCCGAGGCGGTAACCATCGGCGAGGTCTGGGTTTTCGACAACGCCAGTTGGGCTGAGTACTTGCGCGCCGACGAGCTGCACCTGGGTTTCAATTTCCGTATGGTGCGCGCCGAATTCGACATCGCCGACGTCCACGATGCAATCGAGAACACCCTAGCCGCGGCAGCGATTGAAAATGCCACTCCCACATGGACATTGGAAAACCACGATGTCGAACGTGGACCCAGCCGCTACGGCGGGGGCGCCGTCGGACTTGATCGAGCCCGGGCGCTGGCGATGGTGACACTCGCCCTGCCTGGCGCGGTGTTCCTCTACAACGGGCAAGAGCTGGGGCTGCCCAATGTCGAGTTGCCCGACGAAGCGCTACGGGATCCGACGTGGGAACGCTCGGGGCATACCGTACGCGGCCGCGACGCGTGCCGCATTCCGATTCCATGGAGCGGCGACACTCCCCCGTTCGGGTTCTCCGCATCGCCCGACAGCTGGCTGCCGATGCCGCCGGACTGGGCGACGCTGACCGTCGAAAAGCAGCTCAACGAAACCGACTCGACGTTGTCGTTCTTCCGACACGCACTCGAAATACGCCGTGCGCGTGCGGAGTTCACCGGAAACCGGGTCGAGTGGCTGGCTGCACCGCGAGGCGCGCTGGTGTTCGCCCGCGGTGACGATGGTCTGCGTTGCGCGTTGAGCACTGGCAAGCGGGCGGTAGCGCTGCCTGACGGCGAGCTGATTCTGGCCAGCGCGCCGTTGATCGACGGAAAGTTGCCACCCAATGCGGCCGCCTGGCTGGTGTAGGCGCCATCCGCGACTTTATAAATGACCCATGAGCTACGCGTGGACAGTCATCGGAGCAGGACCTGCGGGAATGGCCGCAGTAGGGAGACTCCTCGATCACGGGACAGCACCCGAGGAGATCGCCTGGGTCGATCCTGCCTTCGCCGCAGGCGATCTCGGCGCGAAGTGGCGATCGGTTTCGAGTAACACTCAGGTCGGCTTGTTTCTGAGCTATTTGCACGGCTCTTCCGCATTTCGGTTCTCATCAGCACCTCCGATGCCGCTGCGGGAAGTAGACCCCGACGAGACCTGCGCGCTCGCCTTGGTCGCCGACCCTTTGGTGTGGATTACCGAGCACCTGCGTGAACGGGTGCAGACATTTAAGACGACGGCGACCGCTCTCTTCTTGGAAAGAAGGCGGTGGAGAATCGAAACGCCGCTGCAGGATCTCACCTCCAAGAACGTCATCCTCGCGCTTGGAGCAGTTCCCAAGAAACTCTGCTATCCCCAGCTGACGGAGATTCCAGTGGAAGTCGCCCTGGATCCCGAAAAGCTCGCGGACGAGCCGCTGGAAAATGCCACGGTGGCGGTGTTTGGTTCTTCCCACTCGTCGATGATCGCGTTGCCAAATCTCTTGCGTCACCCCGTCAAGCAGGTCATCAACTTCTACCGAAGCCCGCTCACATACGCCGTCTACCTAGATGACTGGATCTTGTTCGACGATTCCGGCCTCAAAGGGCGAGCGGCTGACTGGGCGCGAGAAAATATCGACGGGGTGTATCCAGACCGCCTGGAGCGGTGCTGGGTTTCGAGCCCGGATTTCGAGGAAAAGCTCGCCGCGTGCGACCGCGTCGTTTATACCGTCGGCTTTGAGCGCAGAGCACTGCCCGAGACGAGGCAGTGGGGCCAGCTCGATTACAACCCCAACAACGGCATTCTGGCTCCGGGACTGTTCGGCCTGGGTATTGCGTTTCCGGAGCGGGCGACCGACCGCTACGGCTACGTGGAGTACCGAGTGGGCCTGAAGAAATTCATGGACCACATCGACGCCGTTCTGCCGTTGTGGTTGCGTTACCCGCCATAAACTCAAGCTGATTCGCTTTCGTCGATCGATCAGCGCAGCACCAGCGCTGGGTCGCCGCGCCGGCGATATACCGAACCGAACCGCGCGTCGATGCGCAACCATGCCGGCAGCGTACGGACCCGGACGATCTCGTCGGCGTCGACGGCCTCGGCCGACTGCGGCAGGAAACCCATTGCGGTCAAAGCGAATACACACCGCATGGGCACACCCACGCTGACGTCGGCTGAGCTGACCCGGATCACCTCCTGGTCGAGCAGCGACACCGGCGGCCCCTGAGCGCTGCCGTGCTCTTTGGCCAGCTGGGCGCCGCGCTGGGCCAAGTCGAGCATCAGGCGTGCCGGTACGTCGTCGAGGTGAGCGAAACCGGAGTCCGGCGGCAACGCGCCCCGCCACGCGGAATCCATTGGGAAGCCCGGATTGACGTAGCCGTCGCTGCCCGCCGCGGCCAGTCCGCGCGCCAATTCGTCTGCGCCGACAGATAAGTCGTCGGGCCGCAGGGTGCCGGTTACCACCCGGCTGGCCAGGACGTCGAAGCCGGTGGCCGCCCAAGCCGTGACTACGCCGACCGCGCGAGCACGCAGCCGGATCACTGCGGCGGAGTCGAGTCGCGCCGCCCGCTCGACGAACGCGGTCAGGTCAGCGCGTTGGGCCGCTATGGATTCTGGACCGAGCCACAGTCCCCGCTCGCTTACCGGAGCCACCGCTGCAGGTATTCCCGATGGTGTGGCGACAGGCGCACCAGCCGCTGCTCGTCGATGTGGAATGCGGCCAGTTGCGACTCGGCGATCACGGCGGGCTTCGACTCCGGGTCGGCGTTGACCGACCGCACCTCATAGCCGAGTGTGAAATCGACCGCCCGCAAGCGCTTTACCGACATGGTGACCTGCAGCGGCGAATCCGCCAGCCGCAGCTGACCTTTGTATGTGACGCGCACGTCGGCAATCAGCAAACCGACACTGGCGATATCGGCACCGAACGCGTGCGATAGAAACGGGACGCGCGCCTCTTCAAGAATCGTGACCATGGTCGCGTGGTTGACATGCTGGTACATGTCGATGTCCGACCATCGGACCGGGACAGCCGCAACGAATCCCAGGGTCATCCCGATGATCCTCGCCCGCTGGTGCGGGTCATGCGGCGAATCTGTCGTGCCGCCACCGACAATGTGGCCAAATCCTTCTGGCCGCACTTGTAGATTTCGGTCAGCTCCCGGCGCGCGCGCTCGACCCGCGAGGCGCTGGTGTGCTCCCATTCGGCGATCTTCTCTTCACCGTTTTCTTCTGGCTCCCCGACGGCGAGTACGTCGAAGCACAACGTCCGCAGTGACGCGTATACATCGTCACGAATCGCCAAGCGCGCCAACGCGTGCCAGCGGTCGCCTCGTGGCAGTTCGGACACCGCGGTCAGCAGACCGTCGGTGCCCAAGTGGTCCATCAGCGCAAAATAGGTGTCGGCGACCTCAGCGGGTTCGCGGTCGTCGATGTCGGCGATATCGATGATGTCGAGCAAGCTGAACCGGTACAAACCCGCGGCCACCATGTAGGCGAGGTCTCCGGATGCGCCCTGTGCGACGAATCCACCGGCTTCCTTTTCTACGATCGCTTTGTCGTCGCCGCGCAGCCACTCGGACATGCGTGGTGTCAAAGATTCCACCTTCTTGGCGAATCGGTTGATTTCGGCGCCGACCGCCAACGGCTGCGGACGGTAGTTGAGCAACCAGCGTCCGGCGCGGTCGATCAGCCGCCGGGTGTCCAATGTCATCCGATCAGACACCGCAATTGGCAGGTCGGCCGCCCGGATGCTGTGCCACAGTTGCCCGATCCCGAAGATGGCGTCTGTCGCCGCATACGTGCGTACCGCATCCACCGGACTCACACCGACGTCATCGGCAATCCGGTACTCGTAGCTGATGCCTGCGGTATCCACCAGATCGTTGACCAGCATCGTGGTGACGATCTCTCGCCTGAGTTGGTGGGAGCGAATCGCGGGGCCGAAACGGTCGCGCAGCGGCGTCGGGAAGTACCGCGGCAATCGGCTCGCGAACACTTCCTGATCCGGCAGATCGGTGTTCAACAGCTCTTCTTTGAGACCCAGCTTGACGTGCGCCATCAGCGTCGCGAGTTCCGGTGACGTCAGCCCAAGACCGGCCTCGAGCCGCCGCGCTATCTCCTTTTCCGAGGGCAGTGCCTCGAGTTCGCGATTGAGATCCCGTTCGGCCACAAGGTATTTGATCTGGTCGGCATGTACGGGCAACAAGCTGGGGGAATTGGCGCGGCTGGTGCCCATCAGGTCGTTCTGGTCGGCGTTGTCGGCGAGCACGAGGTCGCCGACCTCGTCGGTCATCGACTCAAGCAGTTGGCTGCGTTCAGCCGGATCGATCTTGCCGGCGATGATCAGAGCGTCGACCAGGATCTTGATGTTGACCTCGTGATCGGAACAGTCCACGCCAGCCGAATTGTCCATCGCATCGGTGTTGATCCGGCCGCCGCACAGGTCGAACTCCACACGGCCGCGCGGTGTGACGCCGAGATTGCCACCCTCGCCAACGACCTTGGCGCGCACCTCGTTTCCGTTAACCCGCACCTGATCGTTGGCACGGTCACCAACGTCGGCGTCGGATTCTGCTTCGGCCTTGATATAAGTTCCGATACCGCCGTTGAACAGCAGATCCACCGGCGCACGCAGGATTGCGCGCACCAGATTAGGGGGCGCGATCTCGGTGACCTCGTCCTGGATTCCCAAGGCTGCCCGAACCTGGTCGCTGATCGGGATGGTCTTGTGTTCGCGGCTGTATACCCCGCCGCCCTCACTGATCAGTGACGTGTCGTAGTCATCCCAGCTGGAGCGGGGCAGGTCGAACATCCGCCGTCGCTCCTCCCACGATGCGGCCGCATCGGGATCGGGATCCAAGAAGATGTGGCGGTGGTCGAAGGCGGCCAACAATCGAATGTGCTTGGACAGCAACATGCCGTTGCCGAACACATCACCGCTCATGTCGCCGATACCGATCACGGTGAAGTCCTCGGTCTGGGTGTCGACGCCCATCTCCCGGAAATGCCGTTTGACCGCTTCCCACGCGCCCTTGGCGGTGATGCCCATCGCTTTGTGGTCATAGCCGACCGATCCGCCGGATGCAAAGGCGTCGCCCAGCCAGAACCCGTAGGCCTTCGCAACATCGTTGGCAATGTCGGAAAACGTTGCGGTGCCTTTGTCCGCGGCCACCACCAGATAGGCGTCGTCGTCGTCGCGCCGCAGCACGCCCGCGGGGGTGCTGACCTTGCCGGTCGTGTGGTCGACGTTGTCGGTGACGTCGAGCAGTCCAGAGATGAACAGCTTGTAGCAGGCGACGCCTTCGTTGCGGGTGGCGTCGCGGTCAGCAGCCGGGTCACCGGTGGGCAGTGGCGCCTGTTTGACGACGAACCCGCCCTTGGCG
>DATFYT010000307.1:0-7602 GCA_035314925.1 Mycobacterium sp. | reverse complement strand
GCGGATAGACCAACGCGGTGAAACCCCGCACGCCGAACTGCCGCAACAGCTGTACCCGCCGGGATTCAGCTGCCCGATAGGTAATCGGCCATTGACGGCCCAGCAGCGGGCCGGCGGAATCGAAGTACTGCCACACCTTGTCCATCACCGATTTGGGCATGAAATGGGTGTGTACGTCGATCACACCGGGCAAGCCCAGCGCAGCCCAGATCTGCCGGACCTGCGCGGCCTCGTCCTGGTCGGTCATCGCCCATCCTCGACTCATCTGTCAAGTTACGTTTGTCTATATCAGGCGTCCGCGGGCTGTTGATCAGGAGGACCAATATGTGGGATCCAGACATATACCTGGCCTTCGCCGATCACCGCGGGCGGCCGTTCTACGACCTGCTATCCCGGGTGGGTGCGCAGCAGCCACGCCGGGTGGTCGATCTGGGCTGCGGCCCGGGCAACCTGACCCTGCAGCTGGCCCGGCGCTGGCCGGACGCGGTTGTCGAGGGCGTGGACAGTTCACCGGAGATGGTCGCCGCCGCCCGTGAGCGCGGCGTGGATGCCGCCGTGGCAGACCTGAGAACCTGGACGCCGCAACCCGATACCGACGTGGCCCTGAGCAACGCCGCTCTGCATTGGGTACCCGAACGCGACGAGCTCATGGTCCGTTGGGCTGATCAACTGGCGGCGGGAGCGTGGATCGCAATTCAGATGCCCGGCAACTTCGATACGCCATCGCATTCCGCGGTACGCGCGGTGGCCCGTCGCGAGCCGTACGCAAAGACGCTGCGCGACACACCGTTTCGAGTGGGCAACGTGGTCGACACGCCGGCGCACTACGCCGAACTGCTGCTCGGCGCCGGCTGCACCGTCGACGCCTGGGAAACTACCTACCTGCATCAGCTGACCGGCGAGCATCCGGTATTGGATTGGATCAGCGCCACCGCGTTGCTGCCGGTGAGCGAACGACTCAATGAGCAGGAATACCAACAGTTTCGCGAAGAACTCATCCCGCTGCTCGCCGACGCCTATCCACCCCGGCCCGACGGGACGACGTTCTTCCCGTTCCGGCGAGTTTTCGTTGTCGCCCAGGTCCGCGGGTGACCTACTGGGGCAGCCCTAACTTCTCGGCGTCGGCGCGGTAGCGATCCACCCATTCGTCGGAGCGCTGATCGGCCTGGCGTTCCAGCACCGGGGCGGGAGCCAGCCGCGGATCTTGCCCGACCGCTTCCAAAACCGCGGCGACAATCGAGGTCAGGTTGCGCCACAGCACGGGATAAGCCACGTCGATCGGGTCGATCTGCTCTTCGGCGAACCAGTTTCGCCAGCCCTCCTCTTGGTCCCGCATCATCATGACGATGTGGGCGATGCCGCCGGCGTGGTAGGCGGCCTGTGAGTCGCGCTCCGGGTCTGGGCGGCCCCGCCACACGCGAGTCTGCACCGCCCGCCAGAACGACACCGCCTGGGAGACCACATCCGGTCGGTGGACGTGCACGTAAACGGGTTCGCTGCCGATCACGTCCCGAATCGCTGTCCGCAGATTGTCACCGGAGCGATGGGGTAATCCGGCCGCCCGCTGCTGCAGCAGCGGCGTCTGGTTCCACATCAACTTGCCGCCCCAGATGCCGTTGGGTGTGCGGCCGGAGCTGAGGATGTGCTCGCGCCAGGCGACGGCCGAAGCGGTGTCGGGTGTGCCCGGCTCCAGCGGATCGAGCAGCTTCAGGATTGTTTCGTCCTCGACTCCGGCGAACCACTGCCGCGGCTGCGGCGCCATGCCGGTGGTTGGCAGGTATTGAAAGAACTCCTGCGGCTCGCCGGCACTGCCGGTCGCGCGTAACGATTCGACCAGCAGCGTGCTGCCGCAGCGCTGCGAAGCGAGCACGAGATACGACGTCGGATGCGCGGACATCAGCTGAGCCTAACTGCACGTCACGGCGTGGGATCCATGTGTATTACGTTCATGCTGAACCCAACTATTGCTCGGCGCGGCGTACTCCGTCCTCGATGCCGCGGTCGACCGCGATCGCCGACCGACTGGTCGGCACCTTCTCGTGGATCTGCAAATACGTCTCGGTGTAGCGAGCCGCAATGCGACTACCGGCGAAGTCGGACGGGATGACGTCGCCGGTCTGCTGACGCCAATCATGCAGCCGAACAGCGAGATCGGTGGCGATCGCATCGGCACCGTCGAGGCCGTCCCCGGCGAGCAAGTTGTTGGTCTCGGTGGGATCTACCCGGAGATCGTAGAGTTCGCGTTCTGGTCGTGGCGCCTTCACCAACGGCGCGACAGCGTGGCCGGAAGGGCTCTCCTCGATATCCCACGGCAGATCCAACAGCGGGCGGTGCGCGTAATTCTCGATGTAGCTGAAGTCTTTCGTCCGGATCGCGCGGATCGGATCAAACGAATCGTGATAGGTCTTGGTGGTGTACACATGATCGCGCACCGGCGCGGTGTCGTCGTGTGCAAGCAGCGCCCCCGCGTGTGAGACGCCCTCAATGTCGTCCTGCTCGGCTATGCCGAGCAGATCCAGCAGCGTGGGCAGCAGATCCACGCCGCTGAACAGATCGTCGTAAACCTTTGGGGCCGTTGCCGTCCCGGTGGGCGGCCGGATGATCATCGCGATTCCCGTCCCGGCCTCGTATAGCGTGGATTTCGCCCGCGGGAAGGCCGCGCCGTGGTCGGTGACGAAGACCACCCAGGTGCTGGCGTCGAGCCCGGTATCGGCAAGCGTGTCCAGTATCCGGCCGACCGCCGCGTCGGCGGTCGCGATGGATCCGTAGAAATCGGCCAGATCTTGGCGCACCTCAACGGTATCGGGCAGATAGTCGGGGGTATCGACCGTCGCGGCGTCGGCCGGTTGGTAGCGGTCCCGGGGATAGGGCCGGTGCGTCTCGAAGAAGCCGGCCGTCAACAGAAACGGTCTGCCGGCGCCATAGTCCCGCAGCCATTGCTGAGTCCGCTCCACGACGTATTCGCAGTAGGAGTTCGATACGTCGAATTCGTCAAAGCCCAGTCTCGACGGGTAGGACGTCTCGTGTTGCATACCGAAAAGAGCTGAATACCAACCATATTCGGACATGATTTGGGGCAGCGTGCGAACATCCGAGCGGTACTCCCAACCATGGTGGGCCAGGCCGACCAGTCCGTTGCTCTGCGGGTAGCGGCCGGTGAACAGCGACCCGCGCGACGGCGAGCACAGCGGCGCCGTGGCATGTGCTCTGGTGAACAAGATGCCCTCACCAGCCAGCTGGTCGAGCCGCGGGCTCGAAACGTCGGCGTGACCGTAGACACCGAGATACCGGCCCAGATCGTGCCAATGCACGAACAGCACATTGTCACGGCGCTGTCCTATTACCTCGTGATCGCCGATTACCGTCACCTCCTCAGCTGGCTGAGCCCCATCGACGTTATAGGCAGCGATGTTTCGCGAGTTTACGGCACCCTCGATGAGCGACGCGCGTGCCGCGAGCGACTCACCAATGTGGCGGGTACCCGCTGGGGCCCGGCGGGCCTTGTTGCGGCGGTGGGGGCTGGCCGTATGGCCATTGCCCGCCGCCGGGTAATCCGCCAGGCGCAGGCCCGCCGGTCGGGTTCGGCGGCAAGCCCATGGTCATCCGGAATGCCGGGATCAACATGAGGCCACCGGCCGCGGCGATGACAAATCCCGCGACCAAGTCGTAGGTGATGCGACCCGTGGCGCCGTAGCGAGCTTCGCAGGCGATCGACAGCACCAGCATCACGATGCCGCCGCCGAGGATGAGGAAAGGTCCCATACGTTTTTTGAGGAACAGCATGACCGCGCCCGCGGTGGCCGCGAGGCCGGCCGCCATGATCAGAAACAGGCAAGTCACCAGGGCCGCCGGCACACTGGGAACCGCATTTTCGATCTGCTGCCGGCACAGGGTGGAGTACTCCCCGCCGAACCGCTTACAGATGTCCGTAGCCCGGTTGACGGCGCTGCTCATGTTGATCCACAGCGTCAGCGTGAGTACGGCGCCGAGCAGCCCGAGCAGCCCGACAGCAGCAAACGTGATCCAGCTGATGGTCTGCTGGGAAGTCGGGCCGATTGGCTGCGCGCCCTGGACGCCCCACTGGGGTGGCGCGTATCCGGGTTGCGGATAGCCAGGTCCCGCTGCTGGCGCGCCATATCCTCCAGGGCCAGGCTGGCCGTAGCTCCCTGGGCCCGGCTGGCCACCGGAGCCAGGCTCGGGGTGCTCCCGAGGATCGTCCGGCGAACTACCCCATTGCGGGGGGAAGCCTGGTGGAGGAGGTTGCATCCCGGCATCGTAACCGCCGTGGCAACCTGCGATCAGGAAGCGATAGCTGGACGGTTATCGCGCAGCTGGCGATGAGCTGACGCCCGGCTCGTTGCCCCAGCCGTTCTCCGAGACGAATTCGGCCAGCGGCCTGCCTAGCGCCCAGCCATCCAATTCCAGCGACGGTCGATCCGGAAACTCGGGTACCGGGCCAAGACACAGGATCGCCACCGGCTCGGCATCCGGGGGCATGGACAATAACGCCCCCAGTTTCGGCGGATCGAACAGCGATACCCACCCCATCCCCAGGCCTTCGGATCGTGCTGCCAGCCAAAGGTTTTGGATCGCGCATGACACCGACGCGAGATCCATCTGCGGCATGGTGCGACGGCCGAAGACGTAACTGTCTCTGCCCTCGCACAGCGCCACCACCAGCAGTTCCGCGCAATCGAGGATGCCTTCGACCTTCAGCGCGAGAAACTCCTGCGCGCGTTGGCCCAGCGCGTGAGCGGTCAACAGCCGCTCCTCGTCGACCAGGGCGTGGATGCGTCGTCGCAGCGAGTCGTCGGTGATCCGGATGAACCGCCACGGCTGCATCAAGCCCACGTTGGGTGCGGCATGCGCTGCCTGGAGCACGCGCGCCAACACTTCCTCCGGCACGGTGCTGTCAGGCACGAACCGGCGCATGTCCCGTCGTTCGGAGATGACGCGATACACCGCCTGCCGCTCCTGCGGACTGAACGCGTGATCGCCCACATAGCCATCGTAAGAACCATCGTGGCTGAAGGGGCGAACCGAGGCCCAACGTGTCTGCCAGACTAGGTTCCATCGGCGAAAAGGATCGGTCCATGAAGATTCCGGAATCACTCGAGGATTTGCCCACCAATGGCACTCGGGGACGCGTCTACGGCGAGCCCTATCGCATGGCGGACGGCGGCACGGTGATCACCGTGGCCAAGGTCCGCGCCGGCAACTCGACCCCGGTCGGTGTGTTCATCGTCCACGGCGGCACAGCGCGCTGGGTGGCGGCGGTCGACGGTAATCGAATTGCGTTGATCGGTGTCATCACCGGCCTGATATCGGCGGTGATTGCGAGCCTGGCCCTGCTGCGTCGTCCGCCGTGGCCCGACTTGTCGGCGAATTCGGCGGCCTGGCAGCGACACCGAGCCGTTACGGCCGGTAGGTGACGCCGACCGCGCGGAAGACGTATTCCGGCGGCATGTCGAAGCTCAGCGACCGGCGCGGTAAGCCGGCGAGTACGTCGCCGGGAATGGCGATCTTGTAGTGCAGCGACAGCTCGCCGGTGAACGACTCGTCCACCTTGCTGACATCGAGGTCGACCTGCAGGCCAGACGACGCGATCTCCGCCGTCGCTGCGCCGGCCTGCGCTGCGTCCCAACGCACGTTGACGGTGGGGCCGGCCAGTTTGGGCAGCGACGACAGCGTCGCCAGGACTCGTTGTGAGGTGAGCGCTACCGACCCGACATAGCTGGCGACGCTGTGCGCAGAACGCAGACCCGGGATCGCGCCGCTGAACCGTCGGGTGACCGCGACGTAATCGGCGAGGTAGATGAGCCCCTCCGCCTCGACCTCGGCACGCACGTCGGCCGGCAGCTTGCCGATACGGAAAAGCCTGCGGACGATGACGCTCATCAGCCCAGTATGACCACGGCCCCGAAAGTGGCTGCTAGACGATCAGAGCTTGGGGTCGTCTCCGTCGTCGTCGGGTTTTTGATCGGGTGCGAGTATTCGCCGGGAGGCGACGGGCTTGCCCGCTACCCGCTTCACCACCTCCGGTGCGGTGGGCGGAGCGACGATTCGTCCCTGCACCGGTGCGCCGTTCTTCACCGACGGCGTCACAATGCGTTTGGTTTCGGTCTTGCCGTCGCTACCCGCGCCGCCCGCGCCGGCCATCGCACCCGGCGGCATCATCGGCATGCCGCCCATTCCGCCTCGGGGTCCCGCTGCTGCCTCGGATGGCGGCGCTGGTACAGGTGGCTGGGTGGGCGACGACGCCGGGACGGTACCGGCTGAGGGAGTCGGTGGTGGCCCGAGCTGTGAGGCTGGAGCGGTGCTGGCCAAGCCGGCGCCCGCACCGCCGCCGGCGCCGGCTAAACCGGCGGCCTCCCCAGCTGCTCCGCCGGCCGCGCCGAGAGCTTCAGGCACGGCCCCAACGGCCCCCGCGGCGCCGCCCGCGCCCTTCCCGGCTGCGCCCATTACGCCCTGCATAACCTGCATGCCTTGCTGCGGGATCTGCGTGGCGAGCTGGGTAAACGGTTGCATGGCACCGGTCAAGGAGCTGGTGAGGCCCTGGCCGATGCTCGTTGCTCCCTGCAAAAGCTGGGTGAACTGGGCCATCGGGTCTTTGCCGTCGGCGCCAACACCGGCGAGGTTACTGGCCGAATTCTGTTCTGTGGCAGGGAATTGCGTCGTCGCGTAATTGAGACCAGCTTCGCGCTGGCTCTGACCCTGCTGCGCCTGAAGGTTGTCCGAGGGATCACCGGCATTGACGGTCACGCCCATCAGGCCCAGTAGTTGCTCGACGCCCGAAGGGCCGGAGGCCACCATATCCGAAACAATCTGGTGCGGCGGCAGATTCAACCCGTGCGTCTGCGCGTAATGTTCGATTATCGCTACCAATTTTGGATTCATGGTGTTCCTTGCGATGTCGTCTAGTACCGCGGGACGGTGGTGTCGAGTGTACGGGCGGATAGAAAGTCGTAGACGGAATCGCCCGGCCGGTACTCGTCGATGAGGCGTTGGGTCAGCGCATTGATTTCGTCGACTGTGGTGGCCATCCGATCGAGCATCTCGGTTCGACTGGTGCCAACTTCACATGGGCCCATAAGCTCGAAAATGCGCTCGTAGCCGGCCTGGGCGATGGTGTGCAATTCTTCGCAGTAGCGGGCGCTAAGTGTGGCTCGCACCCGTTCGGTGTTCAATTTGTCGACGACTGCGGAATCTGCAGTGCCGCCATCGCTTTCGAGCTGGGCGATCTCGGCGGCGTAGATGCGTTGACGGCGACGCCAGCCGGCATCGCAGTCAAGCTCGGCGGCTCGGGTGACCAGATTGACGGCCATGGCATAGCCGGCCACGGCTTGATCGGCCGGTGAAGTCCCCATTGGGATTCCATCGGGGGCCGAGGCTCTTGGCCGAGGATCGGCGGCCGCTGCGGCCCGCAAGCGAGCAAGGTCGAAATCGCTCATTGCACAACGCTTTCCGCCGCGGCGGTATTGCAGGTGAGGAACCAGGCAAGGTGATAATTGGCGGCGGTTTTGTCTCCGTTAACCAGGGCCTCGATCGCGGCGAGCAGCTGCCAGTTGCCCAGTTCTGCCGCACCAACATGGTCGGGATAGC
>DATFYT010000306.1:0-28843 GCA_035314925.1 Mycobacterium sp. | reverse complement strand
AGTTGATAGCCGACGAAGATCCCGTCGCGCACCAGATCCCAGCTCTGCGCGGCCACCCCCTCATCGTCGTAACCGATACTGGCCAAACCGAATTCGACGGTCCGGTCGGCGGTCACGTTCATCACCGGTGAGCCGTAGCGCAGGCTGCCGAGCTTGTCGGGGGTGGCGAACGACGTGCCGGCATAGGCCGACTCGTAGCCGATCGCCCGATCGTATTCGGTTGCGTGCCCGATGGATTCGTGGATGGTCAGCCACAGGTTCGTGGGATCGATCACCAGGTCCGTATGCCCCGGGGTCACGCCGGGCGCCTTGATCTTTTCGGCCAGCTGCGACGGCAACTGTGCGAGCTCGTCGGTCCAGTTCCAGACCTCGTCGCCGGCCACCACCTCCCAGCCGCGGCCCATCGGCGGCACCAGCGTGCGCATCGAGTCGAACCCGCAGCCGCCGGTGTCGATGGTGACCGCCTCCAGCACCGGCATCAGCCGCACCCGCTGCTGAGTGATCGACGAGCCGAAGGTGTCGGCGTAGAAGGTCTGCTCTTTCACGGTGTTCAGGCCGGCTGATACGTGATCGACCCCGTCGGCGGCCAGCAATCTGCCGGAGTACTCGTCGAGCACGGTGATCTTGTCGGCGGTGGTCACGGCGAACGGGTCGATCCGGTAGTTCGAGACCCAGCTGACGTCGCTGTACACCGGTTCGGGCGCCAGTTCCACGGGGTCGGTGTTCAGCGCGGCCAAACTGGTGGCCACTCCGACTGCCCGCCGGGCGGTGTCCGCAGCGACGGTCGGCGACAGCTCGGCGTGCGAGGCGAAACCCCAGGTGCCGTCGACCACTACCCGGACGGCCAGGCCGAGTTCACGGCTGAGCACGGCGGTCTCCAACTCGCCGTCGCGCAGCTGGATGATCTCGGTGGTGAGTCGGTGAATCCGCAGGTCGGCGTGGCTCGCCCCGGCCGCGGTGGCCGCCGACAGCGCGGCGTCGGCCAGTTGGTGGCGCGGCAGGTCGAGGAAGTCGGCATCGATCCCCCGGTTCGGTGTCACAACTCCACCGTAACGACCGGCTTTAATAGCCTCATGTACCGCGCCGTCGACGATGCAGTGGGGGCACCTCCCGCTTGCGGGGGACGAAGCGATGAGGTGGGGGCCCCTCCCGCTTGCGGGGGAGAGCGGCGCGCATGAAAGACGTCGGGCGCCGATCGACCGCGCTGGGGTACGCGCTGCTGGCACCCAGCCTGTTCGGGGTGGTCGCATTTCTGCTGCTGCCAATCCTCGTCGCGGTGTGGCTGAGCCTGCACCGGTGGAACCTGCTCGGGCCCATCGAGTATGTCGGAGGGGCGAATTGGCGCTCGGTGCTCAGCGATTCGGCATTCGGCAATTCGCTGCTGGTGACGCTGCTTTTCGTCGCGATCGTGGTACCGGCGCAGACGGTGCTCGGGCTGCTGGCGGCGGCATTACTGGCACGCGACCTGCCCGGCAGCGGGCTATTCCGGACGATCTACGTGCTGCCGTGGATCTGCGTACCGCTGGCGATCGCGGTGCTGTGGCGCTGGATCCTGGCGCCGACCGACGGCGCGGTGAGCACCGTGCTGGGGCATCGCGTCGAATGGCTCACCGATCCCGGCCTGGCACTGCCGGTCGTATCGGCGGTAGTGGTGTGGGCCAACATCGGATACGTCGCTCTGTTTTTCGTCGCCGGCATACTGGCGATCCCGACCGATGTCCACTCAGCGGCACGCATCGACGGGGCCACGGCCTGGCAGCGGTTCCGGCGCATCACGTTGCCGATGCTGCGGCCCACCATGTTTTTCGTTCTGGTTACCGGAGTCATCAGTGCTGCACAGGTTTTCGACACCGTATACGCGCTGACCGGCGGCGGACCAGAGGACCACACCGATTTGGTCGCACACCGGATCTACGCCGAGGCATTCGGGGCGGCGGCGATCGGTCGAGCTTCGGTGATGGCGGTGGTGTTGTTCGTCGTCCTGGTCGCCATCACCGTCATCCAGCATCTGTACTTCCGTCGACGGATCAGCTATGACCTCACCTAAATCGGTTTCGGCAGTGCCGGTTTACGCGGGCCTGGCGCTGGGTGCGGTCATCACCCTGGCGCCGTTTGCCCTCGGCTTGCTCACCTCATTCACCTCCGCGCACCAGTTCGCCACGGGAACGCCGTTGGCGTGGCCACGGCCGCCGACGTTGGCCAACTACGCCGACTTGGGCGGCGCGGGTTTCGGTCGGGCGCTGGCGGTGACGACCTTGATGACGGCGGTGATCGTCCTTGGTCAGCTGACGTCGTCGGTGCTTGCCGCATATGCGTTCGCACGGCTGCGATTTCCCGGCCGGGACGCGTTGTTCTGGGTTTATCTCGCGACCTTGATGGTGCCGGGTTCGGTGACCGTGGTGCCGCTCTACATGATGATGGCTCAACTGGGGCTGCGCAACACGTTCTGGGCGTTGGTGTTGCCGTTCATGTTCGGCTCGCCATACGGAATCTTTCTGCTGCGCCAGTACTTTCGCTCCATTCCCGATGACCTTATCAACGCCGCCTATCTCGACGGAGCCAACACGCTCGACGTGATCGTGCACGTGGTGCTGCCCTCCAGCCGACCCGTTCTGGTCACGCTGATGCTGATTACCGTGGTGTCGCAATGGCACCACTTCATGTGGCCGTTGGTGATCACCAGCGGCACCAAGTGGCAGGTGTTGACGGTCGCGACTGCTGCGCTGCAGTCGCGGTACAACGCACAGTGGACGCTGGTGATGGCCGCCACGGCCGTGGCGATCGTGCCACTGCTGGTGCTGTTCGTGTTTTTCCAGCGACACATCGTCCGATCGATCGTCGTTACGGGGCTGAAATGAGCCTGCGGCCAAGGTTTTCCACGCTCTTCGCGCTGGCATTAGTGCTCGTCGCTGCGTTGCTGGTTGCGACGGCGGTGCTGTTGGACGTCTCGGCCAGGCCGCCGGGCGGCAAGACCGTGGTCACCGTTCGGCTGTGGGATGAGCAGGTCGCCTCAGCGTATCGGCAGTCGTTCGCGGCATTCAGTCGGGCGCATCCCGACATCGAGGTGCAGACCCATGTGGTCTCGTATTCCACGTACTTCAACACGCTGCGCACCGATGTCGCCGGCGGCAGCGCCGACGACATCTTCTGGATCTCCAGCGCATACCTCGCCGGCTACGCCGACAGCGGTCGGCTGATGGATATCGGAAAGACCCTTGGCGTCGGCGCCGCGAAAGCGTGGGAGCCATCGGTGGTCGAGCAGTTCACCCGGGGCGGCGCGCTGTGGGCAGTCCCCCAACTCACCGACGGCGGAATCGCGCTGTACTACAACGCTGACCTGCTCGCTGTCGCGGGTGTCGACCCCGCCGACTTGGCGGCCCTGCGGTGGAGCCCGAACGGCGGCGACACGCTGCGCCCGCTGCTGGCCCGGCTCACCGTTGACGCCGACGGACACACCGCGGCCACACCGGGTTTCGACGCCGGGCGTATCCGGCGGTGGGCCTACAACGCGGCGAACGACGCGCAAGGCATCTATCTGAACTACATCGGATCGGCCGGAGGTGTGTTCCAGGACGGTGATCGCTTCGCGTTCGACAACCCAGGCGCGATCGAAGCTTTCACCTACCTGGTCAGGCTGATCAACAACGACCACGTCGCGCCACCCGCGTCGGACACCAACGACAACGGTGACTTCTCGCGCAACCAGTTCCTGGCCGGCAGGATGGCGCTCTTCCAGTCCGGCACTTACAACTTGGCGGCGGTGGCCGCCCAGGCCGGCTTCCACTGGGGCGTCGCGATGCTGCCGGCAGGCCCCAAAGGCCGAGTCACCGTCACCAATGGCATTGCCGCGGCGGCCAATTCCGCGTCTTCGCACCCTGACGCCGTACGCCAGGTGCTGGCGTGGATGGGCAGCAACGACGGCAATCAATACATAGGCCGGCATGGCAGCGCGATTCCCGCGGTGCGGTCGGCCCAGAAGGTGTACTTCGACTACTGGGCCACCAAGCAGGTCGACGTCAAACCGTTCTTCGCCGTGTTGAACGGACCGCGCATCGATGCGCCGGGCGGCGCCGGCTTCGCCGCCGGAAATCAGGTCATAAAACCGTACTTCGACGAGATGTTCCTGGGCCGCAGCGATGTTCCGACGACCCTGCGCCAGGCCCAAGAAGCGGCCAACGCCGCGGCGCGCCGCTAACGGCCCAGGGGTACTTCCAGCGCGATCGCCGCGATGCAGATCGCCGCGGTGACCGACAGTGCCACCCAGTCAGCCAGTTTCGCCCGCGACGGCACCGCCGAGATCTGACCGGTGCCGCCGCGCGCCGTAATGGCATCACCCATCTCGTCGGCGCGCCGCAATGTCACCGTGATGGCCGCGGCGATCAGGTCGATCAATTCCCTGGCACGACGCTTGCGGCGGGCCCGGCGGGTTAGCGCTACTGGCCGCGGCCGCAGCCGCCGCGCGGCGTAGAGCACCCGGAATTCGTCGATCAGCATCGGAAAGGCCCGCAGCGCCAGCGCCAGTGCGACGGCCCACTCGTCGACCGGGATTCGCAACAGCCGCAGCGGCCGGCCCAAAGTGGCTACCGCCGGGGCTATTTCGGCGACATTGGTCGTCCAGGACACCATCGCTCCCAGACCCAGCAACACAATCGACAGCGTGGTGATGCGAAGGAAATTCAGCAGCCCGCCGAATCCGATTGACACGCTGCCCACTTCGATTACTGGACTGCCACCGGCAAACGCTGCGGTAAAAGCGCCGATGGCCATCAGAATCCACAGCCAGTGCGGAACCGACGGCAGCACGCCTCGCGGTATGCGCGCGATCCGGGCCGCCGTCAGCAACAGAGCCGCCACCAGCCCGATTGCGATCCAGCCGGGATAGAAAGTCAGTAAGACCGAAATGGCGCAGACCGCCAACAGCTTGGTGCCGGCCCACAGCTCGTGGACGGCGGATGTGCCGGGCACCGGACGCAGCAGCACCACGGCGCGGGTTGGGCGGCGGGTCTGGCGGTCGTCCGGTGGTGCCGTCGTCATGACCAACCTCCCGCCGTCGTGGCAGCCGGCTCTAACACACCGTCGCGTAGATCCAGCGTGCGCGGGCACAACTCTTCCAGTCCGGCGAAGTCGTGGGAGATGACCACGACGGTCAGACCCTGCTCGCTACGCAGTTCTTCGAGCAGGCGCAGCAAGCCGCGTTGAGTGGCGGCGTCCAGGCCGGCCAGCGGCTCGTCGAGGATCAACGCCCGCGGCGAGCGGGCCAGCAGGCCGGCCAACACGACCCGGCGCATCTGACCGCCGCTGAGTTGGTCGATGCGCCGCTTGGCCAACGTGCTGTCCAGTCCCACGACGGCGAGCGCGGTTGCCACACGTTCGTGGTCCGTCGGTGAAAAGCCTGCCGCCGAAGCCACTTCCAACTCGACCCGGCTGCGCATCAGCTGCAGGCGGGCCGCCTGGAAGGACAGCGCCACTGCGCCGACCTGTTCATACGTGGGTCGGCCGTCGAGCAGACAGGCTCCCGTCGTGGGCACCGTCAACCCGGCCATGATCCAGGCCAGCGTCGACTTACCTGACCCGTTGCCGCCGTGGATCAATAATCCATCGCCCTGATGCACCGCGAAGCTGACGTCGCGCAACGCGGTCGTCGCCCACGGCGTCCCACTGCCGTATTCATGCCCGACGCTCGCGAGTTCGAGCACCGGCACGCCGGAGTCATGTCCCATCGCAGCGGTTGCACGGGGCGCGGCGGTGGTCTCGACCATGTCGGTGTTATCCCCGGAACCGCTGAGATTGACGACGCGGTCGGCGGAATCGGCTTCGTTGTTGTAGTGCGTGATGTGGACCAGCGCCGTGCGGTGCCGTTGCTTCAGGTGGGATAGCACGCCCAACAGCGCTTCCCGTCCCTGCTGGTCGACCATGCTGGTAACCTCGTCGGCGATGAGCAGCGCCGGCTCGCGCGCCAGCGCGGCGGCCACCGCCAGCCGCTGCAGTTCACCGCCCGAGAGGCTGCCGGTGTCGCGTTCCGCGTGCGCGTCGAGGCCGACCTCACTGAGCAACCGGCCGACGTCGACTGGCGTCCCGGGTGGCAGACCCCAGACCAGATCGTCGGCCACGCGGGTCCCCAGCACCTGGCTTTCCGGATGCTGCATGACCACCGCGGTACCGCCCAGCCGGCCCAGCCCGACCGCCCCGGGCCGCTCGATGGTGCCGGACGTGGGTTCCCGGCCGGCGAGCATCAGCATCAGCGTGGTCTTGCCTGAGCCGTTGGCGCCGGTGATGGCGAGATGTTCGCCGGGGTCGACGTCCAGGCTGAGCGCCGACAACGCGTCATGGTCGGTATTCGGATAGCGGAACCGCACCTGGTCCAACCGAACCGGGACGGGCGCGATGGGCGCGTTCTCGACCGGTGCATCCAGTTTGTGCACGTCGGGGATGCCGCGCATGCGCTCCAGCACGCGCGACAGCGCCCACCAACCGATCAGGGATATGCCAATGATCGAGACGATGCCGTTGCCGAGAATGAGCCACGGCCAGTAGTGCAGCGCCTCGGCGAGCAGCCACTTGAGACGGTCGGCGGCTGTCTGCAGCGCGACTGCCAAGGGCTTGCCGAACGGAAAAGAATGCGCCATCGCGAAGCGCCCGATTCCCGTCATCACGGCCGCAACCCCATCGATGTTGGCGGTGACGGCTTCAAAGATCAGGTGGCGGAGTCGCGCCAGCGCCGCCAATGCGGCGACCGTCACACCGCCGGAAAGCAATCCGGCGACGAACGCCACCGCGATCACGGTCGGGGTGCCGCGGCGTCTGCGTTTGACGATTCCGGTCAGGCCGCCGACGTAGGCGCTGTGGACCACCGTCATCAAGCCGCCGAGACCAGCGATCAGGAAGGCGATCAAGCCGGCAGCGACCGTCGCGGCGATCAGCACGCGGAGCCGGTAGCGGTACGCCAGCAGCCCCATCGGGACGGTGCCGAGCAGCGACAATGCACCAGCAAACGGGACGACGATGGCGATGATCGCGGTCGCCGCGCAGAGTGCCGCCATGACCGCTGACTGCGCGAGTTCGCCGGGTCGCAGCGGTCCAGCCCCTCGGGGCTTGGTCGCAGGGCTAGTCGCGCTCATTTCACCAATTGTGCCAGTTGTCCGGGATGTTCCCCCCGCGCAAACTTGGCGGGTCACTCAAGTTTGCTCCATCGAAATTTGCCGGTTACGGGTCTGCATAGGCCAGCTATGCAATCATAGCTGGATGACGTCATCCGCCACCGCCGATCGTGACGCGACCGGGGAGGTCGGCGCCGGGTTGGGCGCGGATCTGCTCGCTGTGGTCGCCCGGATCAACCGCTATGCCACCCAGCGCATCCAAATGCAGTTGCCGGCCGCGCAGGCCCGGTTGCTGTCGACCATCGACGCCCATGGTGAAGCGCGGATCTGTGATCTGGCCGCCGTGGACCACTGCTCACAGCCGACGATGACGACCCAGGTGCGGCGACTCGAAGACGCCGGCCTGGTCACCCGGGCCATCGACCCCTGCGATGCCCGCGCGGTCCGCATTCGGATCACACCCGAGGGCATGCGCACACTCAACCGGGTGCGAGTCGACCGGGCTGCGGTGATCGAGCCGCAACTTGCCAAGCTGGAGCCCGCCGACCGCCAGACGTTGGTGGAGGCTGTGGCCCTACTGCGTCGCGTCCTCGAGGATGCCGCGCCGGCGCCGCGACCGCGCGCGTCTCGGTAGTACCTGGTCGCAAAGCCGCGTGGCCTGCGCTGACGTCGGTGCGGTGTTTGTCGGCGCATGATGGCGGATAGACAACCGTCGCCAGACCCAACAAAATGGGCGCGGAAGGGGGTGGGGTGGCTATGCCGACGGAAGCATTCGCTTCCCCCCTGATCGTCTGGCTCGGACCCAACAGGTACACCTTTCCCGTCGGCCGGGACGTGACCATCGGTCGCGACAGCCGAGCCGATATCCGCGTTGACGGCGCGGGAGCTTCCACCTCGCCCGCCCATGTGGTGCTGCATCACAACGGCAGGCAGTGGATAGCCGTCGACCGCGGGGAAGGCGGCATGTACGTCGACGGGGTGCGGATGTCGACGGTGTTCATCCATGACGGCAGGGCGATCACTCTCGGCGATCCAGAGCGCGGGCCCCGGCTGGTATTTCAGCTCGGCGCCCCGCCACCGCCACCACCGGTCGCGCCGCCACCACCTCCGAGAGGTGCGCCGCGCCCGGGGATGCGGCCCACGCCGCCACCGGGGATGCGGCCCGCGCCGCCGCCGCCAGCCACTGCACATCGCGGACCGGGCCAACCAGGGTGGCCGCCGCCGCCACCCCCACCCCGGGCGGATCCGCCGAGACGACCGCCGCCGCCACCACCCGCGCCTGCCATGCCGACTCCGCGGGCGCCGCACTACGGCGACCCGACGACGCGGTCAAAACTACCGGCGCCGCCCACCGCTCAGTTTCACCGGCCGGCGCCAGAGCGGCCGCCCTGGCCAACTCAACCGCCGCCGCCAGGACCGCCCCCCGTTCCCTGGCCGCCGCCGGCGCAACCGCCGCAACCTCAGCCGGGACCGGTGCCGGCCTTACCTCCAGCCCCGCGCAAGCGGAAAGCGTTGGTGCAGGCGCTGACTGGCGCGATGCAAAAACTGCGACCGCAGCGCCCCGAACCGCGGCCACACGAGGCCGCGCCCACCACCGCGCTGCCACGGCCGGATGCACCGGATGCACCGGAAACATCGGATTCGCCGGCCGCAGAACCCCCATCCCCGCCGCCGCCGCTCAAGACCGTTCCGTTGGAGGCGCGTCAGGTGCGGCTCACAGTCCACGGCGAGCAGGTGTTGGCGGAACTGTCGATCACCGCTGAGCCCGGGACGCTCACCGCGATCATCGGACCGTCGGAGGCGAGCACTTCTGCTCTGGTCGACGTGCTGGGCGGAACGGTGCAACCAAGCGTCGGCACAGTCCATTTCGACGGCTACGAGGTGACGTCCGATCACGTGCGACCGCACATTGGAGTCGTACCGCGATACGACCTGCTGCATCGCGCGCTCACCATCGAACAGGCGTTGGCCTACGCCGCCGAATTGCGCCTGCCCCCTGGCACTTCCGCTGATCAGCGCCGACAGCGGGTGCACTGGGCGCTCGACGAGATGAAGCTGGGCCTGCTGCGCACCGTCCAGGTGAGCAACCTCACCGCCGAACAACGCAAGCGCGCATCGATGGCCATGGAACTGCTGACCCGTCCGTCGCTGCTGGTCCTCGACGAACCGACCGCCGGACTCGACCCGGCCGCGGATCACGAGATGACGACGACGCTGCGGCGACTCGCCGACGACGGACACGTCGTCGTGGTCGCGACCACATCGACAACGGACATCGACATCTGCGACCACGTGGTGCTGCTCACCGGGACCGGAACGCCGGCGTTCGCCGGACCGCCGGCGCAGATCGGCCCCGAGTTGGGCACGACCGACTGGACGGAGATCCTCGCCCGGGTCAACAGGGATCCCTATGGGGCCCATGACGAGTACCTGGCCCGCCAGCCCGAGCTCCCGGCTGCAGCGGAGCCACCACAGGTTCCGGTCGAACCGCTTGCGCGCCTGCACCTTTGGCGACAAATCGTCATCGCCACCCGTCGACAGGGCTGGCTCTTGGTTGGTGATCAGCGGTACTTCATCTTCTTGACCATCCTGCCGGTGCTGTTCGGCGCGATCGCGTTGCTGGTGCCCGGAAATGCAGGCCTGGGCCCGGCTAACCCCTACGGAAACAGTCCCGACGAAGCCGTCGAGATCCTTGCCGTGCTCACCATCGGCGCCGTCGCCATCGGCACGGCGCTGGCCGTTCGCGACCTTTTCGGCGAACGGCACATCTTCCGGCGCGAACAAGCCAACGGTTTGTCGGCCACGGCTTTCCTGGCCGGCAAGATCATCGTCTACAGCCTGGTCGCCATCGTTGCGACCACAGTCATGACCATCGCTGCCGTTGTCGGCAAAGGCGCGCCCACTCATGGCTCCGTGCTGCTCGGCGATAGCGTGTACTGGGCCACCTTCGAGCTGCTCGTGGCACTGACGGTCACCACCATCGTCTCGGCGATGGTCGCGCTGGCCCTTTCGTCGCTGGCCACCTACTCCGAGCAGATCCTCTTGACGGCCGTGCTGGTCGTGTTGATCTCGGTGGTGTTCGCCGGCGCGATGTTCCCTATCGACGGCCGGTTCGGCCTCGAGCAGATCTCTTGGTTTGTGCCGTCCCGGTGGGGTTTTGCCGCGTCGGCTTCCACGGTCGACGTGCACGCCGTCAACCTGCTGGCGACCGCCGATGATTCGTGGAAACACTCGGCTGGCCGGTGGCTGTTCGATATGGGAATGCTGATCGGCTTGGGCGTGGTGGCCACCGCGTCGCTGCGCTGGTGGCTCAGGCGGCCGGCGCGCCGGCGGTAATCAGCCTAATGCCGTTGTTAGACATAACGTCTCACACGTCGGCAATAGGCGGTGTATTCGTCGCCGTACTGCCGCAGCATAAACTGCTCCTCGCGCAACACTTGGCGGTGGAATAGCCAGGCGCCGGCGAAAAGGTAGACCAACGGAACCCAGTTCGGAAACACCAGGAACTGGCCCACCAAAACAAGGAACAGCGCGACGTAAATGGGGTTACGGCTGAAAGCAAACACCCCGCCGATCACCAACTTGTCCGGACGGTCGACGTCGATGCCAACTCGAAAGCTTCTGCCGAACGAGATCAGGCTCGCCAACATGACAAGCAAGCCACCGCAACACAATCCGATTCCGATCCATGCCACGGCTTGGGACCGAAAGAACCTTGTGCCGCCAACAAGCGGCCAATCGAACGCCGCGGCAAAGATGGTGTAGAAGTAGAACAGCGCGACCGGCGGAATGACGAAATCTGTCTTGTCAATGCTGCCGAAATGCATTGCTCGCGTTCCTGTCCTGCGCAGCAGCATAACTCTGGTCAACACCATGCCGACCAGTAGCACGATGGTTGTAGCGGCTATATATCCCGGCAAGACCGTCTTATCCGTTCGCTCCGTTCACCTCATACCAAAGCGCTTCGTAGCATTTGGCCGCGACGCTGTGTGGGGCGAACGCCGTGACCGGCGCACGTTGTTCGGCCATCTGCTCGATGATCGACAGCGCCGGGATGGCCGTGCGCAAGATTCCCCGTCGTTCGGCCGGCAACCGTTCCATGAGGTCGCGATGCAGCGACTTGCGCCCGTCCACCATCGAGAAGAACGCACAAATCTGCGGTTGGCGGCCGTCGAAATCGTCGACGAAGCCGGACAATTGATCGAATGTGCGGACCGATAGCGTGGCCGGAATCATCGGGACCAGTAGCGTGTCGACCGCATGCAAGACGTTCTCCGACAATAGCGAAATGCTCGGCGGACAGTCGAGGAAAACCACGTCGTATTCGCCCTCGAATGGCCGCAGCAGCTGGTGAATCCGGCGGGTCGGCCGCTTCACGTCGTCAAGCTGTAAATCCATATTGCGGTAGCGGAAATCGGCCGGCAGCAAGTCAAGCCCGTCGAAATCGGTGGCCTTGATCGCGTCGTCGAGCGATCGCGTGCCTTCCACCAGCGCTCGACTGCCGCCCTTGACTTTGGGCCGCACCCGGAAAAGATACGTGGCCGCGCCCTGCGGGTCGAGATCCCATAGCAGCACGTTGTATCCACTGCGCGCGGCGAGATGCGCGAGGTTGACCGCGGCCGATGTCTTGCCGACGCCGCCCTTGATGTTGTACGTCGCGTAGATCTTCATCAGCGCACCAGCGCCTTCACTCGGGCACGATTCTCGTTGGCCAGGAATGGCCGCAGCACGCCCACCAGCGCCCCGCGCGCGTTCAGCTGATGTGCGTCGAGCTGCGCGGCCAGCTCCCCCATCGCGAGCACGGTTGCCGGCGGCGCAGCGCCCTGTTCCATCATCACCGCGGCAAACTCTCGGACCGCTTCACGCTGCACTTCGCCATCCTGGAAATCGCCGAGCGTGTCCTGCAGCGCCTTGAGCTCTTTGATCAGCGGGCGATACTGCGCGTCGGCAAACAGTGGCCGGAATACCTCGAGCAGATAGCGTAATTCCTTGCAGCGCTTACGGAGTCCATGCACCTGCTCGCTCGGCGAGTCGGCGGTAAGGCGTTTCCCGCGTCGCACGACGTTCCGGAACACCCGCTCGATGCGTTCCCGGGCAAGCGAGGTGGCCGCCGGCCCGCCGTGGCTGTCGGCGGCCACCTTGGCCAGCTCGGTACGCCAGTCGCTCATCAGTTGTTTGAAGCGCTGAGACCGCAGCCCGCGCACCAGGCGGCGGCGTTCGGCTGCGCGATGCCGAACCAGAAAAGAGCGGAACGGGTCGAGGTCGCGTGGATCGGCCGACGCCAGCCCCTCGGCCATTTTGTCGAGCTCGAGCAGGTAGACATCCAGATCGCGCACCGGCGTGGTCAGATCGCCGAGCCACTTGAACTCCGGTGTGAACCGCTCAGCCAGATTCCCGGGCAGCACTTCACCGGCCAGCTTGAGAATCGACCGGGTGCGCCGCACCGCGACCCGTAGGTCGTGCAGGAATTCGATGTCGATCGCCGCGATCGTGCCCGCCACGTTGTCGTCGATGGCGGCTGCGAACTGCGCGAGCATGTTTGCAACGGCCACCGGTGCGGGCGTTTCCGGCTGCAGCGGCGCCGCCAGATTCTGCTCTTGATCGTTGGGACTGCGAGTGGCAAGCGTCAACGCGTCGTCGTACGGCGTGGTTGCCGATGGGGTGAGCCCATCGACGCGGCCCATCAGGCGAGCAATTTGGTCACCCTCTGCCTCGTAGCCGCGCAACGGCTGGACCTGTAGCCGGCTGGTGCCGTCATTGGAGCTTTCGGACAGCAGCCGGGCGACAGTTTTATCGTCGGGGTTGAGCACCCGGCTCTCCCGCACGGCACGCTGCACGGTGACAACCGAGAGCAATGCTCGCGGGGCAACGATCGGATCCAGTGCATCGCGCAGCCGCCCGGCAGGCAGGTCGTGCAGCAGTGCCGGCCATTTCTTCGCCCGAGGCCCTTGCAACCGGCTGCCATCCGGGAACTGCATGATCAGCGGGCCGTCGTCGAGGTACTCAAGGGACATCCCCGCCTCGTGCAGCCGCCAATCGAAGGTGTCCAGCCAGGTGTGCGAGACCTCTGTTTCCGGCCCGGCGGTTATGGCGAATTTCGGCTGTACAGCAGCGGCGATCGCCTCGATATCGACCGCGCCCTGCTTGGTGAAGGCGCGGGAATTGGTGCCCATGGACTACCTTCCCTCGGTCGCATGGCCGCGACCGCGCGACAGACTATAGTCACCTTGGGTTAACGGAGTGTTCATCTGACCGCCGGGCCATCAAAGTGTCCCCTGACCTGGCGGAGCTTACCCCGACGGTGCGAGCGTCGGGTTACCGTCGGGTATGACCACCACTGCCGAACATCTGCGCAACACGCTCGACGGGCGTTGGCGCGACGTGAAGAACCAGATGCGGGACCGGTTGACCGACGAGATCTTCCGTCCGCACTACACACCGAACACGGTGATCGCCCGCACCAAGGTGGCTGAACAGATGTCGATCATGGCCGCGGCGGGCGCCGCCGACGACGGCTTCCGCAAAGAGCACGGCGGGAACGGCAACGTCGGGGCGGCGATCACGATGATCGAGATGCTCGCGATGTCGGATCTGTCGCTGATGGTCAAGGCGGGCGTGCAGTGGGGCCTGTTCGGCGGCGCCGTGGAGAATCTTGGCACCGAACGCCACCACGAGGCGTACGTGAAAAAGATCATCAACCTCGAGCTGCGCGGCTGCTTCGCGATGACCGAGACTGGACACGGCAGCGACGTGCAGTCCCTTGAGACGACCGCGACCTACGACGCGGCCACCCAGGAATTCGTCATCCACTCCGCCACTCCGACCGCGCGCAAGGACTACATCGGCGGTGCCGCCGAAACCGCCACCATGGCAGCGGTATTCGCCCAACTCATCACCACCGAGGACGGCGAGCAGGTCAACCACGGTGTGCATTGCTTCCTGGTGCCGATTCGCGACGCCGACGGCAACGACCTGCCCGGTGTGACCACGTCGGACTGTCAGTACAAGGGTGGTCTGCCGGGCGTCGACAATGGCCGCATCGTTTTCGACCACGTTCGGGTTCCGCGGGTGAATCTGCTGAACAAGTACGGCGACGTCGCGGAGGACGGCACCTACAGCTCACCGATCGAAAACCCCAACCGCCGGTTCTTCACCATGATCGGCACGCTGATCCGCGGGCGGATCTGTGTGGGTGGCAGCGCGGGCAACGCGACACGTGTCGCGTTGGACATCGCGACCCGGTATGCGTTGCAGCGCAGACAATTCAGTGCACCCGACGACGAGGGTGAAGTGCTGGTCATGGACTACCTGGTGCATCAGCGCCGGCTGTTTCCGCTGATCGCTCGTTCTTATGCGTTGCAATTCGCGCAGAACGAGCTGGTGGCCAAGTGCCACGATCTGCAGACCTCGGACGCACCCGACGCCGAGGAGCAGCGCGAGCTGGAGTCGCGGGCGGCCGGGTTGAAGGCCGCCAACACCTGGCACGCGTCCACGGCCATTCAGGAAGCCCGGGAAGCCTGCGGCGGCGCCGGCTACATGGCCGACAACCGGTTGATCGCGCTACGCGCCGACACCGACGTGTTCACCACCTTTGAAGGCGACAACCATGTGCTGACCCAGCTGGTGGCCAAGGAGCTGCTGACCGCCTACGCCGACGACGTCAAGAGCATGAGCCCGGTGGAATGGGTGCGGTTCGCGGCCAACTTTGCCGGTGAGCGGGTGTTGAAACGCACTGCGGCAGAGACGATCATGCAGACCATTGTCGACGCCCGGCAGGACAACGAAGAAGAAGGCAGCCTGTTCAACCGCGGCACCCAGGTCAAGATGTTCGAGGACCGCGAGGAATACATGATCGCCTCGGTGGCGCGCCGGCTACAGGGCAAATCCAAAGAGATGTCGGCATTCGATGCGTTCAATGCCGTGCAGGATCACGTGTTGCATGCCGCGCAGGCGCATATCGACCGGGTGGTGCTGGAGGCGTTCGTCGCCGGGATCGACTCGTGTGAGGACGAAGAGGCCCGCGAGGTGCTCAACCTGGTCTGTGATCTGTATGCGTTGTCGGTGATCGAAGATGACAAGGCGTGGTACGTCGAGCACCGTTACCTGTCCACCGAACGCGCCAAGGCGGTCACTCGCGGTATCAACGACCGATGCCGGTTGTTGCGGCCCTACGCCGAAATAATGGTCGACGGCTTCGGCATCCCTGAGCCGCTGCGATACGCCGAGATGCTGCACCCGGAGAACCTGCCGGGCTGATCCGGCGAGCAGACGTAAAAGCCCCGCGACACGCCGACGAGGAGGGGCTTTTGTGTCTGTTGGCGCCAGCCCGCTCGACGCTTTCCCATGATTGCCGAGAATTGTCAATCTCGTATATCGGCGCCGGTCGCCGGCAATCCGTGTGCTCGTCGAACACCGGTTACATTGTGCTCATGAGCACCGTGCATTGTTCCATACGCGCAGAAAAATAAGCTGGCCGGAATCGGCTGTTGCGCTTTGTAATCCGGTAAGGCTTTGCGTGCCACAGCCCGAATCAGCGTGCGTTGCTCAGGAAGGTGGCGAGACAAGCATGCTGGATGTATCGGTTATCGAAACCTCAGGATTGGGCGATCGCAGCTGCCTGGTCAGCCATGCTCATCGATGACGAGTACGAGAACGCTGAGAAGCTAAGCATCACATCGTGACGTTCGACGACTCTCGCAATCCCCTTAAAGATTCATCCCGATCAAAACTGCCTGGTCGTCGGATACACCGGGTAGTCGCAGTAAGAGAAACTGCTGATCACGGCCGACATGACTGGAGCAGATCATGAACGCACCGACTTCCGCAACTATCACCTCGACACAACTCCGCGATCTACTCGCGTCGTCTGCACCTCTGCGAATTCTCGATGTGCGGACACCCGCCGAATTCGAAACCGCACACATCAGCGGGTCCTACAACGTACCGCTCGACGTGCTAAATAAGCACGGTGCAGAGGTGATCCGGCAACTCGACCACGATGATGACGTTGTGTTGGTGTGCCGCTCAGGTCAGCGCGCAACACAGGCCGCAGAATTCTTGCGGAACGCGGGCCTGACCGGCGGACGTGTTCTCGACAAGGGCATCAGTAATTGGGAGGGGCAAGGCTTCGCCGTCGACCGTGGCGTCCAGCGGTGGGAGCTGGAGCGGCAGGTGCGCCTTGTCGCCGGATCGATTGTGCTTTCCTCCGTTGTCGGTAGCGTCGCCGTCCCGCGACTCAAATGGCTGGCCGCCGCAATCGGTGCCGGCTTGACGTATGCTGCGGTGTCCAACACCTGCGCAATGGCGACGGCGCTGTCGAAGTTGCCCTACAACCGAGGCGCGGCCTCCGATGCGAAAACAGTTCTGGCTCAACTTGATACGTTGGCCAGTGCCGACTCAGCGACAGTTCGTGAGCGTTAAAATCACTGCCGACAAAAGGCTTCCGGGATCGTTCAGCATCCCGAACGCTAGTTGGCAGGCAACACGGTATGCTGCAAGGCACCAGACGCTTTTGATGGGGAACCGCGACGAAGGGTTATTCGCATGAATCCGAACCCGGACTACGATGCCAGCGACGAGCTGGAGTACGGCATCGCGGCGTACGCATGGCTCCTCCGGGGCGTCTACCCGCCACCGTCCTACGCGCCCGACCTGGGCAACGCCGGCGCCGGCGGATAGTTCATCTTCGCTGCTGAGTCATTGCGGCGGCGGCACGTAGCTGCCCGCCGAGTTGCGTAACTGCCACAACTGGGCAGGGCAATAGATGTTCACCGCATTCGAGATCAGGTAGTTGGCCGAGTACTCGTCGTTGGGCCGTACATCGTTTTTTACATCGCCGATGACTTGCGCGTAGCTGGCGCCGCCGGTGATCTTGTCGCAGATGCCGTGGGCATAGCTGATGGCATCCGCTGTGTTCGCGAAACTGTATTGCTTGCGCACGGTGGTGTCATAGATGAACTCAATATCGGGCGCCGGAACGGCGTGCGCGCGCGTCGCCAGCGCGCTCGCACCGCCGCAGAATGTTGCAGCGACGATCAGGGTAGGCAGCCACATACCGCGCTTCATCGAAGTCCCCTGTCTGTGGACGTTTTCGCTCATCATCATGCCGGTTGCCCGTACACGGCGACGAGGACGCTGCGATCGAAGCTGTTCTCCGACCACACCCCGATTTGGGTGTTGGCACAGTTCGACATGATCGCCATATAGTCGGGGCGGTAATACCAATTACCCATGACGTCAAGGTCATTGATTGTCAGCGATTGGTTAATGGCCACGGTTTCGGCGACCGCGCCGCGGTAGCCCGCGTCTCGGGCGCGGTCCTGCACCGACGACCCGTCCGAGCCGACATCAGCGTCGAGGCCGCGATTGTTGAGCACATCGACCGTGTGGCGCTGTGCGGCGGACACCAGCTGCGGGTTGATCTTCAGGTTGCTGGTGCAGCCAGCCTGCCTCTTGACGGTGTCGACGTTGACCACGATGCCGTTATTGAGCCGGTCGTTATTTCCGGGAACCCCGGGCGCGGCCGGTGCAACTGCGACCGGCGTGGCGACCAGCGCGATGGCCGTCATCGACAAAGTCCGGCCGAGGCAGCGAATGCCTTTGTCAGTCATCGCATGTCATCTTTCTCAACGCCGCTAGCGGATGTTCGCGGCGAGATCGGCGGACATCGCACTCAGCTGGTGTCCCCATGTCGGCCAGTCGTTGCCGCCGCCACGGCCCAAGTCGAAATGGCCGTTCTTGCCGCCGACGTCGCGATAGTGCGAGTAGAACTGCGCGTTGGTGCCTTGTGAGATATCGCCGTAGCCGGCCATCGCGCCCTGATCGGTCGGGGCGCCGCTTCCCGGGCTGTAGATCCAGAGCCGGGCGTCGTTGTCGACCAGTTGCTGGATGTTCTGGTTCGGCGAATGCCATTTCCATCGACCCAATTGGGGCAGGCCCCACATATGGTCGCTATCAGCGCCGCCTTGCTTGAGCGCCGCGGTGATCGTGCCATCCACTCCGGCGCGTTCGGGGGTCAGGAATCCCGAGAACGATCCGGCGTAACGGAATCGGTCAGGGTGAAAGGTCACCAGCGCCGCCGCCGCGTACCCGCCCTGGGAGACACCGACAACGCCGTGCCCGCCAGGGGCCAGGCCCTTGTTGGCGGCCAGCCAGTCCGGCAATTCTGTGGACAAGAATGTCTCCCACTGCTTGCTGCCGTCCTGCTCCCAGTTGGTGTACATGCTGTAAGCGCCACCAGCTGGTGCCACCACCGAAATCCCTTTGCCGGCAAGGGCGTTGAATCCGTTGCCCGCGGTCACCCAGCTGCTGACGTCGGGCGCGGCGTTGAATCCGTCCAATAGATACGCCGCGTGCGGACCGCCGGCCAGGAAGGCGACCGGGATGTCGCGGCCCATCGACGCCGACGGGACTATCAGGCTCTCGAATCCGGCCGCGTGGGCGGAGCCGCCGTTCGCCGTGGTGAAGCCTCCGACCGTCAAGGCTGCGGCGCACAGTAGCCGTAGCAGCATCGACAAACGTTTCATATCCGCCTCACTTGTCCATCGCTCACACCGGGTCGAACTGCGAAATGAGCCATCGACCGTCGACCTTCTCGAGACTGACGCGCACACTGGACGTGGTCTGAGTGGGTGCATCGTTGCCGATGGTGGTGGTCTGGTCGACGAAAACCAATACCACCGCATGCTTTCCGGTCGCCGACACCGAGGCCGCCGCAGGAACGGTGGCCACCGCCGTAATGTGCTGCTGCTTTGCCCCGGGAGCTACGACGTCGTTGACGAGCTGGGTGTACTGCTGGCGGAAGCCGGCCGTGAGCCGCTCGGCGGCAGCCTTCAGGTCGCGGTCCACCGTTTCGGGCTTGTACGACAGAATCGCAATGGTGCTCTCGGAGGCCGCCCGCACCGAGGCCTCTGCGGCCGCACGCGATTCCCGCGCCGTGCCGTCGAGCCATTTCAGATAGCCGACGCCCAGGGCGATGATCAACGCCAGCGCCGGTAGCGCCACAACCAGCAGACGAGTCCAGGAGAACCGACTGCCCCGCTCGACCGGCGCTGCCGCAGCGTCGTCGTCGGCTTCTGTTTCGTCAACGTCGAGCAGGTCCGCCTCGTCAGCCGCCTCCGCCTCATCGGCCAGGTCATCGCGCTCGGCCGGGTCGTCGAGCGACGACTCGTCGGCGACCCGGTCAGTGTCGTCGGACATCGCGGAGTCCTCCTCCTGCGCTGTTAGTGCAGTTCGACTAGTCACGGTACGAACTCCACATTCGACACCTTGGCGCCATCCCCTGTTTTGTCAACGGTGAGGCGCATCCGCCATCTGCGCGGCTCCTGGTCTGCCGGTGCCCCGGCCATTGACGTCTTCACTGCGACCGCGACGAGCACTTGCGCCTGGTCCTTCGTATACGAGAGCAGACCCGCCTCGGCGATGGTGCCCTCCGATTTGGATTGCACTTTCTTGACGACCTCGACGAATGGTTGCGACCGGTTCTGGAATTCGTCGTGAAAGGCGCCGGTGGCCGAATCCAGGACCCGCTTGATGTCGGCATCGACCTCGGCGTAGTTGATCGTGGTGAGGTTGATCGCGGTCTGCCGCGCGACTTGCACGTACAGGTTGCGTTGCACCTGCACCTGATGGTCTTGATGGACGCGGAATCCCAGCCAGCCTCCCAGCCCGACTAGTGCCACGATGATGGCGACACTGACGGCGATCGGTCCCGGGATGGTCGAAAACCAGGTTTGCACACTGTTTCTCGTGCCCGGCTCGGCGGCTCCCTCAGCCTCAGGCTCGGGCTCGTCGGCTTCACGATCCTCGACATCGGTTTCTTCAGCGTCGATGTCCTCAGCGTCGATGTCCTCAGCGTCGACGGCGTCCTCGTCGACGAGCTCAGAGACGTCTACGGATTCGGTTTCTTCGGCGGCACCATCATGCTCTGCCATGTCTTACCTTTCGACGTAAAAGCCAGGTCGGACTCGCTGTAGGCGCGGCCGTCCGGGCCGACGTAGTTTCCGGTGGCCGGATCGTAGGGTATGGCGACCGGCGGCCGTACCGGCGATTCAGGGGGTGGATGCCAATGCTCGCCGGGTGAGTACGGCGCGCCACCCTTCGGGTACTGCGGCACGCGCTGGCCGCTCAATGTCGCGTTGGGATCGCCCTTCCAGAACAGGCCGTCGTTGAGAGGGACGTACGGCTCGTCGCTTTCGCACATCTCGACGGTCGGGGCGCGCTTGCGCGGCTTGGTCTCGCAGGGGTCGTTACGAACGCCGCGGACGTTCATGTCGGAGTCCTGCGGAATGCGGCAGTACAACTCCCCGTTCGTCCGGTCGGGATAGTCCTGCCGGACCGGAATCCGCTGCTGCTGCACCGGCAGGAAGCCGGTGTTGCACGGCGGCGGCAGGTTGAGGTTCAAGTTGAAGTCGAGATAAATGCCTTTGTAGTCCTGCTTGGCGACCCTGTCCGGCACGATGATCGATGACATCACCGCGGTCCCCTGCGGGAAGAGAACCAGCAGCTCCTCGAGGTCGTTTCGATAGGACACCGCGATGTTGCCCAGGCTGACCAAGTTGGCCAGCAGCACCGGCAACGTAGGAGACAGCCGGTCGAACAGCGCGGTGCCTTCAGCGAGGGCCGGCCCCGCGGTGTTGAGTAGGTCGGCGACCGAATTGTCTTGTGCCTTCAGCTGACTGGTGATCGCATTGACCCGTCGCGCCCAGGTGGCAATCGAGTCCGATGTCCGGACCTGGGAGCTGGCCACCGGCGGGAACTCGTCGATCAGTCTGGAGAATGTGTCGCTGGTCTTGCCGGCGTCGATCGCCAATGCGGTGCCACCGTCGACGAGCCGGGACAATTCCGGTCCCAAACCCGCGACGGCTTTGGAGGCTTCGTCGACGACGGTGTGCAGGTTGTCCTGCGGAATCGCCTTGAGAGCTTTATTGGTTGTGTCAAGCAAGGATCCGATGTCGACGGGGATCTGTGTCTTGCCGACCGCGATGACGTCGCCGTCGCGCAGTTTCGGCCCGGTGTCACTGGCGCTGCCGGAATGCGGCGTGAGTTCCAGGAACTGCTCACCGATGGCCGAGCGACTGTGAACCGCGGCGGTCACGTTCGAGGGAATCGCGATGTCGGATTTCAGCGAAAGAACCGCGCGGACTCCGTTCTGGGTGACGTCGACCGATTTGACGCTGCCGACCTCGCTGCCGCGATAGTTCACCACCGACGTCGGGTACAACCCGCCGGACGCGGGCAGGTCGACCTTCACTGTGTATCTGCCAACCCCCAGCAGCGCAGGCACTTTGACGAAGCCGAACGCCATCACGGCGACGGAGAGGACGGTGACCGATGCAAGGATCGCCAACTGTGTCCACACCCGGCGGGACAGGCGCAACGAGCTGGTGCGCGACATGCTAGTAACCCCCCCAGTGGTAGGGCACGATCAACGGGTTCGCCGCGGTATATGGGCTGGGCATCTGACCGATGGTGCGGCCCCATTGCAGTTCGAGTTCGGTGAGGTTTCCCTCCCACTTCGACCCGGTGAAGAAGCCACTGTCCAGGCGGCTCAAGGTCAGGTCGACCACCAGCGAGATGTTGGCGAAGTCACCCCGAAACCAGTTGGGCGCAGTGCTTTTCACCCAAGGCAGGGTAGAGAGGAAGTCCAGACCCCTGGTCAGCGCGGGCCCGGCATTAGCCAGTTCCCGCAGAGCCGGCGCGAGGTTGCGGAAGTTGTCGGTCAGCGATTTCTTGGTCTGATTGATCGTCGAGGCGGCTACGGCGCTGAACTGACCCACCGTATCGATGGCGTTCACCAATGTCTTTCGGGTATCGGACAGGACGCCAAGCGCTTGCGGGATCGTCGCGAGCGCCTTGTCGACCGTTGGATCTTTCTCCGCCACCTGTCCGACCAACGAGTTGAGACTGTCGATGGCGGTGATGATGTCGTCGGTCTGGGCCTTCGTCTCAGCGACGAAGATGTCCAGTTGGGTCAACAAGCTGCGCATCTCTGGTTCACGACCGTGCAACGCCGTCGCGAACGCCTGAGTGATCTCTTGAATACGGCCTATCCCACCGCCGTTGAGCAGAATCGCCACCGACGCGAGGGTCTGCTCGGTGGTCGGATACGTCGCGGCTCTGGATAGTGGGATCACCGAGCCGTTCTTGAGTTCGCCTTTCGGCGGTTCGTCGCTCGGCGGCGCCAGCTCGATGTGCATGGAGCCCAGTAGGCTGGTCTGGCCGACCTTGGCGGTGCTGTTGGCCGGCAAGTGAATATCACCATTGATCCGCATGGTTACCAGGGCATGCCAGTCCTGGACCTCGATCTTGGTGACGTTGCCGACGTTGACGTCAGCGACCCGCACCCGGGTGTTCGGCTGAATGACGACGACATCGGGCAGCTGCGCCTGAATGGTGTACGCGCCGTCACCCTTGCCCTGGGTCCCCGGCAGCGGTAACGAGTTGAGGCCCCGCCATCCTCCACAACTCGTCAGCAAGCACAAGCACGAGATGGCAAGCGCCGCAGACACTGTGCGCCTCATGGTGTGCCCTTCGGGGGCAGCGGTGCGGCCGCAGGCACCATCAGGCCTGGCAGGCCGGCGTTGGGGTCGGTCGACCGGACCGCGGTCGGCGCCGGCGGTACAGCGCCCCCCGGCAACGCTTGGGGCGAAGTCGGTGGTGGGCCTGCGTCGCCGGCCGGCGGGCTACCGGGCGCTCCCGGCGGGGGTATGTGCGGGTTGAGTTTGTCTTCGCTGTAGGTGATCTCGTTAGGACGCGCCGAGGCTCCCACGAACGGGTTGAGACCGATCGGCGGGAAGTTGTATTGCCGGTTCTTCATGATCGGCGATAGATACTGCTCGCACAGTCGCGCCGACTGTTTGGCGCCGACGCGGCCTGCGGATTCGATTGCACCGCACAGGAACTGGACGGTATCAGCGAAGTTCACCGGGGCCAGGATGCCGGTCACCGCACTCTGCGCCGGTTGGTAGATGTTGAGGAAGTTCTGGAACACGTCCGGCGCAACGTGCAGGGTTTGCTTGATGTCGCGGCGGCTGTCGTTCAACGCGGTGGTGATGGCGTTGAGGTGGTCGAAGGTCGTGCCGATGGCGTCTCGGTTTTCGGCGACGAAGGGACGCAGATCGTTGACCGCCCCGTCCAATCCCTGGATCGCCTGGCCCCACTCGTTGGGCGTATTGGTCATCACGGTGGTGATGTTGGCCAAGTTCTTGTTGAACGAGGCCAGCAGCTCGCTGCTCGAGGTCAGCGCGGATACAAAAGTCTCCAGGTTGCGCACCGTGCTGAAAATGTCGGTGCTGTGGTCCCCTAGCGCTGAAACCGCTTGGGAGAGCTTGATAATGGTGTCCCGCGCGGTGTCACCCTCGCCCCGCAGGTTGGCGGCGGTGGTGTTGACGAATTGCCCCAGGGCGCTAGTCCCACCTTCAGTGGTGGGTTGCAGGGAGTCGGTCAGCTTCTCCAACTGCTTGCGCAGGTCGTCCCACTCGACGGGGACCGCAGTCCGTTCCTCCGGAATGGTCGCGCCGTCAGCCAGTTTCGGACCGCCGGAGTAGACCGGGACGAGTTGGATCGCCCGCGCGGTCACCAGCGACGGCGACAGGATCGCCGCACGCACATCGGCGGGCACCGGATACTGCGAGTCGACGGTGAAAGTGACCTTTGCCGCATTGGGTTGTGGGTCGATCTTGTCTACCGTCCCCACCGCGACGCCGAGAATACGGACTTCGTCGCCGGTGTAAATGCCATTGGTGTTCGGGAAGTATGCGACGTAGGTGTTGCGGGTCACCTGTTTCCACCAGGGCGTCACCATCATGCTGATCCCGACGAACAGGAGCAGAACCAGGCTGATCGCCGTTCCGATCTGCGTAGCGCGTCGATGGTTCACAACCCAAGCAGCGGCTTTGTCGAGCCGAGCGCGGACATTCGCGAACGCCATCAGCGACCCCCGTTCGCGGGAACTTCGTTCGGCGCCGGCAAGTACACCGGCGTTTGCTTGGGCGGCGGCTTGAGATCCGCCGGCGGGCCGGGCGGTGGTCCGCCGGGCGGCGGCGCCGTTGGCGGCGGCCGGTACGGATAGCAACCGGGGCCGGGAAGCGGAACCCCGGCCGGACCACACTGCTGCTGATCCGGGTTGCCGGTGATCGCATCCGGGATCGACCTTCGCGGCTCACCGCCTTGCCCCGTGCGCGGGTATGGCAACGGCAGCAGTGGCAGGCCTGGCTGGCCGTTGCCCGGGTCGGTGAGTTGCGACGGCAGCAGCACGTTGGGATCAAGCCCGAGATCGGCAAACGCCGCGTCGGTGAACGGCTGTACGAACTGTCCGGGCGCCAGGTTGACCAAGGAAGCCTTGAAGAACGGCCCAGACCCCAGCACTTCGCCGAACGACATCGCATACTTCGGAATGAGATACAACGTGCGCTGCAATTCCTTCTTGCGGTCGTCGAGAATCGACAGCACACCGTTGAGCTTGTCCAGCGCCGGCTTGAGCTGAGTCCGGTTGTCGCCGACGACGGCTGATATCTGCCGGGTAGCCGCCCCGATGTTGGTCATCAGCGCGTCGACGGAATTGCGTTGTGTCAGTAGTTCGGCCAACAACGCATTGGCATTGATGACGAGGTTGGCGATCTGATCGCTGCGCTTGGCCAGCACCGAGGTGACCTTGTTCGCGTTAGCCAACAGGCTGCGCAGTTTCGCGTCACGGTTGTCCAGCGTGCTGGAGAACTGCGCCACGCCCTCCAGTGCGACTTTCAAATCAGGCGGCGTGTCCTTGAAGGTAGTCGCCAGAGTCGTGAGCGCCGAAGACAACTTTGTGGTGTCCAAAGCGCTGATGGTGCTGGTCAAGTCGCCCAGTGCGGTGGGTAGGTCATAGGGCGCGCGAGTGCGCTCGACCGGGATGACGCCTTCGAGCTTGCCGTCTCCACGCGGAGTTATCTCGAGCATCTTTGTGCCGAGCACGGTTTCGGTTTTGATCGACGCTTCGGTGCGGTTGCCCAGTGCGACATCGTCGTCGACGGTGAAATTTACCAGCACCTTCGTCCCGTCCAATTTGACGCTGGACACCCTGCCGACGGACAGCCCTGACACTCGCACGTCACTGTCCGGCTTGATTCCACCAGCCTCGGTGAAATACGCGGAATAGCCAGACTTGCCGGTGAGGAAGGGGATCTTCTCGTAGGAGAACACCGCAACCACCAAGGCAACCACGATGGCGATGCCGACCAAGCCGAGCGTGATCCGGTTGCGCTCGGCGAGCGGCTTGATGTTGCGCCGCTTGGACTTGTCTTTCAGGGCGCTGAGACGGCCTTTGATCGCAGTCATTTTTTCGGCAAGCACCGCCCGGTCACCTGGCTCACCAGCTTGACGAACGTAGGCTGTCCGTTTCTGCCGTTAAGCTTGATGATCACGTCACAGATGTAGAAGCCGAAGTAGTCGCCGTACAGGCCGTTGCGCGACAGCACCTGGTAAACGTCGGGAAGCGTCTTGACGAGGTCGTCGACGTAATTGTGATCGGACTCGACTTGCCCCGCGAACCGGTCTGTCTGGACCACGGTGTCTTTGATCGGCTGACGCGCCGTCGTCAACAAGTCGGCAACCGATCCCGTCGCGGCGTTGATGTAAGCGACGTCCTTGGTGATATCGGTCTTGCGCTCGGACAGTGCCCCGACAAGCTGGGACAGCTTGTCCAAGCCTTCTGAGAATTGTTTGTCGCGAGCGCCGAAGGTGTGCAGCACGGTGTTCAGGTTGGTGATCACTTCGCCGATGAGCTTGTCGCGGTTGGCCAGCGTGGTGGTCAGCGCAGACGTTTCGCCGAGCACCGACGAGATGGTGGCCCCCTCGCCCTGGAATACCCTGAGGATTTGGCCGGACAGTGCATTCACTTGGTCGGGATCTAACGCCCGGAACAGCGGTCGGAAACCACCGATGAGAGCGTCGACGTCGAGAGCGGGAGAGGTCCGGGCCAGCGGAATCGTAGCGCCCGGAGACAATCTCCGCGGCGAACCGGGCCCATCCTCGAGAGCGAGATAGCGGTCGCCGATCAGGTTTTCGTAGCGCACCGATGCTTTGGTACCTTCGGTGAGCCTCAGCCCCCTGTCGATCGCGAAGTCGACGTGGACGGTGCCATCTTTTTCCAGTTTGAGGTGACTGACTTTTCCCACTTCGACACCGGCAATGCGGACGAAGTTTCCGCCCTTCAGGCCTGAAACATTCGAAAAGACCGCGCTGTAGGAGGTGCGGGCATCAAACCGGAACTGCCCGAAAACCGTAACCAGAATGAACACGAAAGCAAGGGAGACAACGGTGAACGCCACGACGCGCGCGATTGCGCCGGCGTTGGTTCTCATTGTGGTTCCTTACTTTTCGTTGCGGGTCAGGGCGCCGGCGGCGGCGCGGGCGGGAGCGGTGGCGTCGCGGCGCCGGCGTAATCAGGTGCACCGGACGGCGGTTGTCCGGGGTAGGCCGGTGCAAGGCCCGGCGCCGGACCGCCAGGGTAACGGATCAGCGGCGGCTGGGGCGTTCCCTTGGTGACCGGGAAGTAGTTGTTGTAGCCGGGGAAGCCGATCCCGGGGTTAGGCCGGATGTCCAACCCGGTACCGAATCCGGTGTCGGTGACCAGGTACTTGACCGGGAAGTTCGCGCTGGCGTCGGGCAGCGAGCCACAACTGGGCCTGCCGCCCGGGCCACCCTTGGCCTGCACGATCGGCAGGTTGTCGGGATAGCGATAGGGGTCGTCGCCAAAGAGCAGCCCACCATCGATCATCAGGGATTTGCCGTTGCCCCCCATGGCAGCTCGACCGCCGTTCTCCAGGTACCACACCGCGCCCTCGAAGGTGCACTTGTAGGTCGGTGAGTATTTATTCAGCAGCTCAAAGGTTGGCGCCACCAGGTTGATCGCGCTGACCAGGTTCTGCTCATTGCGGCCGATCGTGTTGATCCCCGCGTTCGAGAAGCCGATTGCATCCAGCAGCAGCTCGTTGAGCGCCTTCTGTTGTTTACTGATCGTCACGCTAGTTGTCGAGAATGCGTCCAGCGTCGACAGGATATCCTGCGCCGCAACTGAATAGGCCTCGGCGGTCTTACCGAACAACTGCCAGTCCTTCCGGATGGTCTGCTGTTTCGGGTTTACGGCAACGAGCGCTCTGTTCCCTTCGGTGATCGCCTGACCTATGCGATCGCCCTTGCCGCGAAAAGCGTCGGACAACGCCGAGAGCACGCCGTTCAGCTTTGCCGGGTCGATTGCACGGACTATCGACTGCAAGTTTTCGAAGACGGTGTTGACCTCAACCGTCACGTTGCGGCTGCGTAACACAGCACCTTTGGCCAGTTGTCGATGAGTGGCACCCTCTTCAGGGACGATGAGGTCGACATACTTTGCGCCGAACGCTGTGCTGGACTTGATCTCCGCCTCGGTATTGCTTGGCAGATAGCGGAATTCGCTCGGATAAATTTTCAGCTTCAGCTTCGAAAGGTTCGTGCCGGCCGAATCGACATAGGATTCAACGTGGTCTACTTCACCGATCTGGACGCCGCGCAGCTTGACTTTCGCGTCGTCTTCCATGACCAGACCGGCCCGATCGGAAATCACCGTGAGCGGAACGGTCGTCTTGAGCGTTCCCTCGAACGCCATCGCGGTCAGCGTGCTGATCGCGACGATCACCAGAACGAGTACCGGTGCCCACCAGATTGGATCAATTCCCCGGCGCCGCCGGGACTCTTGGCTCATCCCGTCACCCCGACAAGTGGAAGTTGCCGGACTGCCCGTATACCGACAGCGTGATGGTCAACAGAATGAAAACCCCGGCAGTGATCGAGGTGCGCACCGCGCGGCCGACCGCCTCGCCGACGCCTGCCGGGCCGCCGGTAGCGGTGTAGCCGTAATAGGTGTGCACCGCCATCACGGCCGCCGCCATCGCCAACGCCTCGGTGAACGACCACAACAAGTCCGTCGGGTGCAGAAAAGACGAAAAGTAGTGGTCGTAGACGCCCCGTGACTGCCCGTAGATGATCGTCGTGCCGAACCGGGTCGCCAGAAACGACATCAAGACGGCGACGGTGTAGATCGGAATGACCGCAAGAACTCCCGCTACGATGCGGGTCGACGCCAGATAGGTGATCGGCCGGATGGCCATCGATTCCAGCGCGTCGATCTCCTCGTTGATGCGCATGGCGCCCAATTGCGCCGTCGCCCCGGCGCCGATGGTGGCGGCCAGCGCCACGCCAGCGGTCGCCGGTGCGATAAAGCGGACATTCAAAAACGCACCGAGAAAACCGGTGAGGGCTTCTATCCCGACGTTCGACAGGGTGTTATAGCCCTGCACGGCGATCAATGCGCCGGTGGTCAGCGTCAGAAATCCGACGATGACCACCGTGCCGCCGATGACGGCCAACGCCCCGGTGCCCATCCCCATCACGGCGATCAGCCGTAACACCTCACCGGGATAGCGCCGAACCGCATCGACGGTGGATCCAAGTGCGTTGCCGTAGAAGGCCGTCTGCTCACCAAGGGTGCGGATGTTGCCGACCAGCCTGTCGAAAGTCTCGCCGAATCGCGAAGGCTGTTCGTCCGGTTCTGCCCTATTTCCGGTCCGAGAGGCAAACTTGCGCATGGTCGCGCTGCCCTGCTCGGACTTGGCGAATGGCCGAGTCCTCTGCCGCCTGTCCGTCTTTTCGCGTTCGAGCGTCATTGGCGCCGCTCTCCCCCGCAAGCGGGAGGTGCCCCCACCCCATCGCTGCGCTCTGCATCGTCGTCGGCG
>DATFYT010000305.1:0-36509 GCA_035314925.1 Mycobacterium sp. | reverse complement strand
GAGCTGCTTGAGGGTTTCCAGCGCATCCGCGCCCGACTCCGCCCGTACGATCCGGTGGGCCTCGCCGTAGTGGCGACGCAGGTCCCTGGCGACGGCCCGGGATACCGCGGGATCGTCGTCGACGGTCATGATCACCGGTTTACGGGTCTGGGGATCAGGGTTTGCGGGATTGGTCATCGGCGTTAAGTATGCGCTTGTCAGGGCCCGTCCGCGGGGCCAGGTTGGCAGGTTCCGATTCCGCCCACGGCGATTTTGGCCAGCCGGAATGAGCGGGTATCGTGGACTAACGGTGCGTCATCGCGCTGGTTCTTGCGTGCCCAGTCCTAGGAATTTCCTGTCACCGGCTCACGTTGTAACGCCAGCCAATGCTGCGCCGATCCGGGCGTAGAAGCAACGAAACCAAAGACGAGGATTTCTGAAAAGTTATGGCCAAGAAGGACGGCGCCATAGAGGTCGAGGGCCGCGTGGTCGAGCCCCTGCCCAATGCGATGTTCCGCATTGAGCTGGAGAACGGCCACAAGGTGCTTGCCCACATCAGCGGCAAGATGCGGCAGCACTACATCCGCATCCTGCCCGAGGACCGGGTGGTGGTCGAGTTATCTCCCTACGACCTGTCCCGGGGCCGCATCGTGTACCGCTACAAGTAAAAAGCCCGAACCACAGACCAACGAGTAGATAGAACAGGATCGAAACAGCCGTGAAGGTGAACCCGAGCGTCAAGCCGATCTGCGACAAGTGCAGGGTGATCCGTCGGCATGGGCGGGTCATGGTGATCTGCTCTGATCCACGCCATAAGCAGCGCCAGGGCTAAACCCCTCGGCGACTCACGACAACTAAATGCAGACCTCCCAGCACCAGTGAGCGGCTGGAATCTTTAGAGATGGGCCAGCTCATCCACGTCCGGAACGGAGGCCGGACCCCGGAGCAGTCGGCCGGGAACGGACTGGGATCAGACCTCCGCGAACAGAAGGAATGCCACCCATGGCTCGACTTGTGGGCGTAGACCTCCCGCGCGATAAGCGCATGGAGGTCGCGTTGACGTACATCTACGGTGTTGGCCGTACCCGGTCGAACGAGATCCTGGCCGCCACCGGGATCGACAAGGATTTGCGCACCAAGGACCTCACCGATGACCAGGTGACCCACCTGCGCGATTACATCGAAGCCAATCTCAAGATCGAGGGTGACCTGCGCCGTGAGGTGCAGGCCGACATCCGTCGCAAAATCGAGATCGGCTGCTACCAGGGTCTACGGCACCGCCGCGGCCTGCCAGTGCGCGGTCAGCGCACCAAGACCAATGCGCGCACCCGCAAGGGCCCCAAGCGCACCATCGCAGGCAAGAAGAAGGCGAAGTAAGTCATGCCCCCAGCCAAGAAGGCAGCCGCGGCCCCCGCCAAGAAGGGTCACAAGACCCGGCGGCGGGAAAAGAAGAACGTCCCGCACGGCGCCGCCCACATCAAGAGCACGTTCAACAACACGATCGTGACGATCACCGACCTGCAGGGCAACGTCATCGCCTGGGCCTCGTCGGGCAACGTCGGCTTCAAGGGTTCGCGGAAGTCGACGCCGTTCGCCGCCCAGCTGGCCGCCGAGAACGCCGCCCGCAAAGCGCAGGAGCACGGCGTGAAGAAGGTCGATGTATTCGTGAAGGGCCCGGGCTCGGGCCGTGAGACCGCGATCCGGTCGCTGCAGGCCGCCGGCCTGGAGGTCGGCGCGATCGCTGATGTCACCCCCCAGCCGCACAACGGCTGCCGCCCGCCCAAGCGTCGTCGGGTCTAGGAGAAGAACAGACAATGGCTCGTTACACCGGACCCATCACCCGGAAATCACGCCGGCTGCGCACCGACCTCATCGGCGGCGACCAGGCGTTCGAGAAGCGCCCCTACCCGCCCGGCCAGCACGGCCGCGCGCGGATCAAGGAAAGCGAATACCTGCTGCAGATGCAGGAAAAGCAGAAGGCCCGCTTCACCTACGGCGTCATGGAGAAGCAGTTCCGCCGTTACTACGAAGAGGCTGCGGGCCGTCCCGGTAAGACCGGTGACGAGCTGCTGCAGATCCTGGAAAGCCGGCTGGACAACGTGGTCTACCGCGCCGGGATAGCTCGCACCCGCCGGATGGCCCGCCAGCTGGTCAGCCACGGCCACTTCACGGTCAACGGCGTGCACGTCAACGTCCCCAGCTACCGGGTGTCGCAGTACGACATCATCGATGTGCGGGACTCGTCGCTCAACACGGTGCCGTTTCAGATCGCCCGCGAGACCGCCGGTGACCGTCCGATCCCCAGCTGGATTCAGGTGGCCGGCGAGCGGCAACGGATCCTGATCCACCAACTGCCGGAGCGGGCACAGATCGACGTGCCACTCACCGAGCAGCTGATCGTCGAGTACTACTCGAAGTAAGACTCCTGCATCGACCGGTGCAGGTACCTAAACGGCATCAAATAGCGGGTGCCGAGAAGGAGAAGAAGAAACACCATGCTGATCTCACAGCGACCGACCCTGTCCGAAGAGATCCTCAACGACAACCGTTCGCAGTTCGTCATCGAGCCGCTGGAGCCGGGATTCGGCTACACGCTTGGTAACTCGCTGCGCCGCACGCTGCTGTCGTCGATTCCCGGCGCGGCCGTCACCAGCATTCGCATTGATGGTGTGCTGCACGAGTTCACCACCGTGCCAGGCGTCAAGGAAGACGTCACCGACATCATCTTGAACCTCAAGAGCCTGGTGGTGTCCTCGGAAGAGGACGAGCCGGTGACGATGTATCTGCGTAAGCAGGGCCCGGGCGAGGTGACCGCGGGTGACATCGTGCCGCCGGCCGGTGTCACCGTGCACAACCCCGAAATGCACATCGCGACACTGAACGACAAGGGCAAGCTCGAGATCGAGCTCGTCGTCGAGCGCGGCCGCGGCTACGTCCCGGCCGTGCAGAACAAGGCCTCAGGCGCCGAAATCGGCCGTATCCCCGTCGATTCCATCTACTCGCCGGTGCTCAAGGTGACCTACAAGGTGGACGCCACCCGTGTCGAGCAGCGCACCGACTTCGACAAGCTGATCCTCGACGTCGAGACCAAGAGCTCGATCGGTCCCCGCGACGCGCTGGCGTCGGCAGGTAAGACCCTGGTCGAATTGTTCGGTCTGGCAAGGGAACTCAACGCCGAGGCCGAGGGCATCGAGATCGGGCCGTCGCCGGCCGAGGCGGATCACATCGCGTCGTTCGCGCTGCCGATCGACGACCTGGACCTGACCGTCCGCTCGTACAACTGCCTCAAGCGCGAGGGTGTGCACACCGTCGGAGAACTGGTGTCGCGCACCGAGTCCGACCTGCTCGACATCCGCAACTTCGGGCAGAAGTCGATCGACGAGGTGAAGGTCAAGCTGCACCAGTTGGGTCTGTCGCTCAAGGACAGCCCGGCCAGCTTCGACCCGTCGGAGGTCGCCGGCTACGACGTGGCGACCGGCACCTGGTCCGCCGAAGGCACCTACGACGACGCGGACTACGCGGAAACCGAACAGCTCTAAAGCATTTGCACATCTAGACAGGAGCGTCTGCAATGCCCAAGCCCACCAAGGGTCCTCGCCTCGGCGGGTCGTCGTCGCACCAGAAGGCGATCCTGGCCAACCTGGCGACGGCGCTCTTTGAGCACGGCCGGATCAAGACCACCGAGCCCAAGGCGCGGGCACTGCGGCCCTACGCCGAGAAGCTGATCACCCACGCCAAGAAGGGCACGCTGCACCATCGGCGCGAGGTGCTCAAGAAGATCCGCGACAAGGACGTGGTGCACAGCCTGTTCGCCGAGATCGGGCCGTTCTTCGCCGACCGCAATGGCGGCTACACCCGCATCATTAAGGTCGAGCCGCGCAAGGGCGACAACGCCCCGATGGCGGTCATCGAGCTGGTGCAGGAGAAGACGGTGACCTCGGAAGCCGAACGTGCGCGTCGGTCGGGCGCTTCGAAGGCTGCCGCCAAGAAGGCCGCACCAAAGCCTGCGGCGGAGGCGGAAGAGGTTGCGGCCGAGGCTGAGCCCGAGACCGCCGAGGCCGAGACCACCGAGTCCGTTGAGGCTGACGCCACCACGCCGGAGCCGCAAGCCGAGGCGGAGGCCGCTGAGCCCGAAGCCGCTGAGCCGGAAGCCGCTGAGCCCGAAGCCGCTGAGCCGGAAGCCGAGGACGGGGACGCTGACAAGTCCTAGCGATTTGCCGTTGAACGACGACGCGCCCGCCATCGACGCTGATGGCGGGCGCGTTCGTCTTCGGCTCGATATCGCCTATGACGGCACGGATTTCGCCGGATGGGCAACGCAGGCAGGTCAGCGAACTGTCGCGGGCGTTCTCGAGGAGGCGCTCTCGACGGTGTTTCGGAGCCAGGTGAAGTTGCGCGCGGCCGGGCGCACCGACACCGGTGTGCATGCGACTGGCCAAGTCGCCCATGTTGACATTCCGGTGGATGCGCTACCCAATGCCTATCCACGTTCGCCGCGGCCAACTGAACCGGAATTCCTACCGCTGGTTCGCCGTTTGGGGCGGCTGCTACCCCCCGACGTTCGGGTCCACCGAATCATCCGTGCGCCAGCGGGTTTCGACGCACGATTCTCGGCGCTGCGCCGCCACTACGTCTACCGGCTATCCACCGCCCCGTACGGGGTAGAGCCACATCAGGCCCGATATATCACCGCATGGCCGCGGCTGCTCGACGTGGACGCGATGACGGAGGCATCCCGAAACCTGTTGGGCCTGCACGACTTCGCCGCATTCTGCCGTCACCGCGAGTCTGCTACCACGATTCGCGATCTGCAGCGCTTGGAGTGGACCCTTGATGGTCATCTGATCACCGCATACGTCACCGCCGACGCGTTCTGTTGGTCGATGGTGCGGTCGCTGGTCGGCGCACTGCTGACGGTCGGCGAACACCGCCGCACCGCCACGTGGTGCAGCGGGCTGCTCACTTCAACGCGGCGGTCCAGCGACTTCGCCGCCGCGCCGCCGCGGGGGTTGACTATGGTCGGCGTGGACTACCCGCCGGAGAGCGAACTAGAGGCGCGAACTCTCATCACTCGCGAAATACGCACGCGCGACTGAGCTTTGGCTACAGCTTGCCGGCGACGAAGCCTGCGGCCTGATCGACCAACCCGGAAGTGATGTACGACGGCTGCAGATGCGACGACCAATGCAGATCGTGCACACCTGGAGTGCAGATCGGGTCGCCACCGGCGCACAGGTCGACGATCTTACCGGCGAAGCCCGGGCCGGGGCCGGGGATCTCGCCGACCACTCGTTGGGTGCCGTTGCCGAACAGCGCGACCGCGGCGACATGCTGATTCATGTTCGCCGGCAGGACGTCGGTGTAGCCGAATCCCGGTTGGTTCATCGCGACCACGACGTCAGCGGCCGCGGCGCCGAGCGAGTAGCCGCCGAGGACCAGCTTGGTGTTCGGGCAACTCGCCGCCATCTGTTGGACGTGGGCGCTCATATCGTTGGTTCCCTTGGTGACGCTGACGTCGGCGGGGTAGTTGACCCCGTAGGAGCCGATCGTCATGTGCGGCACCTTCGATTGCAGCGAGTTGATGAAGGCCTGGCCGACCTCGCCGACGCCGGGTGCTTCTTCTCGGCCCCGGGCGAAATCTACTTAGGCGTCCGGGCATGCCGCCGACGCCGTCGGAATCGGCCCGGCTACCTGGTAAGGGGCCAGCGCCGGGGCGATCAGCAGCCCTGCGGCGAGCAACGCTGAACTCGCGAAGCCGGCTACCCGTTTCTGGGCAAATTTCATGAGCGGATAGTATCGAGCAAAGCTAATGACTTGCTGATACGGCTTGCAGGGTTCCCTTAGCGGTTCCAGCAGCGAAAACGATTACTGCAGCTTGCCCGCGGCGAAGTCGGCGGCCTGGTTGACCATGCCGTCTTGGATATACAGGTTGCCAGAGTGTTGCGGCCAGTTCTCGTTCCACGTGTGCGGATCGGCCGGGTTACAGATCGGGTCGGCGCCGTGGCACATGTCGATGGTTCGGTCGGTGTAGATCGGGTTGAAATTCGTGATCGGCCCGACCCACTGGCTGCCGTTGCCGAATAGCGCGACCGCCGCGATGTGCTGATCGGAGCCCGGTGGTAGCGGATTGGTGAAGCCGAATGCCGCGATGGGAGCCGCAACCACAACGTCGGTGACTGCCGCGCCCAGCGAGTAGCCGCCCAACACCACGCGGGTGTTCGGGCAGCCGTTGATCGTGTTCTGGACGTGGGCGCTCATGTCGTTGGCGCCGACGTCGACCTCGGTGTCGGCCGGGTAACGCACCGCGTAGAGACTGACGTTCCGATTGACTTTCGACCGCAGCGCGCTGACGAAGGCGTTGCCGACGACTCCGGCGCCGGGCGACTCCAGCCGTCCGCGGGCGAACACCACCTCAACGTCCGAGCATGAGGCCGATGCCTTTGGGATCGAGGCGATCAAGGTTGGGATTGTCGCGGGCGCAACCACCATTGCTGCGGCGAGTAATCCTGCGGCGGCGAACCTGCCCCGCATCGATTGTGATCGCGGGTTTACCAGGCGCAGCCTCATGGCCCGATAGTAATGCGCCGATGCGAGATCGGCGCAGTCAGTTTTACGTCAGTGGAATACCGCGGGCTGGGTCTGATCGACCACGGACGGACCCGGGGTTTCGGGTCCAGGTCCGGGCAGAGGCCCTTGGCCTGGCAGCTGGCCAGGCCCAGGTGGCACGCCCATCGGCCCAGGTGGCACGCCCATGGGACCTTGCGGCACGCCCATCGGCCCAGGTGGCATGCCCATGGGACCTTGGGGCGCGGTCGGGGCCATCACCGCGAGAAGCCTGGTCTGGATGAAGCTGGCCGCCTGGCTGGTGTAGACGGGCACGTAACCCTCGGTGTGGCCGCTCCACTGGTTGCCGGGGCCCGCGTGACAGATCGGGTCTTCGGGGTTGCAGAAGTCGATGGCCTTGGCGCCGAACAGCTGGCTCTGCTGTGATATCGGCCCGCCGCTGCGGTCGGCCGGGTTACCGAAGGTGGTCACCGCGATGACGTTGTTGGCGTACTGGGGCGGCAGCGAGCTGCCCCAGCCGATGCCGCCGATGGGAACGCCGGTGACGATGTCGATCACCGACGCGCCCTGCGAGTATCCGCCGAGCACCTGCGGGGTGTTGGGGCACTTGTCGGCCACGTCCTTGATGTGCTTGATGGCGTCGTTGGCGCCGTCGCCACCATGCAACTGCAGCAGGCTGGCCTTGTAGTTGACCGGGTAGGCGTCGATGTTCTTGCCGGTGCTCTGGCGCAGGTCATCGGCAAGGGACTGGCCGACGTGTCCTAGTCCGGCCGGCTCGTCGGTGCCGCGGGCGAAGGTCAGGGCGACGTCCGGGCAATTGTCGGCGCCGGCCGACGGGACGGCGTGCGGAACGGCGGCCGGAGCGACCAGCAGCACGCCGGCGGCCAGCAGCGGGGCGGCCCCCACGCCGAGCCAGCGGAGGCGGCGTGACCAGCGTCCCGTCCTGGCCAGCGGGGACACCGAGCGACTGAGGCGATTAATGCTCACCAGGCGATTTTAGCGAGATCTGGGCAGACGGTCATATCGGCGGTTGTCCAGGGCCCGCGCTGTGGATGAACGGTGAAGCGTTCGATGACGGCGGAATATCGTGGCGCCGACGAACCGGGGGACTGATGGAATGGCAACCGACCACGCGGATGCACGTCAGCGGGTACCGATTTCTGCTTCGCCGTATCGAATGCGCGCTGCTTGGCAGAGACATCCACGGGGTGAACGAACCGATCCGCGCGCCGATGCAGTCGCTGATGGTCGGTTCGGTGCTGGCGATCATCACGTTGGCCGGATGTGTGGTCCTGGCCATGGTGCATCCACAACCAGCGGCGGACAGCGCGCCGATCGTGATGGGCAAACAGTCGGGGGCGCTGTACGTCCGAGTCGGTGCAACCCTGCATCCGGTGCTGAATCTGGCCTCAGCCAGGCTGATCGTCAGAACGAACGCTGACCCGCTGCCGATCCCGGAGTCGGAGTTGGGCGATGGCAACAGGGGACCCTTGCTGGGCATACCCGGCGCTCCGCAATTTGTGGGAGTGCCACTCGCCGAGGATGAATTGCGGTGGACGGTCTGTGACACCGGCGCCAGCGCATCGCCGAGTACGACGGTCGTCATCGGCCGGACCGAGGGACCGCTGTCCCGTCCTCTGGCGAATGAACAATCCCTGCTGGTCAGGCCGGTGTCCGGCGGTTCGACCTACCTGCTCTATGACGGTCGTCGAGCTGTGGTGAATCTGGGTGAGCCTGCGGTTGTGCGTGCACTGGGGCTGGATGGCCAGGTCCCATTGGCGGTGTCAGCGACGCTGCTGAATGCAGTCCCGGAGGCACCGCCGATCACAGCGCCGCGAATTCCCAACGCCGGCGGCCGGGGACCGGCCGAATTGCCGGGGTTCCCGGTCGGCAGCGTGCTTCGCCTGTCCCGCGCCAACGGCGACGAGTATTACGTCGTCCTCGGCCACGGAATTCAGCGCATCGGGCAGGTTGTGGCGGACTTGCTGCGATTCACTGACTCGCGAGGCACCCGCACCGCCATCTCGGTCGCACCCGACATCATCCGCACGATTCCGATGGTGACCGACTTGGCGGTGGCCACCTTCCCCGACCGGGCACCGTCGCCGTTGAATGCCGGCGGCACGACACTCTGCGTCAGCTGGAGGCATGCGGCATCGGGCGGCGTCGCGATCTTGTTTTTGGCCGGCGGGCTACCGATCCCGGCGGGCCAGCAACCGGTGAAGCTATCGCAGGCCGATGGGAAGGGCCCGGCGATCGACGCCGCCTATCTTTCGCCGGGGCGCACTGCATATGTGCGTGCCACCGGCCTGTCTGGCGACAACCCCAGCGCTGGCACCCGGTACCTGATAACCGACACCGGTGCGCGATTCGCGATCCACGATGACGATGCGGCACACGACCTCGGTCTGCCCGATACGGCGATCGCGGCGCCGTGGCCGGTCTTAGCCAAGTTGCCTGCCGGTCCGGAATTGAGTAGGCAGAACGCCCTAATCGCGTCGTAGTCGGGCCGTCAGGGCGGCAGTGACAAACATGACCACCACCACGCCGCCGAGGATCGCGGCACCAAGGAACGCCGTGTCTCGCGAACCGTGGTTCGCCGGCGCAGGAAGCGGAGGTGGCTCAATCGGTATCGCTGTGCGTGACGGCGGAGGTGACGGGCTGGCCGGGGGGTCTGTGCTGACGGCAGCAAGGAAGTCGACGACGCCCGCGCCGACCCGAGGATCCCACCCGCCGGGTGGATGATGTGCGGTGGCCTCGATGCGTTGCATCACCTGGCGAGCAGTCAGCTTCGGGAACCGGGATCGGATCAGTGCCGCCAACCCGCTGACGACCGGAGTGGCGTAGCTGGTGCCCGAAAGCGGTTTCGAACCATTCGGCCCGCCAAGGCTGTTCACCAATCCGTTGCCCGACGAACTCAGCGATATCACCCCCTCGCCGGGGGCGGCGACGTCCACCCAAGGTCCGGCGAGGGTGAACGACGACGGTTCGCCGCGCGCGTTCACCGAGCCGACGGTCAGCACGTAGTCGTCGTACCAAGCCGGACTGACCACAACCGTCACCGTGTCCCACGTCGCTTCTGCTGACTGAGCGGGACACTGCCCGGCTCCGGTGTTGCCCGCGGCGACCACCACGACGACGTCCTTGACGTCCACCGCGTAGGACAGCGCTGCGCCGAGGGCGCGATCGTCGAGCGCCGACCCGGTGGGGATGCAGGCAACCGAGGAGATATTGATCACCGAAGCGCCGAGATCTGCTGCACTACGAACGGCTTTCGCCATGGTGCTCACATCACCGGAGCCGGAATTGGACGGATCCGCCACTGCGCCGAACTTGGTGCTGGACTGGCGGATGCTGATCAAACTGGCACCCGGGGCGACCCCGCTGAAATCGTCCACATGATGGGGATCCGGTGCGGCGGAGATAATCCCGGCCACGGCCGTTCCATGCCCGTCGCAATCCTGGGTACCGTCACCGGTGAACACATAGTCCCCGCCGGCCGCAGTGTGCGGAAGTCGCGAGTGCGGCGCAACCCCCGTGTCGATGACAGCGACCCGTTGACCCGAACCGCGTGTCAATTTCCAAACCAGTGGCAGGTCAAGTCCAGACAATTGGCTCGACGCGTTCGCACGGTCTGCATCGGGACTTATCGATGGCACTGCGCAGATCTCCCGTTGTACGGTGGGCTGCGTCGGCCTTGCCCGCGCCGGCTCAGGTAATCGGCTGCTGTCGATCGGTGGTGGCGAGACCGCGCGTGCAGTTGGTACCCCGCATTGGGGCAGTGCGGCGATTACCACCGCCATCGCACACCGGAGCGCTCTGGAATGCGCTGTGGTCATAGCAGGTTCATGCCACGCGCGGTGCTGTAAACCCCGCAGATCCAGCACGCTAGCGGCACGATCACGGCCAAGGCGAGATACTCCAGCAGGTCTACGCTTCGTCGCCCGATAGGAGAGAACGTCATCGTTCGGGTGATGAACCCGAGGCATAGTGCGGCGGCGGCCAGCATCATCGACGCGGCGGCTAGGTACGGCGTACGCAAGGGATAGGCAACAGCCGCGATGACGAATGTGGCACTGAGCGTGACTGTTCCAGCCAGCACTAGCGGCACGGATCTGGCCACGTCACTGTGTGAGCGCGCCCGCAACAGCAACACACCCCCGGTAATGGCGGCGAACCAAAGGCCAGCCGAGGGTCCGCCGTCGGCGACGCACGACCCGGTTGCCGCGCCGATAGCTCCCAGCACCGCCGCGGCGGAGAATGCCGCGACCAAGCTGGTCAGCCAGCTGTGAGCACGGATCGCGCTGGTGCTCAGGCGATGTGGAGTCGAGGCGGCCTCCTCGTGCTCCGACGTCATTTGTGACGACAGCCCCGCCAGGATGATCGACACTGGGGCCGACGCTTCGATCAAGATCAGCGATATCGCCGCGGACGCCGCGCCGAGCGCCGGTAGTGGCATGCCCGTAACCGCGCCTACGAATGTTGCAGCCGTCTCCACGGTGGCGAAACAGGCCAATGCCGTGAACACTGTTGCACAGCAACCCGTTATGCGGATAGCAGCCGCTGTTGTCGCCGTTGCGGCCGTCGCAAGGAGTGCGTTCGGTGCTCCGATTTCACCGGGAACCGCCAGTAAGCCCGCGAGTGCGGCGAATCCGCAGGCCGCCAGACCCAACATGAGCGCGGCAGTCTTGTCGCGAAACATCCGATAGGCAACGACAGCCGCTGGCAGCGCGATGAGACCGGCCGCCGCGGCTATCGCCGCACAGCCGGCGCGGCGGGCATCGCTGATATCAAAAGCTGTTCGGATCAAGACCGCTACGGCCGTGCCGGCCAACCCACTGGCTACCAGTGCGCCGATCAGCCGGGCTGTTTGCCGGGTCCACGGTCGCATTGTCGCGCCGAGCGACACGGATACCGCCTCCGCTACGTCGTCGAAGCGCGGCGGCGTCAAGACGGTGGACGAACTGGTCAGAATGAAGACGGTGCCATCACGGATTCCTAACTGGGACAAGTTCTTCGACGGATCCAGTGGAGTCTTCCCAGGAAGCGATAGCTGATGCCGAACAGCGACGGGCTGAGCGCGGTGACCGCGCTGCGCCGCCAGGGTGTCCACGATCGGTGGTATGAGCGATCCGATGGGCACCACCGCCGACAAGACCAAGTCGACATGGAGAGAGTCGGCATAAACCGATACCCGCCGCAACGCAGAGGCGGTCGGACGGGGTTCGCTACTTTGGCGTGCTTCCAACGTTTGGTGCACCGCGGCCTCCCTTCGCCGATGCGGACGCTAAGCGGTCACACGGCGTCGCGTATGCGTCGATCCACAGCTGACTTGCTGCTGGTTGCGCTCGCACCTACGGTGCCAATCGCATGGGGCAACGCGAACTTCCTGCGGCCGTGGAATTCATTCCTCCGGCACGGCTGCCCGCTCCGGCGTTCGAGACGGCCGACGTCGTCGTCGCGGCCCCTTTGGAAGTGACACGACCGACAAGAACGAACGTGATGATCCGTTTTCTACCTGCCGTGATGGCTCTCGCGACGGTGGGGATGATGGCTGTGGTCTACTTTTCCCGGTCGGCCGTTGGGCACAATCCGGCGTTCATGACGTTTCCACTGATGATGCTGTTGTCCGCGGTGGCTACGGTGGTGTCGGGCGCGGATCGACAGCGCGGCGAGATCAACGCCGAACGCGCCGAGTATCTGGGCTACCTTTCCGACTTGCGCGGCGCCGCGGCCAAGACTGCTGCGGCACAGCGCTGTTCACTGGTGTGGTGTCATCCGGATCCTGACACGCTGTGGACTTTGGTGGGCGGCTGCCGGATGTGGGAGCGGCGGGTGGCGGACTCGGACTTCTGCCATGTGCGGGTCGGAACCGGAAAGCAGCGCCTTGCCACCCGATTGGTACCTCCGCCAATGGGGCCGGTGCAGCGGCTGGATCCGGTGACGGAGACCGCGCTGCGTCGATTTCTGCAAACCCACTCGACAGTCCCGGACACGCCCACCATCATCGATCTGCGCGAGATCGAAGCGGTGACGGTCGGCGGGAACACCACGCACGCACGAGCGCTGTTACGCGCGATGATTTGTCAACTGGCCGTTCTGCACAGTCCGAGGCTGGTATCGATTGCCGCTGCGGTCAGTGGCCGCAACCAAGCCCACTGGGACTGGTTGAAATGGTTGCCGCACAACCAACATCCGCGCGCTCATGACCGGCTCGGGTCCGCCCGGATGGTGTACCCGTCGGTGGCCGCCGCCCGGCAGGCGTTCGTCGGCTTATTGGCTGATCGCGCGCTGCCTCAGCTCCTGGTCGTCGTCGACAACGACGACGTCAGCGTGACCTTGCTGAGGATCGAGACTCGCCATGATGGGCCGGCAACAGGCGGCGTACTGCGGCTACGGGTAAGCGAAAACGAGCTGTCCAGCGACGACGTGCCCGCGCGCCCGGACCAGCTGAGTTACACCGCGGCGCTGGCGTGTGCGCAAAGACTGGCCGGGTACCGGGCCGGCGGCCCGGATGCGTTTGGCGCGGCGCCGGGCAACGCCTCGGGCTGGCAGGATCTCGTCGGGATCGGCGATCTCATGTCGTACACCCCGACTGATCGGTGGAATGGCAGAAGTCCGCACCACCGCCTTCGTGTGCCAATCGGCACGACCGCCACGGACGCACCGCTGGAGCTCGACATCAAGGAGGCCGCCGAAAAGGGCATGGGGCCACACGGGCTCTGCATCGGGGCGACCGGATCGGGTAAGTCGGAGTTCTTGCGCACGGTCGCACTCGGGATGATGGCCCGTCATTCGCCGGAAGAGCTCAACCTGGCCCTCATTGACTTCAAGGGTGGTGCGACCTTCGCCGGCCTGGAGCCGGCGCCGCACGTCGCGGCCGTCATCACCAACTTGTCCGACAAGGCGGCCCTGGTCGCTCGAATGCGCGATGCCCTGACCGGTGAAATGAACCGACGGCAGGAAGCGCTTCGCTTGGCAGGCAACCTCGACGGGATTGCCGCTTACGACCGGACACGGCGTGCCGCTGCCCAATTAGCGCCCCTCCCGGTGCTGTTCATCATCGTCGACGAATTTTCTGAACTGCTCAGCCAGCATCCGGATTTCGCTGACGTCTTCGTGGCAATCGGCCGACTCGGGCGATCGTTGGGGATGCATCTGCTACTGGCCAGTCAGCGTCTGGACGAGGGCAGGCTTCGCGGGTTGGAATCGCATCTGTCCTACCGCGTATGCCTGAAAACGTTATCGGCCAATGAATCGCGACTTGTCTTAGGGACATCCGACGCTTATGAACTGCCCGGCGCGCCGGGTGCAGCCTATCTGCGGGTCGGCACGGATGAGTTGATTCGCTTCCAGACCGCATACGTTTCCGGGCCCTGCAATGCGAAAACTCATTGCCCTGCGGAGCCGCCCGACTTGCCAGACGGTGACAAGAATCCGACGCTCGTTCGATTGTTCACCGCGGAACCCGCAGGGCCGGTCAAGCTTGCCGACAGGGTCGGCCTGGATGTCGTTAATCAGCGGACCGTCCTGCAAACGGTCGTGGAGCGGTTGTCCGGGTACGGCCCCCGTGCGCATGAGGTGTGGCTACCGCCCCTCGGCGTGGCGCCGGCGCTGGACACCATGCTGCGCGAATCCCTGCCCGCGTTGACCGTTTCGATCGGTCTCGTCGATCGTCCGTTCGAGCAACGGCGAACGCCGCTCATCGTCGACTTGTCTGGCGCGGCCGGCAATGTCGCCGTCGTCGGAGCACCTCAGTCGGGCAAATCGACAGCTTTGCGCACGCTGATCACCGCGCTGGCCGTTACCCACGATTCCAGCTCGGTGCAGTTCTACTGTCTCGATTTCGGTGGTGGGGTGTTGGCATCGCTGCGAGGCTGGCCGCATGTCGGTTCGGTCGCCGGGCGAGCTGACCCGCAACTGGCTCGACGCATGGTCGCTCAGCTTGAAGCAATCATCCGGTCCCGCGAAGCCACCTTCCGCGACCACGGGATCGAATCGATGGCGCAGTATCGCCAGCTCAAGGCGCGGCGAGATCCAACGTGTGACCGCTTTGGTGATGTCTTCTTGATTGTTGACGGATGGGCAACTGTGCGCCGGGAATTCGAAACGATCGAGGCATCGATCACCAGCCTTGCGGCTCAGGGACTCTCGTTCGGTGTGCATGTCGTGATATCCGCGTCGCGATGGGCGGAGATTCGTCCCGCGCTCAAGGATCAGATCGGAACCCGAATCGAATTGCGGCTCGGCGATCCCGCGGATTCCGAATTCGACCGTCGGCGGGCTCAGCAAGTTCCTGAGGGTAACCCGGGGCGAGGGCTTTCAGACGACGGGCTGCACATGGTGATTGCCTTGCCCCGGCTGGACGGCGCCGGCGGGGAATTCTTGTGGGACCGGGATAACGAATTCACCGCACCCCCGATACCGCTACTACCTGCGCATGTCGATCACCACAGCGTGGTTGAGCGGGCGGGCGACGGCCGAGGCACCGATATCCTGATCGGACTCGAGGAGAGTGAACTACGAGCGATAGCAATCGATTTCGCGCAGCAACAGCATCTTCTCGTCCTCGGGGATGGCGACTGCGGGAAGACAACCGCATTGCGCACCATTTGCCGTGAACTCGTGCGGACCACGACCGCCGCCCAGTGCCAACTGTTCATCGTCGATTTCCGGCGCTCACTCCTCGACGTCGTTGATCCCGAGTCCGGACACCTCGGCGGATATCTTGCCTCGGCGGATGCGGTCGACGCGGTTATACCGAGCCTCGCCGACTGGCTGCGCGGAAGGGTGCCAATGTCGAACGTGACCTCGATGCAACTGCGCACCCGGTCCTGGTGGTCGGGGCCCGAAATATACGTCCTGATAGATGATTACGACCTGGTCGCCACGGATCGGGGCAATCCGCTGATGCCGCTCTTGGAATTTCTGCCCCAGGCCGAGGATCTGGGACTGCACGTGGTGGTGGCACGCCGCAGCGGCGGCGCCGCCCGCGCCATGTTCGAGCCGCTCCTCGCCGGATTGCGCGATGCCGGCTGTATGGCCCTGCTCATGAGCGGAACCCCCGACGAGGGCCTCGCGATTGGGTCGGTGCGCCAGTCGCCCATGCCGCCTGGCCGCGGCACGCTGATCACTCGTCAAGGTGACTCACAGCTAGTGCAGGTCGCCTGGAGCCCGCCGCCGTGAGCACGCACGTAGTCGAGGTCGGCCCGAAGGTCGTCCGCCAATTATGCTGCGGGGGAGACGTAGTCACTCACGATCAGATGGTTCGGGTCGCGCTCGACAGCATCGACGACCGGGTAACGCTTGTCGACCTGCGCCCGGTGGCTGTCGAATCACTCTGGCGGATGGTGCTGGGGTCGATGGACTGCGGAAGCCCTGAACGTGCGATCGTCGTTCATCCCTCGTGGTGGGCGCCGAGGCGCATCGATGTGGTCGGCGCGGCAGCACAGGTCCTCGCCGGTGAGGTGGTGATGCGCCCCCGGTCCTGGCTACTGAGCCAGGCATGCCCGCGCCAATCGCAGCGCACGACGGTGGTTGTGGAAATTGCAGACTGCTTCGTGGTGATCATCGGCGCTACAGTGGTCGCCGAAACCCGGCGAAGAGAGCCCCAGCGTGTCGTCGAGGCGGCTGTACGTTCGGTGCTTGAGATGACGTCCGACGTGACTGCGGCGGCAGTGATTGATGCGCCGAGCACGGTCGCCGGGGCCGGCGGGTTGGCGGCGATGATCGCCGACGGCTTGCAGGCTAGCGGCAGGATCGGCACGGTACTGGTATTCGACGACGCCCGGTTGAAAACATCTGCTGCTCAGATCATTCAGGCTGACGACAGCAACTGCGAGTCCCATGTTGCGGGGCGCGATTATCGTCGTCACTGGGCGCTGGCGCTGGCCGTACTTCTGGCCGTCGCCGTGCTCGGGGTGCTCGGTGCGCTCGCGTCGGCCCGTCGCGGCGCGCCCGCGGACGGCGGCGTTCCAACCACGTTGCTCGTGGAAGGTCGCGTAGCCCTCGAGGTTCCAGCTCAATGGCCGACGCAGCGCGTCGTGGCCGGACCCGGCTCGGCGCGAGTGCAGGTCACGTCGCCGTCGGATCCCGAGATGTCACTGCACGTGACGCAGTCGCGAGTTGCCCTCGAAGCGCTGAGCGCCACCGCCGAGTCTCTGAAACAAGCGATCGACGCCGAGCCGACCGGCGTATTCGTCGACTTCAACCCGGCCGGCAGTGTTGCCGGCCGCCCGGTGGTGAGCTATCGGGAGGTCCGGCCTGGCCACGACATCCGATGGACCGTGTTGGTCGACAAGGCCGTCCGAATCAGCATCGGATGTCAAAGCCCGCACGGACACGAAGACGCGATGCGGCAGGTGTGCGAACTCGCGGTGCGGTCGGCTCGGGCGTTGAGCTGAGTACTCGCGGTCAGACCGATTTATTGGCGAACAGCAAGACGGAGTCTTGGCTGAGCATTTCCAAACGCGTGACGGCCTTTTCGATACCTTTGGCCAATTCGTCGACGTCGGCTCCGGAGTTGTAGTCGGCCGTGATGCCGAACACCAGGTCGTCGGCGTAGCTCAACACCGCGACACCGGTGCGCAACCGCAGCGCGATCGGTGGAATCGGCAGCAGGCTCGCGACCCTGCTGCCCATCATCTGCAGCTGGCGGCGTGGCCCCGGGACATTGGTTGCCAGCGTGACGATTCCGCGTTGCGGTAGACGGGTGAGCAATCGAATCGCCCACGCGGACCACATGAACGGGACGTAGTTACTCGCCGACACCGCCATATTGCCCGCTTGCCGCTGCCCGCCCTGCTTGGCCCGGTTCATCCTGCTGTGCACGATGCGCAGTTGCTGAATCGGGTCGTCCTGCTCGACGGGCAGATAGGGCAGCATGACCGAGAGACGGTTGCCCGGCTTGTCGAGCGTGTCGGGTGAGCGCACCGACACCGGCACCAGGGTGCGCAGCGAGTCGGGCTTAGGCTCTTCGCCCCGGTGCAGTAGAACCGAGCGGAAGCCCTCGGTGATCGCGGTGAGCACGACGTCGTTGACGGTCACGTCGAACTTGCGGCATACCTGCTCGATGTCAGCGAGGGGGACGCGCACTGCGCGATAGCGCCGCATCGCGGTAACGGGCCCCACCAGCGACGAGTCGGTGTTGGGCCGCAGCAGGCCGGCGGCGATTTCGGCGGCGCCGGTGACCGTCCGGGTGGCCGCATCGGTGATGCCGGTGGCCGTGCGCCAGAGGTTGGTCAGCGGGTTGCTGGGCGGGGTGGGGTCCGGCACCGGCTTCAGGTGCACGACGGCGGCCCGCTTGACGCCAGTGGGTCGAGCGGGTGGGCCTGCGTCGACGTCATCGCAGAGTCGGGTGAGCATGCGCGTCGCCGAGACTCCATCGGCCACGCAGTGGTGGATTTTCATCAGGATCGCCCAGCGGTTGCCCTTCAGGCCCTCGATGACCCAGCATTCCCACAGCGGGCGATCCCGATCCAGCCGGCGCTCCAACACGTCGGCGACAACTCGAAATAATTCGTTGTCGTCGCCGGGCCGCGGCACCGCCACCCGGCGCACATGACGGCCGAGGTCGAATCCCGGATCGTCGACCCATTGTGGCGCGCCGACATCGAAGGGTTGGGTGCGCAGCATCTGCATGCACCGCGGTATCGCTCGGATCCGTTCTGACAGAAGGTCTTTGAACTGGTCATAAGTGGGAGCAGAACCTTCGACGATCGCGATTCCGCCGATCGCCAAACTCACATTCCGGTCCGAATCCTCGGCCATCAGGAAGCCCGCATCGAGCGTCTTGAGTTGCTCCAAAACAAAGCACCGCCGTTCACTGCTGGGGATTTGATTCGAGTATTGACGGTGACCAGTGGTCAGAGGTGGCGGCGAGATTAATTCATGTAAACAACTGGGGTCGATTGTGTGGCAACGTACTTCACGGAAAGTCAGCGTTCGCAACGGATCTGAGAATTTCTAAGAATCGACCCGGATGGCGATCTCGGCGGATCCCGTTGGCCCAGTGGATAATTGGCTGATGTTGCCGGCCATAGGCGCGATGCCCCTAAGCGAGGGATCTGCTCAAGTCAGGGACTGCGTCGCCGTTCGTAGGTCTTGGAGTGCTGCCAGGGCGTGGGGCGCCAGGGGGTGCTGAATGGAAGAGACGGCGAAACCTCGCGACATCGAACATATATTCGATAGACTGGCCGCGTGGGTTTCAGCAACGGTCCGCCGGGCTGGGCGGAAATGGAGCGGGTGCTTTCCGGTAAACCGCGCCGTTCCGGCACGCCATCGGTGTGGGGACCGGCCGATGACGTCCCACTGTCACGCAAGCGGGTCAGCTACCAGCCGCCGGACGATAACCGGACGGTTCGCTCGTCCGTCCCGTACGCCGAGTTGCACACGCATTCGGCGTTCAGCTTCCTCGACGGGGCCAGCACGCCGGAGGAGCTGGTCGAAGAGGCCGTGCGGCTGGATCTGCGCGCCATCGCGCTGACCGACCATAACGGCCTTTATGGGGCGGTGCGGTTCGCGGAAGCGGCCGTGGAATTGGACATGCGTACCGTATTCGGCGCCGAACTCTCGTTAGGGCCCGGCACCCGAACCGACGACCCGGATCCGGCGGGCCCGCATTTGCTGGTGCTGGCTCGCGGCCCGGAAGGCTATCGACGATTGTCGCGGCAGTTGGCCGCGGCCCATCTGGCTGGCGGCGAGAAAGGCAAACTGCGGTTCGATGTCGATGCGCTCGCCGACGCGGCGGGCGGGCACTGGCATATCTTGACCGGTTGTCGTAAAGGTCATGTCCGCGCTGCGCTGGCCACCGAGGGCCCGGATGCGGCCGCGGCGGCGTTGGCCGACCTGGTGGACCGGTTCGGCGCAGACCGGGTCAGCGTCGAGCTGACCCAGCACGGCCATCCGCTCGACGACGAAATCAACGCCCAATTAGCCGAACTGGCAAAGCGATTCGGCCTGCGAAGTGTCGCCACCACCGGCGCGCATTTCGCCGCGCCGTCGCGTCGTCGGCTGGCGATGGCCATGGGCGCGATACGGGCCAGGCAGTCGCTGGACGAGGCGGCCGGCTGGCTGGCCGCGCTGGGCGGTTCGCATCTGCGATCGGGTGAGGAGATGGCGCGGCTGTTCGCGCAGTGGCCCGACGCGGTGACCGCCGCGGCCGAACTCGGCGAACAGTGCGCCTTCGGCCTGGCGCTGATCGCCCCACAGCTGCCGCCGTTCGACGTCCCGCCCGGCCATACCGAGGACAGCTGGTTGCGCGAACTGGCGATGGCGGGTGCGGCGCGCCGCTACGGGCCGCGAGCACAGGCACGACAGGCGTACGCCCAGATCGAGCACGAGTTGGAAATCATTGCGCGGCTGACATTTCCAGGCTATTTCCTGGTGGTCTACGACATCACCCGATTCTGTCGGGAGAACAATATCCTGTGCCAGGGCAGGGGATCGGCGGCCAACTCGGCAGTCTGTTATGCCCTTGGTGTCACCGCGGTCGATCCGGTGGCCAACGAGCTGTTGTTCGAGCGTTTCCTGTCGCCGGCCCGCGACGGGCCACCCGATATCGACATCGACATCGAGTCGGATCAGCGTGAAAAGGTCATCCAGTACGTCTATGACAAGTACGGCCGTGACTACGCCGCTCAGGTCGCCAATGTGATCACCTACCGCGGGCGGATCGCGGTGCGCGACATGGCCCGTGCGCTGGGATTCTCGCAAGGGCAGCAGGATGCGTGGAGTAAACAGATCAGCCACTGGGGCGCGCGGCCGTCAGATATCGAGGACGTCCCCGAGCAGGTCATCGACCTGGCCACCCAGATCCAGAATCTGCCGCGGCACATGGGCATCCACTCCGGTGGCATGGTGATCTGCGACCGCCCGATCGCCGATGTCTGCCCGGTGGAATGGGCACGCATGGAAAACCGCAGCGTGTTGCAGTGGGACAAAGACGACTGCGCGGCAATCGGTTTGGTGAAATTCGACCTGCTCGGACTGGGCATGCTCTCGGCGTTGCACTACGCCATCGACCTGCTGGCCGAACACAAAGGCATCGAGGTAGACCTGGCCAAGTTGGACCTGTCCGAATCGGCGGTGTACGAAATGCTGGCCCGCGCCGATTCCGTCGGGGTCTTCCAGGTGGAGTCCCGCGCGCAGATGGCCACCCTGCCGCGGCTGCGGCCGAGGGTGTTCTACGACCTGGTGGTCGAGGTCGCGTTGATCCGCCCCGGACCCATCCAGGGCGGCTCGGTGCACCCGTACATCCGGCGGCGCAACGGCGTCGACCCGGTCGTCTACGACCATCCGTCGATGGAGCCGGCGTTACGGAAAACGTTGGGAGTGCCGTTGTTTCAGGAGCAGCTGATGCAGCTCGCGGTGGACTGCGCCGGCTTTTCCGCCGCCGAGGCCGATCAGCTGCGGCGCGCCATGGGTTCCAAGCGGTCGACCGAACGTATGCAACGGTTGCGCGGCCGGTTCTACGACGGCATGCGCGCGCTGCACGGCGCCACCGACGAGGTGATCGACCGCACCTACGAAAAACTGGAGGCATTCGCCAATTTCGGTTTTCCGGAAAGCCACGCGCTGAGCTTCGCATCGCTGGTGTTCTACTCGTCGTGGTTCACGCTGCATCACCCGGCGGCGTTCTGTGCGGCGCTGCTGCGCGCGCAGCCGATGGGTTTCTATTCGCCGCAGTCGCTGGTGGCCGACGCGCGCAGGCACGGTGTGGCGGTGCACGGCCCGGACGCCAACGCCAGCCTGGCGCACGCCACTCTGGAAAACGCCGGTATGGAAGTCCGGCTGGGGCTGGGCGGCGTTCGCCATATCGGAGATGACCTGGCCGAAAAGATGATCGAGGAGCGAAAAGCCAACGGCCTCTTCGCTTCTCTGCTGGACTTGACGACCAGGGTGCAGCTTTCCGTGCCGCAGACCGAAGCGCTGGCCACCGCAGGGGCGTTGAGTTGCTTCGGGATATCGCGGCGCGAGGGGCTATGGGCGGCCGGGGCGGCCGCCACCCAACGGCCGGATCGCTTACCGGGGGTGGGCTCGTCGTCGCACATCCCGGCGTTGCCGGGGATGAGCGAACTGGAGTTGGCCGCCGCCGACGTGTGGGCCACCGGCATCTCCCCGGACAGCTATCCGACCCAGTTCCTGCGGTCGGATCTCGATGAGATGGGGGTGCTGCCCGCCGACGCCCTGCTGTCGGTGCCCGACGGCGACCGCGTCCTGATCGCCGGAGCCGTCACCCATCGGCAGCGCCCGGCCACGGCCCAGGGAGTGACGTTTATCAACCTCGAAGACGAAACCGGGATGGTCAACGTGCTGTGCACGCCGGGGGTATGGGCACGTCACCGCAAGCTGGCGCAGACAGCGTCTGCGCTGCTGATCCGGGGCCAGGTCCAAAATGCCAGTGGCGCAGTCACCGTCGTGGCGGAGCGACTGGCAAACCTCACCCTGAAGGTCGGATCGAAGTCCCGCGACTTTCGCTAGCCACAGCGGCACCTAACGTCGCTCGGCCAAGCTCGGTCCTTGTCGAAGCCCATGACGCCCCACACCGCGCTCGTATTCGCATCCGGAATGAACATTTCGGACTGATCGTTCAGCCGCAATCACGGAGTACGGTGGCAGCCATGCCGATTGGGGTAACCGAATTAACACCGGTTGAACAAACCGCCCTACTCACTCTTTACGCGCGGGCACTCGATAGCCGTTGGCCGCGGCCCATTTTGGGTGACGCGCTGGCAGACGAGGTTGTCGGCAAGATCGACTATGACTTCGCCGGCCTCGGCGTGCTCACCAGCGTGGTTTGTCAGGCGGCGCTACGCGCCAAAATGCTCGACGACCGCGTTTGTGCTTTCACCGCGGAACATGCCGACGCGGTCGTGGTGGATCTGGGCGCTGGTTTGAACGGCGGGTTGGACCGGACCAGCCCGCCGCGCACGGTTGACTGGTACAGCGTCGATCTGCCCGAGGTCATTGCGTTGCGCGACCAGGTGCTACCGGCTAGTCCGCAGGCGCACTCGGTAGCAGTGTCGCTGGCCGATCCATGCTGGCCGGAAACGATCCCCGCCGACCGCCCAACCATGTTGATCGCCGACGGCCTGCTGGCCTTCCTGAGCGAGGATACGATCATCGCGTTGTTCCGCCGCATTACCGAGCATTTCCGTTCTGGCGAGCTGGCTTTCAACGACTACGGTGGCGTCGGCTGGGTAAGCCGTGCCGCGGTCAAGCTCTCCCCGCAGAAGATGTTCAAGGATGTCGGTGCACTCCGCGGCTATGCCGGATTCAAGGACGCGCAGCACCCGGAGGCGTGGGACCCGCAGCTGAAGCTCGTCGAAGAGGCAAGTCTGGCTCACGCCTCCGAGGTCAACCTATTCCCGCGGTGGATTCGAGTCGCCACCCGGCTTGCCGGCAAGACCAAAACGGGCGCCCGCAAGGCCCGGATCCTCCGCTACCGCTTCTAACCGCTTTGAAAGCGTGACGCCGACCAACACCACGTCCCGGGACTCGGCCACGCCGCGAGCAATGTTTTCATCGCGATCGCCCTGTGATATCGCATGCGCCATCGCATTTCACTGCCGATGGCGGTGCAGGCGAGGTTGGTTGTCTGTCATGTCGCGCAGGTAGTCTCCGGGCATGACCTTGAACTTGTCCGTCGACGAAGTCCTCACCACCACCCGATCGGTGCGCAAGCGCCTCGATTTCGACAAGCCGGTATCCCACGAAGTGCTGATGGAATGCCTCGAATTGGCGCTGCAGGCGCCCACCGGTTCCAACTCGCAGGGCTGGCAGTGGGTGTTCGTCGATGACCCGGACAAGAAAAAGGCGATCGGCGACGTCTACCTGGCCAATGCTCGGGAATACCTCAGTTCGCCGTCAGCCGAGTACCCCGAGGGTGACACCCGCGGTGAGCGAATGGGTGCGGTCCGGGATTCCGCGACTTATCTCGCCGAGCACATGCACGAGGCGCCGGTCCTGCTGATCCCCTGCATCGAGGGCCGCGCGGAGACGTCGCCGTTGGGCGGGGTCTCGTTCTGGTCGTCGCTGTTCCCGGCGGTCTGGAGTTTCTGTCTTGCGCTGCGCTCCCGCGGGCTGGGCTCCTGCTGGACGACGCTGCACCTGCTTCGCGACGGTGAAAAGAAAGTGGCCGACGTGCTGGGCATTCCCTACGAGAAGTACAGCCAGGGCGGGCTGTTTCCGATCGCCTACACCAAAGGCACGGATTTCCGGCCTGCCAAGCGTCTGCCCGCCGAAAGCCTCACGCATTGGAACGCCTGGTAATCGGCTAGAGCGGATTGAATTGCCCGCCTCCTCCTCAGGACGCTCCGCGTCCTGCATCGTCAGCGGGCGCCGCCGAACCCGTGCTGACGCCACGCCTCGTAAACGGCGACCGCGGCGGCGTTGGCCAAATTGAGTGAGCGTCGTCCGGTCAGCATCGGGATGCGAACGCGCTCGGTGATGTGGCCGTCGGCCAGCGTCGCCGAGTCCAGCCCGGTCGGCTCGGGGCCGAACATCAACACGTCGCCGGCCTGGTAGCTGATATCGGTGAACAACGCCGTCGCATGCGCGGTGAAGGCGAACACCCGCTGCGGCGACAGCGCCTGCCAGGCGGCAGCCAGTGACGCGTGCACGGTGACCGAAGCCAGGTCGTGATAGTCCAGACCGGCCCGGCGCAGCTTGGGTTCGGACAGGTCGAAGCCGAGGGGCTCGACGAGATGCAGTTCGGTGCCGGTGGCCGCCGCGGTCCGGATTGCATTGCCAGTATTGGGCGCGATACGCGGCGAGTAAAACAGCAGCCGGAACATCTGTCGATCATCTCAGTTGTCGTCGACGAATTTGCTCGGCTATGCTTTGCGGTGCCTGGCAGCAGTCGGCGGACTCTGTCTGTTCAGTAAGAATTGTGGTTTACCTAGCCGCTGACTGGCATACTCGCAGAATTGCCAGGCGTATATCGCCCGCCCGTCACTCGGGGCGGGTGTAATCAGCAGGAAGTCTCATGAACGTCGCGCCAACACTGCATATCAGCGGAGCGGTCGCCCGCACGGACGTAGTCCGGTGACCAGGTTTGCCCGCGCGTCGCGGGTGATTCTGCCGGCCAAAAATTACACCGCAAACAGCAGCAGCGCCGCGTCCTCATCGACAAAACGGCCGGCCTCATGGTCGCTGCGAAATTGGCCGGTGCGGTGGAAAGTCGTGGCCATTGTCGTTGTGCCTTTGGTGCTGGCGATGGTTTTCGGGGGATTCCGCATCTCGAGTGCCTTAACCGATGCGCACGACCTCCGGTTGGCGGCTGATCGCGCCGAAGTGGTTCCGGCCATTACCAAATACATGTCGGCGCTCGATGTCGCATTGCTCGCAAGCTCGACCGGGGGCGACGTCGAGGGTGTGAAGAAGAATTACGACGCCCGCAAACACGAGCTGCAAGCGCGGCTGAAGGAAACGAACGTTGCCGCCGATGTCGGGGCGGGGGTCAACGCCTTGCTGAACGGTGGGCAGGCGTTGCTCGACGCGGTCGGGGCGAACGCCATCGGCTTGCGAGAGCGAGTGACCACCTACGCCCCGATCTTGTTGACCGCCGAGAACGCGATCGACGGATCGGTCCGCGTCGACAGCGTGCAGATCCGGGCTGCGGCTCAGGGGCTGAGCCGGGCGATCGGGGCCCGCGGCCAGATGATGATGCAGCAGCTGCTGATCACCCGCGGCGCTGACCTGCCCGAGCCTGAGTTGCGCACGTCGATGATCACGCTGGCCGGTACCGAGCCGTCGACGCTGTTCGGGATGGCCGAGGTGCTCGGTGTCGGCTCAGCCGAAGCCAAGACGCTGCAGCAGCAGATGGTCACCCGGATGGCGATCATGTCCGATCCGAGAAGTCTGCTGGTCAACAACCCGGCACTGCTGCACTCGGTGCAGACCACCGACGGGATCGCGGCTGAGGTGATCAAGGGCACCAGCGCGTTGGTGACCAAATCCGTCGAGGACCAGGCCCGCGACCGGCGCGATGCGGCGATCCGCGACACCGTCCTCGTGCTGGCAGCCATCGTCGCCGCCCTCGCCATCGTGTTGCTGGTGGCGCGAACGCTGATCCAGCCGCTGCGCGTGCTGCGCGACGGCGCTCTGAAGGTCGCTCACGAAGATCTCGAGCGTGAGATCACCCTCGTCCGGGCCGGAGACGAACAGCCTCCCGAGCCGCTGCCGGTGCACACCACCGAAGAAATCGGCCAGGTTGCGCACGCGGTCGACGAACTGCACACTCAGGCGCTGCTGTTGGCCGGTGACGAGGCTCGACTGCGGCTGTTGGTCAACGACATGTTCGAGACCATGTCGCGGCGAAACCGGTCACTGGTCGACCAGCAGCTCGCGCTGATCGACCGGCTGGAGCGCAACGAGGAGGATCCGGACCGCCTCGATAGCCTGTTCCGCCTCGACCACCTGGCCGCCCGGATGCGCCGCAACGGCGCCAACCTGCTGGTGCTGGCCAGCGCGCCGAGTTCGCGGAGCGACCAACGCACCGCGGTGCCGTTGTCGTCGGTCATCAGCGCCGCCACCTCCGAGGTGGAGGACTATCGCCGCGTCGAAACGTCGATGGTGCCGGACTGCACGATCAGCGGCGCAGCCGCCGGCGACGTCGTCCACCTCATCGCGGAGTTGATCGACAATGCATTGCGCTACTCGCCGCCCGCGTCGCCGGTCCGGGTTTCGGCCTCACAGCGCAGCGACGCCGCGGTTCAGCTCGAGATCCTCGACGTCGGGTTGGGCATGACCGACGGCGACCGGCGCATCGCCAACATGCGGCTGCGAGCCGGCGGAGAGGTCACGCCGGAGAGCGCCCGTCACATGGGTCTTTTCGTGGTCGGCCGGCTGGCCGACCGACACGGTATCCGGGTGCGGCTGCGCGGTATATCGACCGGGCAAGCACGCTCTGGCACGACGGCCGAGGTCTATCTGCCGGCGACGTTGTTGGTGGGTGCCGACGACGGCCAGATTGCGCCGCCCGAAGCGGCGGCGGCGCTCGCGGACGTCTCGACGACGCCCGATCACCCGCCGGCCGCGGATTACGGCGAAACTCCGGAGCTTGCTGCGCTGGCGGAAACGCCCGAGCGCAACGGCTCGCATTCGACCGAATCATCGATCAGCTTGTTGCCGCGGCGCCGGCCCGGATCCAGCGGCATCACCGGTGCCCCGGCCGACAAGCCGAATCGGCCGTCACGGCGTCCGTCACCGCTGCGCCGGCGAGGGAAGGCGGCCGAGCCGACTGCTGAAGTCCCTGAAACCCCTGCGGCTCAACCAGTTTCAGACACGTCGTCGTTCCTCGGCTCACGGGTGCGGTTCACTCGCCAGCAGGCTCCCAAAGCCGAGCCGGTCGGGCCGGAGCCCGTGGCGCCGCAGCCGGCAGCTCAGGCCGAGCCGGAACAGGCCGATGAGACCTGGCCCGCCGAAGCGCCCGCAACGTCGAGCGAGCCGCCGGAGTCGGATCTCATCTACCAGCGGATGCTTTCCGAATTCCTGGTTGATCCGCACGACTTGGCTCGTAGTGCCGATCTGGATTGGAAATCGGTGTGGGACCACGGTTGGTCAGCCGCCGCCGAGGTCGAGAACGTTCCGGTGCAAGCCCACACCGATCACGGCCTGCCGGTGCGTGACCCCGGGGCCCGGCTGGTGCCGGGTGGTGCCGGCCCCGAACAGAACGGCATTGCGCACCACCGCGCAGACGAGGACAACGGGGCAGCCTCCAACGGCGGCTTCCAGTCCGGCCGCAAACCCGCACACGAGGCACCGGTGCGCGACCCGGAGGCGATCCGCGCCTCGATGAGTAGCCATTTCGGCGGCGTTCGCGCAGGACGAACGCATGCCCGCGACACAGATGAAGGATCCGATCACGAATGACGTCTGGTTTCAATTCAGCCCGCTCGGACAACTCCCTCGACTGGCTGGTCTCGAATTTCGCCCGTGAGGTTCCCGGGGTGTCGCACGCGGTGCTGGTGTCCGTCGACGGGCTGCTGATTGCGGCCAGCGAGCACCTGCCGCAGGAGCGGGCCGATCAGCTCGCCGCGGTGTCGTCGGGTCTGGCGAGCTTGGCCACCGGCGCCGCCCAGCTGTTTGAGGGCGGCCAGGTGCTGCAGTCGGTGGTGGAGATGGAAAACGGCTACCTGTTGTTGATGCGGGTCGGCGACGGCTCGCATCTGGCGACGCTGGCCACGACGTCGTGCGATATCGGTCAGATCGGTTACGAGATGGCCGTTCTCGTCGAGCGGGTGGGCAACGTCGTGCAGTCGACCCGACGCGCTCCATCACACTCGTGAGTAGCGATGGACAGCCGCGAGCCACTGGGGCAAGAGCCACCCGCAGCTGAGGCGAGCCTGGTCCGTCCCTACACTCTGACCGCGGGACGCACCAAGGCGAGCGTCGAGCTTCCCCTCGAAGCGCCGGTGCAGACATTGCAGTCTGCGCTCTATCACCGATGGCCGCCCAACGACGTGCGAGGCAGGATCGTCCAACTGTGTGTCAAGAGTCCCTCCGTTGCGGAGATCTCGGCCCGGTTGGATTTACCGCTCGGTGTCACGCGTGTGCTGGTGGGCGATCTGGTGACTTCGGGCTACCTTCGAGTGAACCGGACGTTGACCGAACGCTCGACCCGCGATGAACGCCGCGAACTGATAGGAAGGACGCTCCGTGGCCTACGAGCCCTCTGAGCGCACGGCCCAACCCCGTCTGACGAAGCGAGATACCGCGTCGACGAAGATCGTCATCGCGGGCGGGTTCGGTGCCGGCAAGACGACGTTCGTCGGCACGGTGTCGGAGATTATGCCGCTGCGGACCGAGGCAATGGTCACCGACGCTTCCGCCGGCGTCGACATGGTGGAGGCCACCCCGAACAAACAGACCACCACGGTGGCGATGGACTTCGGACGCATCACGTTGGACGAGGACCTGGTGCTCTACCTGTTCGGCACCCCGGGGCAGCGCCGTTTCTGGTTCATGTGGGACGACCTGGTGCGCGGCGCGATCGGCGCGGTGGTCCTGGTGGACTGCCGGCGCCTGCAGGACAGCTTCGCCGCGGTCGACTTCTTCGAACACCGCAACCTGCCGTTTCTCGTCGCGGTGAACGAATTCGACGGCGCGCCAAGATATCCCGTTACCGAGGTGCGTAAGGCACTGACCCTGGCCGAACACATCCCGGTCATCAATGTCGATGCCCGCGACCGTAGATCGGCGACCGATGCATTGATCGCGGTCAGCGAGTACGCCCTGGCGAGCCTTAGCGCTTGAGCCGGATGTTCCAGCGCACGTAGCCCGCGTAGAACAGCGACAGCAGCGCGAGCATGGCCATATCGAAGAAATAGATGTGCTTCGAGTGCTGCCAGATCGGGTCGTTGGTCGGAATCTGCTTGACCTTGACCAGGTTCGGGAAGTCGATCGACGACGCTCCCGCGGCGTAACCCCACCGTCCGGGCGTCACCCAGGACAGCTGATTAAGCCCCGCCCGGCCCGTCACCGGGATCATTCCGCCGGCGAGCACCAGCTGCGACATGATCGACACCACCAGCAGCGGCATGATCTGTTCGTTGGACTGCGCCACCGCTGACAACATCAGGCCCAGGATCGCCGAGGCGACGCAGGTGCCGGCGACGGTGACGAACAGCGAGAACGTCGAGCTGTCGAAGAACGGGGGATGCGCTGTGGGCGCACCCTTTCCGAGCCTGACGATGAACGTCGCGATCGCCGCCTGGGCGGTCGCGAAAACAAAGAAGATGAAGACCTTCGCCAGCAGGTAGGCCGTGGTGGACAGGCCAACCGCCTGTTCTCTTCGGAAGATCGGACGCTCGCCGATCAGGTCGCGGATGGTCAATGCCGTACCCATGAAGACGGCGCCGATGTTGAGCAGCACCATGATGTACTGCGGCTGGGTAGGCGCGAGGCCGAGCGGGTCGGCGGGGCCGAGCCCCGGTTTGGGGCCTTTCACGGTCAGCGACAGCGCACCGATCAGGAACGGCAGTATCGCAAGGAAGACCGAGTAGCCGCGATCGGAGATGACGAGTCGGACCTGACGGCGCGCAATCGTGGAGAACTGGCGGACCAGGTCGGTGTGTACCGGTTCGCCCAAGTCTGCCGGGCTTTCCGGAGCCGGTGTTGCTTCGGAATGTCTTCTGCCGTCGCGCTCCATGAAGCGCCGGTTGGCTTCGTCGGGGTCGGCGCCCACGTTGGCGAAGATGTCCGCCCAGTTGGTGGTACCCAACGCCGCACCGACCTGGCTGGGCGGTCCGTGGAACGCAGTCTTACCGCCGGGTGCCACCAGCAGAATCTGGTCGCAGACGTCGAGGTAGGACACCGAGTGCGTGACGACCAGCACCACACGGCCGGCGTCGGCGAGTTGCCGCAACATCAGCATGACCTGACGGTCCAGCGCCGGATCCAGACCGGACGTCGGCTCGTCGAGGAGCAGCAGCGACGGTTGGGTGAGCAGTTCGAGTGCCACCGAGGCACGTTTGCGCTGGCCGCCGGAGAGCTTGTCGACCCGGGTGTCGGCGTGTTTGGTCAGGTCGAGTTCCTCGAGCACCTGCGCGACCACCTGGGCGCGCTCCTGTTTGCTGGTGTCGGGCGGTAGCCGCAGCTCGGCGGCGTAGCCGAGCGCCTGGTTCACCGTCAGCTGGCGGTGCACCACATCGTCCTGCGGCACCATCCCGATCCTGCTGCGCATCGTCGCGTACTCGGCGTGGATGTTGTGGCCCTCGAAGGTGACCGAGCCGGCGCTGGGACGGGTGTACCCGGCGATCAGCCGCGACAGCGTGGTCTTACCCGCACCGGATCCCCCGATGATCGCGGTCAGCGTGCCCGGCCGGGCGGTCAGCGAGATGTTGTCCAGCAGTTCCTTGCCGTCGATCTTGAAGTGAACGCCGTTGACCTCCAGACCACCGCTGCGGGTGGCGGCTTCGGTGCGGCGGATCAGGTTGCCGTCGGTGAAGACCAGGTCGACGTTGCCGATCGTGATCACGTCGCCCTCGCCGAGCACGGCCGAACCGACGCGCACGCCGTTGACGAACGTGCCGTTGACGCTGTGGGCGTCGCGGATTTCGGTGCCGAGCGGGGACTGAAGCAGGAACGCGTGATGGCGCGACGCGAGGACGTCCTGGATGACGATGTCGTTGTCGTTGGCGCGACCGATCGTGGCGGACCCCGGCGGCTTCTCCGGCGTGCCGACTCCGGGGAGAATCGCCTGGATCATCTTCGTGGCGAGGTTGCCCGTCTCGGGCTTGCTGCTCGACCGGGCCAGCTGAGGTTTCGGCTGGATGCTCGGCGGCGGCGCCGACGGGGGTTGCCGGGGTGGCGGCGGCGGTTGGTAGGCCGGCGGTCGCTGGCCACCCTGGTACATCGGCTGCGGCGGTGCGGGCGGGGCGCCCGAATACGCGCGCGGCGCGCCCGCCGGTGGCCGGAGCACGCCCGCCGGGGGCCCGGCTCCGGGGCGTGCCGGCGTCGGCGGGTGCGCCGCAGGCCGCGCGGCCGATTGGACGGCACGCATCGACGCGGTTTGCGGCGGCCGGCCGGCAGCCCCCGCGTGGTGACCGACCTCGAACGCAAGCTGCGGCCCGTCGGGATTGCCGATGTTGATGCTCTGGCCGTCGCGGATGTCGACCACCGGCACCCGACGGCCGTTGACGTAGGTGCCGTTCAACGAACCGTTGTCGATGGCCAGCCAGCGCCCTTGATCGAAGCGCAGCAACAAATGAGCACGCGAAATGAGCGGATGCGTGATGCGCATGTCGGCGCGCAGATCGCGCCCGACCACCACGTCATGGCCTGCGGCGAAGGTGCGTTGAGATCCGTCGTATCGGACTGTCAGCACGGGCGGTGCTGCTTGACTCATCGCCACAACCTTAGCTGCTCGGTTTAGTGCACCGACTGCGACACGAGCGGCGCGCCCGCATCGTCAGAGGGCCGGATTGGAGAGGGCGTCGGGCGCGCCGGTTACCACGCAGCGGGTTCGGCTGTAGATGGTCGGCATGCACTGGTTGCAGTGCGTGCAGGCCGAGTGCACGGTGTGCGCGGCGCCGTCGGCCGCGATCCGGTTGATCAGATCGGGCTCGGCCAGCAGAGCCCGGCCCATCGCCACGAAGTCGAATCCCTCCGCCATGGCCAGGTCCATCGTCTCCCGGTTGGTGATGCCGCCGAGGAGGATCAGCGGCATTGTCAGCTCGGCGCGGAACTGCTTGGCGTCGCGTAGCAGATAGGCCTCGCGGTAGGGGTATTCGCGCAGAAACTTCTTGCCCGTCATGCGCATGCCCCAGCGCAGCGGCGGCTTGAAGGCGCCGGCGAACTCCTTGAGCGGTGCGTCGCCGCGGAAGAGGTACATCGGATTGACCAGTGAGCTGCCGGCGGTCAGTCCGATCGCGTCCAGCCCGCCGTCGTCTTGCAACCACTTCGCCGTCGTCAGCGCCTCTCCCACGCTGATCCCGCCGCGAACACCGTCGGCCATGTTGAGCTTGGCGGTGACGGCGATCGGTGTTCCCTCTTTCTCCACCGCGCGCCGAACGGCCATCACCATCCCGCGGGCGACCTTGGCCCGGTTCTCCAGCGATCCGCCGAACTCGTCGTCGCGCCGATTGATCAACGGGGACAGAAAGGAACTCGCCAAATAGTTGTGGCCCAAATGGATTTCGACGGCGTCGAAGCCTGCTTCGATGGCGAGTCGCGCGGCGTTGGCGTGTCCGGCGATAACGTCGTCGATATCGTCGCGGGTGGCCTTCTTGGCGAACCGCATGCCGATCGGATTGAAGAACCGTACCGGCGCCAGCGCGGTGGCCTTATTGGTTTTGGCATTGGCCACCGGACCGGCGTGGCCGATCTGTGCGCTGACGGCCGCGCCCTCGGCGTGGATCGCGTCGGTGAGCCGGCGCAACCCCGGCACCGCCTCCGGGCGCATCCAGAGTCCGTTGCCCTCGGTGCGGCCACCGGGGGAGACCGCGCAGTAGGCGACGGTGGTCATCCCGACGCCGCCGGCGGCCGGCAGCCGGTGATATTCGATGAGGTCGTCGCTGGCCAGTGCGCCGGGTGTGCGGGCCTCGAATGTCGCCGACTTGATGGTGCGATTGCGCAGCGTGATCGGGCCGAGCTTGGCGGGGCTCAGGACGTCCGGAGGGCTAGACATAACGGGAGCGTACGCGGACATGGAAGACTGTCAGGCGTGGGTGCGATCACGCTGGACGGCAAAGTCACGCGCGACGAAATCTTCGTCGACCTGAAGGAACGGGTGGCGGCTTTGACCGCTTCCGGGCGGACACCCGGCCTGGGCACGATCCTGGTCGGCGACGACCCCGGCTCGCAGGCCTACGTCCGCGGAAAGCATTCCGACTGCGCCAAGGTCGGCATCACCTCGCTGCGTCGCGACTTGCCCGCCGATATCAGCCAGGCAAAGCTCAACGAGACCATCGACGAACTCAACGCCAACCCGGAGTGCACTGGCTACATCGTGCAGTTGCCGCTGCCGAAGCAGTTGGACGAGAACGCCGCACTGGAGCGCGTCGACCCGAACAAAGATGCCGACGGCTTGCACCCGACCAATCTGGGTCGGCTGGTGTTGGGCACCCCGGCGCCGCTGCCGTGCACCGCGCGGGGCATCGTCCACCTGTTGCGGCGCTTCGACGTCGAGATCGCCGGCGCGCATGTCGTGGTCATCGGCCGTGGTGTCACGGTCGGTCGTCCACTGGGCCTCATATTGACGCGCCGCTCAGAAAACGCCACGGTCACCTTGTGCCACACCGGAACTCGTGATCTGCCCGCGCTGACGCGGCAGGCCGACATCGTCGTGGCGGCGGTGGGCGTCCCGCATCTGCTCACCGCCGACATGGTGCGTCCCGGAGCCGCCGTCGTCGATGTCGGCGTCAGCCGCACCGACGACGGATTGGTCGGCGACGTGCACCCGGGTGTGTGGGAGATCGCCGGTCACGTGTCGCCGAATCCCGGTGGCGTCGGCCCGCTGACTCGCGCATTCCTGTTGACCAACGTCGTGGAATTGGCCGAACAGCAATGACTTTGCGTCAGCTGGTCCGCTCGCAGTGGCCGATCGTCACGGTGGTGCTGATCTTCGCCGTGGCGTTCACACTGGCGGCGGCGAACTTCTGGCGCCGCGGCGCGCTGTTGATCGGCATCGGGGTGGGGGTCGCCGCCGCGCTGCGCCTCGCGCTCACCGAAGACCGTGCCGGGCTACTGGTGGTGCGCAGCAAGGGAATTGACTTCACCACGATGTCGCTGGTCGCTGCGAGCATGGTCTATATCGCCTGGACGATCGACCCGCTGGGCACCCGCTAATTCCCTGGGATCATGCCCGGCATGCCTGCAACGCCTTGCATGCCCGGCATGCCTGCAACGCCGGGGAGCTGCTGTAAACCAGATGCATTGCCGCCCATGATGTTTGCCATCTCCTCCGGGCAGTAGGTCTGTATCGCGATGGTGGTGAACATTTGGGCCAGCTGAGGTGACATGCCCCGGTGTGCGACGCCCGACGCGGCTGCGGCAAAGCTCCCGCCCGGCTGGGCGATCATTGGACAGATGGACTGGCCCACAGCCATCGCGTTCCCCGGTTCGCCGTACTCGACGCCGGCGTGGCTCAGCGCGTCGATGAAGTCGTCGTCATGCGGGTCCGCCTCGACCGGAGCGGAAAACATTGCGGCCGCAGTGATCAAGCAGCCGGCGCCCAGCAGAAAACGCACGGCCAGCGGTTGGTTGTTCAAGCGCAAAATCAGGTTGCGGCTGATCTCGAGCGTCGCCATGTCCTGCTCCTCACGTGGGGGAGTGCAATCGCGGCACTCAAGAGTTCTGCGTTAAAAACCTTCGTTTATCGCCGTCACGTTAACAACACGATGATGTAAAGGTTCGCGCACGTTTCGGTTATCCCGCGATACGTCATGCGGTAGCGCGGTTCTGGTGGTTGACAATGCGGGACGTGACGCAATCACGGGAGGCGTGAGTTGACGCGTGAGATCTCGCGCCAGACGTTTCTGCGGGGTGCCGTCGGAGCGTTAGCCGCCGGCGCGGTTCTCGGACCGGTACGAGCCGTATCGGGCCGAGCCGGCGCCGATCCGATTGCCTCCGGCTGGGGCCCGCTTGCCTCCGCTATCGGCGGGCAGGTGATTCAGCCGGACGGTCCGCAATTCGGCTCAGCCAAGCAGGTTTTCAACACCAACTACAACGGCTCGACGCCCGCGGTGATCGTCGTCCCGACATCGCCGGCGGACGTGCAAAAGGCGATGGCATTCGCCGCCGCCCACAACCTCAAGGTCGCGCCGCGCAGCGGTGGGCACTCCTATATCGGGGCGTCCACAGCCAACGGAACCATGGTGCTCGACCTGCGTCAGCTGCCCGGGGGAGTCAATTACGACGCCTCGACCGGCCTGGTCACCGTGCCGCCAGCGACCAGTTTGTATGCGATGCACCAGGCCCTGGCCGCGGCCGGTCGGGGGATCCCGACGGGTACCTGCCCGTCGGTCGGTGCCTCGGGACACGCCCTGGGCGGCGGGCTGGGCGCCCATTCCCGGCGCGCCGGCCTGATGTGTGACGCATTGAGATCGGCGTCGGTGGTGCTGCCCAGCGGCCAGGCGGTCACCGCGTCCGCCGCCAGCAACCCCGACCTGTTCTGGGCGTTACGCGGTGGCGGCGGCGGAAACTTCGGGGTGACCACCTCGCTGACCTTTGCCACGTTCCCCACCGGCGACGTCGACGTGGTGAACCTCAACTTCCCGCCGCAGTCGTTCGCGCAGGTCCTCGTCGGTTGGCAGAACTGGCTGCGGACCGCAGACCGAAGCAGTTGGGCACTGGCCGACGCCACCGTGGACGCGATGGGGACGCACTGTCGCATCCTGGCGACGTGTCCGGCCGGGTCCGGGGGCAGCGTGGGGAACGCCATTGTCGCGGCCGTCGGCATGCAGCCGACCGGCACCGAGAACCACACGTTCAACTACTTGGACCTGGTGAACTATCTGGCCGTCGGCAACCTCAACCCGTCTCCGTTGGGATATGTCGGCGGATCCGACGTCTTCACGATGATCACCCCGGCCGCCGCCCAGGGGATCGCCTCGGCGGTCAACGCCTTTCCGCGTGGCGCGGGCCGGATGTTGGCGATCATGCACGCCCTCGACGGCGCCCTGGCCAGTGTGCCGCCGGGGGGCACGGCGTTCCCGTGGCGTCAGCAGTCCGCGTTGGTGCAGTGGTACGTCGAAACCGGTGACCCGGCGGCCGCGAGCGGCTGGCTCAACACGGCACACCAAGCGGTGCAACCGTATTCGGTGGGCGGCTACGTGAACTATCTCGAGGCAAACCAACCGGCGTCGCGGTACTTCGGCCCGAACATGTCCCGGCTCAGCGCCGTGCGGCAGAAGTACGATCCCGGCCGAGTCATGTTCTGCGGGCTCAACTTTTGACGTCGAACGTGCAGGCATCCACAGTTTGACCGTTATCCACAGGTAGGCATTTTCGGAGCGATTCAGTCACGGGCCAGCGATATCATTCGAACATGCGTTCGAGTAGTCGTGAAGAGATCGTCGCGGTCTTCGACGCGCTCGAGGCTGACTTCGAGCGTGCCTTGGAATTGTCCTTCGACGTGTTGACCACCCCGGAGCGGCTGGCGTTGCTGCAGAGCTGCGAGAAAATGCGCCGTCAGCTACCGGCTGTCGAGCACCCGTTGATCAACCAGGTCGGCCAGCAGGCCGATGCGACGGAGCTGGGCGGCAAACTGCCTGGGGCATTAGCTAACCGGCTGCGGATCAGCCGCGGCGAAGCGTCTCGGCGTATTCACGAGGCTGCCGATTTGGGGCCGCGCCAATCGATCATCGGCGAGCCGCTGCCGCCGAAGTTGGACGCCACCGCCGAGGCGCAGCGGGCCGGGGACATCGGCGCCGCCCATGTGGCGGTGATCCGCGGTTTCTGGCATCGGCTGCCCGACTTCGTCGACGTCGAGACCCGAGCGAAGGCCGAGAGGCAGCTGGCCC
>DATFYT010000304.1:0-9791 GCA_035314925.1 Mycobacterium sp. | reverse complement strand
TTTTGGGCTATGCCGCAATCGACTTCGCCGAAGTAAGTCGAGCCATATACCCTCAGCCGACCGGACGGCACGTGACCCGACACCGCGACCGTGTCCGGACCGGAGGGATCATCGCTGAACACGGTGATCGTCGCCGTATTGGTTCCGTGGTGCTCGGGCCGGAAACGGATCGGGACGGCGATGCCGGTCCCCGGCGCGATTGAAAACGGGTAAGCGAGAACATTCGGCACGAGGAACTCGGTCGACGATGATGTGATGTCGGTGACGGTCAGCGGACACGGTCCCGCGTTGGTAAGGGTGATCGGCAGGTCGCCGAACGACCGGAGGCAGACGTTGCCGAAGTCGCCATGATCCGCCACCATCGTCACCAGCCTCGGCGCGGGAGCGATGCCGGACAGATTGACTAACTTCGGACTCGCCGGGTCGTCGCTGCTGACCGTGATAACCGCGGTTTTCGAGCCGATGCTGGCGGGCTGGAAGCGAATCGGGACATCGATCGATACGCCGGCGCCAACGACCAACGGATACGAAAAGACTGCTGGCACCTCGAACTCGACCGACGAGGACGTGATGTCGAAGATCTTCAGCTTGCAAGGGCCATTGTTGTTCAGCGTCAGCACGGTATCGGCGTATCGGCCTACGCAGACTGGACCGAGGTTACCGTTGTCGACGACCACCGCTTCGAGTGAACCTGTGCCCAACTCGCCGCTCGTGCCGGCGTCGAAATTCGGCTGCACCGGGTCATTGGAGACGATGCGAATGACCGCGCTTTCCGGAACACCGCGCACGGCGGGAGCGAACCGCACGGTGAAATCGACCTGGTCGCCCGGCGCAATGGTCAATGGGGTCACCGGATTGGCCAGCACGCTGAAAGCGACTGAACCGGACACGCGCGCGACGCTGTCAATGATCAGGTCGAGACCACCGACATTGAAAACCTGAAGGGTCAGGAATTGTGGCTCATCGCATACGGTGCCGAACAGCAGATCATCTTGGAGGTTGACAGCGATCGCCGGATCCGCGGCAACGATCTCGACACTGACCGGATCGGACTCGATGCCATTGGCGATCACCCGCAGTGCGTAGCTACCCGGCGTCGCCGTCGCGGGAATTTCGACCAGTGTGCTGTGGACCGTACTGCCGGTTGCCACTGCCATGGTCGAGAAATCGAACGTGCGAAAAAACGAGACCGAACCACCGCGCGTGAACTTGGCGATCGGATAATTCGTGGCCATCTGCGCGTCGTCACCATAGGCGTTCGCCTGGGAGAGACCGTTGAGTTGCCTACCGGAGATTTTGTAGTGGTGCCCAACCGCCATGATCGGCGTGAATCCCGTGATAACCGGTCTCCAGGATGATTCCGGCGAGCCAATGATCGCCGGGTCCGTCAAGATGACGATCGTCTGGCTTTGCCCAGTCGTCATCAAGACCTGGCCGGTGGGCAGCAACAGGAGACGCGCCTGCCAACAGTCGACATTGTTTGATGGCGGTTGATCCGACAGCGGGGTCATCGTGTTGGCGGACGGATCGTAAACGAACACGTTCGCAGGGTTGGACCAGAAACTGACCCCACCGCTGCTGCTCACTTCGCGTCTCGTGTTGCCGCCGACCACCAGCACCGTGCCGCCGGGCAGCAAAACAGCCGGCGCATCGATTGCCGTCTGGAGGTTTCCGTTGGGACTGTTGAAGTTGTTGCCGCTGGTATCCGCCGGCAGATCGTGTCCGGCGGCCCAGGTGCCGGGCTCCGAAGCGATCCCAGGCGGTGTGTAGAGCGCGGTGTGGCCGGTCGCGCCAACACAGAACGCACGCCCATCCGGCAGCAGAACGAACGGACCAATTTCTTCGATGTTGATCGTCTGGGGCGGATTGACTGTGTCCGGCAGACTGAGCAGCGGAAGCTGCACCGATAGTGGGTCGGCCGCACCGGTCGCCGGTACCCAGGTGTCGGTCGACGGCAAATATTTCTCGGCGTATGGCGGCGAGGCGATGGTAACCGTAAGAACAGTGCCATCGGGCAGCAAGACCCAGGATTCTTCGTCGCTGTTCCCGACCTTGGTGGCGGAAACGGTGCCATGCGCCGTGCCGGCCTCGGTCCAAGTGTCGAAGACGGGGTCCCAGATCGCCGTTTGGTTGGTGTTCAGGGCGCCAAATATGACCCGGCCGTCCTGGAGGATGCATGAAATCGCGTCGCCCTGAATGTAATCGAATGCGGCGGGCTTGTTCAGCGGCGACCACTTGTTGGTTTGCGGGTCGAAGATCTCGCCCAGAGGAATGTCGGTTGGCGTCGACGAACCGCCGGAATACTCGCCGCCTACGAGATAGACCCGTCCGTCGGCCAGGACGCCGGATGCGAAGTACTCCCTGGAAGTGGCCATCGCAAACGGCCCGGACCAAACAACGCTTCCGGTGTCGTATCGGCCACTGCCGTTGGGCTTCAACCGGTACCAGTCCTGCCCTCCGCTGTCGTGAACCAGGACCGTCGCGTCCGTCATCAACAGCATGGTGTCCGGTGTGAAGGATGGGACGCCTGTAAGAGACTTCCAACTCGCCACGACGACCTCCTCGCCTTGGGGCAACAGGTCATATTGCACGTCGATCCCTGTGCTGTTCACAAGACTGTGGTCCGCTCAACGGACCGCAGGGGCGAATATGTGCTCGGCCCAGCAAGCGGCCACACTTGTCTGAAGTCCGTTGCGCGAGGCTCTGCTGGCCGCGAATCGGACGCCGTTGCAGCGGGCCGGAGAGGCTTCCTCGCCGGCGTACCTACGACGAATACCGCGGAATTAAATGTGGCGGGTCACCGGTAAACCGCCGCATATTTGCATGATGAATCGATGCGCCCTCGCGTTGTCGTCGTCTCGCCCTGTTCGTGGGGCGGCGGCCGACCGATCGCCTCGGCTCGAAAAGCCTTCACTTACAATGGGACTCGGAGAAACCCAGGGCCGGCTGGTCGACTAGTCCACACTGGGCTGACATGTGCAAACCAGAAACCACCCGGAAAGCCAGAGTCGCACAGTGACCGATATTGACCACGCTGCCAGAGCCCGCCTCGACTACATCGAACAGCAGCTGCAAGCTCTGTTCCCCGATCGCTACGTCCCCTTCGCGGCGGCCAACGCCACCGGGATGCCGCCCGCAGTGGTTGAGCTTGTCCGCGCCGGCAAGACGATCGCCGCGATCCAGGAATACCGCAGCCTCACCGGGGCCGAATTGGCACAGGCAAAAGCGGCCGTCGAATCCATTCGGTGAGCAGACCTGACGCAGTCGGGACTTCTGTTGCGGTATATACCCTACGGGGGTATGGTATCACCACTTAGTCGATAAACGACCCTGAAAGGCGGACACCATCGCGACCGACGCGTCTGAATCGAGCCCGGCGACTGTGGCATCAGGCACTCCCGGACCGACCGCATTGAGCAGGGCTGCGGCCTGGGTAGGTATTACTGCCGGAGCGGTGTTTATCGCTGCCGTGGTCTTCTTTTCGGGATTCCTCTTGAGCTGGACGACCGATGGGCATGGGAATGGCCATCACATGGGTTCGGCCGCCATGCCCTGTTGCGACCATCCGGGAATGGACCACCGCATGATGGCACCAGGCGGCCACATGTGAGCCGTCAGCACCGCTGAGGACACTGGGCGGGTCGCGGCCGCGCGGCTACAGCAGATACCGGTAGGCCGGCGAGCCCGGCTCGATGGTTTCGATCTGCATCTCGGTGGCACGCATCCGCGCCAACAGGCCGTCGAAGTCCGCGGCCGAGCCCAGCTCGATACCCACCAGCGCCTCGCCGGTCTCCCGGTTGTTGCGCTTGACGTACTCGAACAGCGTGATGTCGTCGTTGGGTCCCAGCACGCCGTCGAGGAACCGGCGCAGCGCTCCCGGCTCCTGCGGGAAGTCGACCAGGAAGTAGTGCTTCAGACCCAGATGCACCAGCGAGCGCTCCAGCACCTCGCCATACCGAGACACGTCGTTGTTGCCGCCCGAGACCAGGCACACCACGGTGCTGCCCGGCTCGACGTCGGCTTCCAGCAGACCCGCGACCGACAGCGCACCCGCCGGCTCGGCGATGATGCCCTCGTGTTGGTACAGGTCCAGCATCGCGGTGCACACGGCGCCCTCGTCGACCGTGGTGATCGACACCATGTCGCCGGCAGCCGCCAGCGCCGCATAGGTCAGCTTTCCCGCCCGTCGCACCGCCGCGCCGTCGACGAACTGGTCGACATGGTCCAGGGTCACCGGCTGCCCGGCGGCCAGCGCGGCCATCATCGCCGCGGCGCCGGCGGGCTCGACACCCAGCACCGCGGTGTTGTTCGTCCGCTCGGCGAGGTAGGTGGTGATGCCGGCGATGCAGCCGCCGCCGCCCACCGGTACGACCACCAAGTCCGGCTCGGCATTCAGCTGATCAAGCAGCTCGACGGCGATCGTGCCCTGCCCCGCGATGGTGCGCAGGTCGTCATAGGGCGGCACCAGTGTGGCGCCGGTGCGTTCGACGTCGGCGAGCGCGGCCTCGGCGGCCAGGTCGTAGGTCGATCCGCCCACGATCAGCTCGATGAACTCGCCGCCGTGGTAGCGGATCCGGTCGCGCTTTTGTTTCGGCGTCTTGGCTGGTACATAGACGCGGCCGTGCACGCCCAGCGTCCGGCAGGCGAATGCGAAGCCCTGCGCGTGGTTCCCCGCTGACGAGCAGACCACGCCCGCGGCCAGCTCATCGTCAGACAACTGCACCAACAGGTTGTAGGCGCCACGCAACTTGTACGAGCGCACCACCTGCAGATCTTCGCGCTTGAGGTAGACGCTGGCTCCGGTCGTCGCGGACAACCGGTCGCTGAACTGCAGCGGTGTAGGGGTCACCACCCCGGCAATTCGCTTCGCCGCAGCTTCGACGTCGGCGGCTGAAAGGGCAGACAGCGGCCCGCGACCCGGGGTGCCGGCGCTTTGGCTCAGTTCAGCGGACACCGGTCAATGGTGCCACCCAGCTGCAAATTCACTGCACAGGGGTGAGCACGAAGACCGGAATCTGCCGATCGGTCTTCTCCTGGTAGTCGGCGTAGTCCGGGTAGGCCGCCACCGCCCGCTCCCACCAGACGGCCTTCTCGTCGCCGAATACCTCGTGGGCGTCGTAGTCGCGGGTGACGCTGCCGTCCTGCAGCTCGACTCGCGGGTTCTTGGCGACGTTGTGGTACCAGACCGGGTTCTTCGGCGCCCCGCCCAGCGACGCGACGATCGCGTACTCGCCGTCGTGCTCGACCCGCATCAGCGGAGTCTTGCGAAGCTTGCCGGTCTTGGCGCCGACCGTGGTCAACAGGATGATGGGCATGCCCTTCATATCCGCGGCGTCACTTCCCCCGGATTCGGCATACTTCTCGGCTTGTTCTCGGGACCAATCCAACGGGCTAGGGGCGTATTCACCTTCAAGCGGCATGGTCACCAGCTTACGGCGACGACCACTGGTTGCGACCTCACACGGTGTTTCGCCTGGCTGAAAAGATGGTTGCGGGCCACCCCGGGCACGAGGCGGCGTCTGGTCAATCGATGACATCAGACCGTTAACGATCCGCTATGGAGCGAGAGAGGGGGGCGTCTGCCGTGTAGAGTCTGCGATCGATACCGATAATCCACGGTCAGACGCCCGGCGTAGAGCCGATAAAGCAGGTACTCAAACACATGCCCCAGCTGTTCGGCTGGCCGTTGCGCGCTGTCGCGCGACTCGGGCCACATGCCACCCCGGCCACACCCCGGTAAGCGTCGATGGCCATCACCGAAATACCCGAATACGCCCATCTGAGCGACGCGGATATCGCCGCGCTCGCGGCCGAGTTGGACACGATTCGTTGCGACATCGAGGAGTCGCGCGGCTCCAAGGACCGTGAATACATCCGGCGCGCCATCGCCTTCCAGCGAGGCCTCGAGGTCGCGGCAAGGCTGACCATCCTCGCCAGCAAAACCAAGGTCGGCTGGATTACCGGAACCGTCGCGCTGGCTGTGGCCAAGTGCATCGAGAACATGGAACTCGCCCATAACATCACCCACGGTCAGTGGGACTGGATGAACGACCCGGAAATCCATTCCGCTACCTGGGAATGGGACATGGTCGGTCCGTCGTCGCACTGGCGGTCCTCGCACAACCACGGACACCATACGTTCACCAACGTCGTCGGCGTGGACGACGACCTCGGCTTCGGAGTCATGCGGGTCACCCGCGACCAGGAGTGGCGGCCGAGCAACCTGTTGCAGCCGTTGCGCGCAGTGTTGCTGGCGACCGCGTTCGAATGGGGTGTCGCAATGCACGGCCTGTACTCGGTGCAGGATCGCGAGACCACAGAGGCCGGCAAAGCAGCCCATAAAAAGACGATGATCCACAAGATGGTCCGCCAGGCCGTTAAGGATTATGTTCTGTTTCCTGCTTTGAGCCGCGGGCGGTGGCGCCGCACACTGGGAGCCACCGTGGTGGCGAACGGGCTTCGCAATGGGTGGGCCTACATCGTCATCGTCTGCGGGCACTTCGCCGACGGCGCAGAAAAGTTCGCCGCGTCGGTCTTGGAGGACGAGACAAAACCGGAGTGGTATCTGCGGCAAATGCTGGGTAGCGCAAACTTCCGGGCTGGGCGGGTGCTGGGCTTCATGAGCGGAAACCTCTGCTACCAGATCGAACATCACCTGTTCCCTGACCTGCCGAGCAATCGCTTACCCGAGATCGCCGAACGGGTCCGCGCGCTGTGCGTCAGCTACGACTTGCCTTACACCACAGGTTCCTTCATTCGCCAGTACCTACTCACGGTGCGCACGATCTGCAAATTGGCGCTGCCGGCCCGGTTCCTTTCCGCATCCTGCGACGACGCACCAGAAACGGCCTCCGAGAACAAGTTCCGGAATGTCAAGAAGCAATCGGACTTGCCATGCGACGCGGCCGATGTGCGGCGACGCGGGTTGGCGACAGCACTCCTTGCCCACCGGAAGCAACGCCAGGCCGGATAGCGCCGTTAGGCCGTCACGCCGGTTGCGCGGTCGATGCGCTCTTGGGCTCGTGCACATCCGCGCCCGGTTCGCCCGCGTACAGTTCCTCGATCTCGGCGGCGTACTTGGCCATGATCGGCCGACGCTTGAGTTTCATCGTCAGGGTGATCTCGTCACCGCCGGGCTCCCACAGGCTGGGCAGCACGCGGAAGCGCTTGATCTGCTCGACCCGCGACAGTTTGGCGTTGCCGTCGGCCACTCCCGCGGCGATCCGGGCGATCACCTCCGGGTGGGCTGCCAGCGCCTCGGCGGAGGCGTCGGCGATTCCGTGCTGGGCGGCATACGGGCCGACCGAATCGGCGTCGAACACCAACAGCGCGGTGTTGTACGGGCGGCCGTCGCCGATCGCGAGCATGGCGCCGACCATCGGGCAGGCGGCCATCACGGTGGTCTCGATGTTGGCCGGCGACATGTTCTTTCCGGCCGCGTTGATGATCAGCTCCTTCTTCCGGTCGACGATCCGCAGATAACCCTCGGCGTCGACGTCCAGGATGTCACCGGTGTGCAGCCAACCGTCGCGGTCGATCGCCTCGGCGGTCTTCGCCGGCTCGCCCCGATAGCCCTTCATCACCAGCGGTCCACGCACCAGATATTCGCCGTCCTCGGCGATCTTGCCCTCCAGCCCAGGGAGCAGCTTGCCCACGCTGCCCAGTCGGGCGTCGGCCGGATGACTGACGCTGGCAACGCAGCTCAGCTCGGACATGCCCCACACCTCGGTGATCGGGATGCCGATACCCGCGAAAAAGGCCAGCGTTTCGTTGGGAATCGGGGCCGCACCCGACACCGCCCACCGCAGCTGGTCCAGTCCCAACTTGGCTCGCAGCTGGGACAGCACCAGCTCATCGGCTTGGGCCCATTCCGCGGCCACGTCGTCCGCAAGATCCTCGCCGGCGACCAGCGCCGCAGCGCGTTTCCCGGCAACCGACATGGCCCATTGCAGAGCCTGCCGCTTCGTCTCGTCCTGCTCGTGGGTGACCGCGAATTCGATTGCCGCTTTGAGCTTTTCCCAGACTCGGGGCACGCCGCCCCAGATGGTTGGGCGCGCGTCGGCCAACGCCGCCGCAATCGCACGAGCATCGGAGACCACCGTGACCTGGGCTCCGAACACCTCCTGGTTGTACAGCGCCATCGTGCGGTCGGCGATGTGCGCCGTCGGCAAATAGGAGGTGGCCCGATCACCGAACTGAACGCCCAGAACGGCTTCGAGGGCCTGGGCCTCGAAGAGCAGGTGGGCGTGTGTCATCTCGACACCTTTGGGATTTCCCGTTGTCCCGGAGGTGTAGATGAGGGTGACCACATCGTCGGGTTGCACCGCCCGCCAGGTCGACTCGAAATCAAAGTCTTCTTTACCGGCGGCGTAGAGGTCATCCAGCGAGAGCGTGCCCTCCGGTGAACCGTCGATGCAGATGATGTGCTCCAGCTCTGCGCCACTGGCACGGATCCGATCGACGTATTGCTCCTCGCAGATCACCACTTTGGTGCCGGCATTGTCGAAGACATAGGTCAGTTGTTCGGCGGGCAGCGTGTTGTACACCGAGAACGAGGTCGCGCCGAGGTGCTGCGCCCCCACCTCCAGCGGGTAGAACTCGATGCGGTTGGCCATCATCAGCGAAACCGTGTCGCCATGACGGACGCCGAGGCCGGCCAGGCCGGCCGCGACCCGGCGCACCGCGGCCGCGTACTGCCGCCAGGTCAATGTCTGGGTGTCGCCGGGGGTGCGAAGCGCGACCGCGTCCGGGTCGATTGCCGCGTTGCGCTGGAACGCCTCACACAGCGTGGTCGGCTGCTCGGAAGTGGTTTTCGAATCGATCACTTAGCCGAGGCTAGTCCGGGAGTACGTTGCCCGTATGGGAATTGCGATCACCGAGTTGACACCCGTCGAGCGGACCGCGTTTGTGACCCAGTACGCCCGCGCCCTCGACAGCCGTTGCCCCAGGCCGATACTCGGCGACACGCTGGCCGACGAGATCGTGGCCAAGATCGACTACGACTTCCCCGGTTTAGGAGTGCCGTCGAGCGCGGTGCGTCAGACCGCGCTGCGCGCCAAGATGCTCGACGACCGGGCAAGCAATTTCATCGCCGAACATCCCGATGCCGTCGTCGTCGACCTCGGCGCGGGCCTCAGCACCGCCATGCTGAGAGTCGCGCCGCCGGCCACGGTGGACTGGTACAACGTCGATCTGCCGAACGTCATCGCGTTGCGCGATGAATTGGTGCCCACCGACGACCATGCACATTCGGTGGCGGCATCGCTGGCCGAGGATGCATGGACCGACCAGATCCCGCCCAACCGGCCCACCATGCTGGTCGCCGACGGCTTGCTGGCGTTTCTGTCCGAGTCGGTGATCATCAACCTGTTCCGCCACATTCCCGAGCATTTCCGGTCCGGCGAACTGGCTCTCAACGACTATGGACGCGTCAGCCGGTCAAGCCTGCTGGCGATGAAAGTTGTGTTCAGTGCGGTCGGAAACCAATGGGTCTATCGAGGTTTCAACGACGCCCACGTGCCCGAGACGTGGAGTCCGCGCCTGGCGCTGGTCGAAGAAACCAGCCTGTTCCACGCGCCGGAGGTCGATTTGTATCCGGCCGCGGCGCGCGTGTCGACGCGACTGATGGGAATGACCAAGGGCGGCGCCCGCACAGCGCGAATCTTGCGCTACCGCTTCTGAGACCCCAGAGGAGATGACGATGGCGGCGACGCTGATCACCGGTGCGAATGTATGGGACGGCATCTCGGCCCAGGCGGCGCCGGGACAGGTGCTGGTCGTCGACGGGCGCA
>DATFYT010000303.1:0-7509 GCA_035314925.1 Mycobacterium sp. | reverse complement strand
CTGAGGCCGGGATTGCACCGCTGGTCATCATGCCCGGGCCGGTCAACCGCGGAATGATCTACCTGCATGAAGATCCGGACCAGGCATGGGCTCAGCTCGGTGAGCACATTCTTTGGGAGGCAGTCACTTACGGCGGATGGTCGGTTGACCAGCGTTCGCTCATGCACCTCCCTGGCGTTCAGACGCTGGAGGAGGTAAGGGCTTCGGGGAGATACCGCTTTCTCACTCCCGACCAACTCATCTCCGAAGTCCGCGACGCCACCGACTACGGACCGATCGTGCTGCACCCCCTCGTGGGCGGCATGCCGGTCGACGAAGCGTGGAAGTCGGTCCAGCTGCTGGTCGACAAGGTCTTGCCCGCGCTGGCCTGACGGCGTTACCCTGGCCGGATGGGCGCCAAGAGCCGAATCCGGGTGGCCCGGGTCTACGACGACCCGGGCCCCGACGATGGCCAGCGCGTCCTAGTGGACCGGTTGTGGCCGCGGGGCTTCCGCAAAGACGATCCGCGGGTGGGTACCTGGTTCAAAGATGTCGCGCCGTCGAAAGAACTGCGCGAGTGGTACGACCACCAGCCCGAGCGTTTCGAAGAGTTCGCCACGCGATACCGCGAGGAGCTGCGGGGCAGCGAGGCGCTCGACGAGCTGCGCAGGCTCACCAAGAGCGGCGTCGTGACGCTGGTGACCGCCACCCGCCACGTAGACGGCAGTCATGCCGCGGTGTTGGCAACGCTGCTCGGCTAGCAACCAACGTTTTGATCTGCGTTCAGAGTCTGGCCACAAACTCGGCTGCGGGCAAATTACGCTTGGTGTTCCGTGAATGAGTGTCGCCGGCAATGAGTCTTCCGGTTATACGGTTTCCCGCCTTTTGCGGCGCGAATCGCGTCTGCCGATTTGCGGTTTTGCCCTATGGATAACGGCGGTATTTGCGTCAATAGTCGAACCTAGTTAGGCCACAGGCGATTGCAACGAGCTCAGGAGAAGCCATGAGCGACGAGACAACCTACCCGACCGCCAACGCCAAGCGTTTCAACTTGGACGTCGACCTCCACGCCGACGTGCCTGCGTACCGCGACTTTCAACACACCGACCGGCTGGACAATTTCACCGTCATGGAGGTTGCCGGCAAGAGCCGCTGTCACGGCATGCAACTCGAGGGCATGGCCTATCCGATTACCCCGATTGGGATGCATTACCTTCTGATTCACTACGACATCCCGATGCTCGACGACTCGACTTATCGGCTGAAGGTCGACGGGCTGGTGAAAAACTCGCTCGCTCTGGACATGTACAACATTCGCAGTCGGCCGAAGGTCACCATTCCGGCCACCATGGAATGTTGCGGCAACGGCCGCGCAAGCCAGCGGTGGCGGCTGTGGGCGCACGTGCCGTGGAACCACGACGCTATTGGCACTGCTGAGTGGACAGGCACGCCGCTGCGTGGGGTGCTCGAGGAGGCCGGAATCGAAGATGACACGGCGGAGATCCTCTTCACCGGGCTGGATACGGGCATCCAGGGTTCGCCGGATGCCGCGGAAGTGCAGCACTTTCAGCGCAGCCTAACCGTCGAGTACGCGATGGACCCCGCTAACGATGTCCTGTTGTGCTACGAGATCAATGGGTTGCCGTTGCCGCCGCAGCACGGTTTCCCGCTGCGGCTACTGGTCCCCGGCTGGCTGGGGATGGCCAATGTCAAATGGCTCGGCTCGATTGAAGCGATCGACTGGCGGCTCACGAAGAACCAGATGAAGTGGTACAGCTACGCGTCAAGCGACAACGACCCCAACCGAATTCCCGCCACCTTCCAACAGGTCCGCGCGATGATGATCCCGCCCGGCATCCCCGACTTCCTCTGCCGTATCCGCCACCTGGAGGAGACGAATGCCGTCGAGTTGCGCGGCCGCGCCTGGGCCGGCGGGCTCCGCATCACCGAAGTCGAAGTCAGCCTCGACGGGGGAGAAACTTGGTCATTCGCCAAGCTTGACAGCACCGCAGTCGGCAAATGGGCATGGATCGGCTGGTCATTCACGTGGGAGAACGTCACGTCAGGTCAGTACACGCTGCGGTGCCGCGCCAAAGACGAACGGGGCAACATGTCGAAGCCCGACGACTTTGCCCACGACTACTACGCGATGGACAACACCAAGCCGCAGTGCGTCGATGTCAACGTCTATCCGAAGGGCATCTTGACGGTGGGCAACCAGATCGAGTGCCCGATCCAGTTCCCGTCGCTCTGAGCGCCGGTGCGCGCTGATCAGTAGTCATGGCGCGCCAACCGGGTATCACCGACGTGGTCCGGTCCCGCGATAGACATCACCGCCGGGACCATCTCACTGGTGACGACCCCGTGCTCGGCCGTCAACTCGTGAACGATCTCAAAGGTGCGCGCGATCCACTCTGGCGTGTCGATGATGATCGTGACCACCGGGACCCGTCGAGTCAGCTGAAAAAGCTTGTCGCCGTGAGGTTTATGGTCGCCGTTAAATCCCCAGATACTACGCAGCACGGTCGCACCGCGTGCCATTCCGGAGTCCAATAGCCGGTGCACGAGCGCGCGGTGGACCGGCAAGCCGCCGTGGCTGGTGGCCTCACTGGTGTGGACCATGAGCTTCTGCCAGAGCGGCCGTTGTTGGTCATCGGTGTCCGGCAGCCGATGCGGTCGCGCGAATAACTGGCCGCTGCGTTTGCACAACCGCACCCGCTCGACGGTCAGCAGCGGTTTGGGCGCGGCGGCGGTGAGTTCGGTGACCGCAGCCAAAACCTGCGCCGGCGTCCCGATAGAGATGATCATCAGCGGGACGTTGACGTTGCGGCTGAAGAAGCGGGCCCGGTAGCGCTCGCCGTGCGCCGTGCCGTCGACGCCCAAAAACACTGAACCACCTGAGAATCCGTGCCGGTAGAGCAGATCGCACACGGCGCGATATGCGGGCAGTCCGCCGATGCGCTCCTGGCGTCCCACATAAACGGTGAGCTTGACGGCGTCGTTGATGCCGACGTCGAGCACGTCATCGCTGCGCACCAGCCGAGCGCGCTCCAGCGTCACCAGGCCGTGACTGGTCATCGCGACAACCTCGTCGACCAGGTCACTGATCTTTGACTCGACGTCGACCGCGGCGATCGTCACCGGCGGATCCTCGGACAGGCTCAACGACTCGTCGGTGCGCAGCACATGCCGCAGCCCGAAACTGGCGATACCGCGCAGCATCACGCTCGTCGCGACTTCCCGGGTGTCGAACAGGTCCAGCATCGCGTCGGCCAAAAACCCGGGCCGCCGGGCGTGATCGGTGACCACGCGCTGTCGTTCACCGAAGTAGGTGGTCAGCTTCAGGCATGGCTCGTTCAAAGTTGCCCCGCGATCCACTGGCCGAGCAACGCGGCGGCAATGCCTAACACGATGCTGGCGACGAGATTGGCGACCGCGCTGCGCAGCTGACGCTCCTCGCTGAGCCGCTGGGTTTCCAGCATCCAGGTGGAGAACGTGGTGTAGGAACCGACGAAGGCGGTGTCGGCGAGCAACGCCGCGTGCCGGTTCAACGCCAGGCCTCCGAGCAGGCCGAGCAGCGCGGCGCCGCTGATGTTGACCGCCAGCGTTCCGAACGGAAACGACCGCGCGGCGCGTCGGGCCACCGCGCCGTCCACCAGGAACCGCAGCACCGCCCCGAAGCCGCCCGCGATCAGAACGCCAACCCAGAGCAGCATCAGCGCACCGGTACTCGGCGGACCACGGCGGTGGCCAGATAGACCGCCACTAAGCCCAGCGTGATGCTGGTGACGGTGTAGCCGGCGGCCAGGCCGTAGCAGTGATGTTCGATCATCTTCAGCGTCTCGACCTGCATGGTCGAGAAAGTCGTCAGCCCACCGCACAGTCCGGTCCCGAGGAGGGGCCGGCGATAGCTCGACAACGGCAACCGCTCCAGCAACCGCGTGGTGAAGTAGCCCACCAGGAATGCGCCGACGATGTTCACGGTGAACGTCGGCCAGGGCCAGCGCGTCGGGTCGACGACCAGCAGGCTGCTCAGGCCGGTGCGCGCCAGGGTGCCCAGCGCGCCTCCGGCGAAGACGGCGGCCAACTCGCGTGAGTCGCGTTGTGCCACCTGAGTGGATTCCCTTCGTTTGCCGGTGCGCTACGCAGCGTATTTCGGAACTCCAACTGACGCAGCCCCGGGTGGAGCCGGGCGCAGGCAGAATTGATAGCCATGGTGGACAATCCGCGCGCCGGCCAGTTGGCACAACCCGAAGACCTCGTCGATCTGCCGCATCTCGTCACGTCGTATTACTCGATCGAACCCGATGCCGGCGATGTCGCGCAGCAGGTGGTGTTCGGCACGTCGGGTCACCGTGGCTCGGCGCTCAACGGAGCATTCAACGAGGCCCATATTCTGGCGATCACCCAGGCCATCGTCGAGTATCGCGCGGCGCACGGCACCACCGGGCCGTTGTTCATCGGCCGTGACACCCATGGACTGTCGGAGCCGGCCTGGGTGTCGGCGCTGGAGGTGCTGGCCGCCAACGACGTCGTCGCCATGATCGACTCGGCTGACCGCTACACGCCGACGCCGGCGGTCAGCCACGCGATCCTCACCTACAACCGCGGCCGCACCGAGGGGCTGGCCGACGGGATCGTGGTCACGCCGTCGCACAACCCGCCCTATGACGGCGGCTTCAAGTACAACCCGCCCAACGGCGGCCCGGCCGACACCGATGCAACGAACGCAATCGCCAAGCGCGCCAACGAGATTCTGCGCAACGGCGGATCAGGCGTAAAGCGGGTGCCGCTGGCTCGGGCGCTGCAGAGCACCCAGCGCCACGACTATATGGACAGTTACGTCGACGACCTGCCGAACGTGGTCGATGTCGACGTGATCCGCAAGGCCGGAGTCCGGATCGGCGCCGACCCGCTCGGCGGGGCCAGCGTCGACTACTGGGCGGCAGTCGCCGAGCGGCACAACCTCGAGCTGACCGTAGTGAACCCGCTGGTCGACGCGACGTGGCGGTTCATGACGCTCGACCACGACGGCAAGATCCGGATGGACTGCAGCTCGCCGGACGCGATGGCGTCACTCATCGCCAACCGCGATCGCTATCAGATCGCCACCGGCAACGACGCGGACTCCGACCGCCACGGCATCGTCACGCCCGATGCGGGGCTGATGAATCCGAACCACTATCTGGCGGTGGCCATCGACTACCTCTACACGCATCGGCCGTCGTGGCCGGACGGCATTGCCGTCGGCAAGACCGCGGTCAGTTCCTCGATCATCGACCGGGTGGTCGACGGAATCGGTCGCAAGCTGGTCGAGGTGCCGGTCGGGTTCAAGTGGTTCGTCGACGGGCTGATCGGCGGAACCATCGGTTTCGGCGGCGAAGAGTCGGCCGGGGCGTCGTTCCTGCGGCGCGACGGCTCGGTGTGGACCACCGACAAGGACGGCATCATTCTGGCGTTGCTGGCCGCCGAGATCCTGGCCGTCACCGGCGTCTCGCCGTCGCAGCGCTACGCGGAGCTGACGGAGAAATACGGCGCCCCAACCTATGCGCGGATTGACGCGCCCGCCGGCCGCGAGCAAAAGGCACGGCTGGCGAAGCTGTCAGCGGACGAAGTCAGCGCCACCGAGCTGGCCGGAGAGCAGATCACGGCAAAGCTGACCACCGCGCCTGGCAACGACGCGCCGCTGGGCGGACTGAAAGTGACCACCGCCAATGCCTGGTTCGCCGCACGGCCGTCGGGCACCGAAGACGTCTACAAGATCTACGCCGAGTCGTTCCGCGGCCCGGAGCATTTAGCCGAGGTCCAGCAAGCAGCGCAAGAGGTTGTGGATAAAGTCATCGGGTGACCCTCGCCACTCGACGCCCCCGTTTCGGCGGTTGGGGTCGCAAATCGACGAGGTTGCCGCGCGAAGCCTGGGTGCTGATCGCGGCGAACGCGGTGGCCGCGCTTGGCTACGGTGTGGTGTCGCCGGTATTGCCGGCCTTCGCCCGAACGTTCGGGGTGAGCCTCGGCGCGGTGACGTTCTCGATCACGATTTTTTCGGTGATGCGGCTCTTCTCCGCCCCGCCCACCGGGTTGCTGGTGCAGCGGCTGGGCGAGCGGCGGGTCTACGTGGCCGGGCTGCTGATCGTGTCGGTGTCCACTGCTGTATGCGCATTCTCCCAAAACTATTGGCAGCTGTTGGTATTCCGCGCGATCGGCGGCATCGGGTCGACGTTGTTTTTCATTTCCGCGCTGGGGCTGATGATCCGGATCAGCCCGGCCGACGCGCGCGGGCGGGTCGCCGGGCTGTTCGTGACCTCGTTTCTAATCGGCTCGGTCGCCGGCCCGCTGGTGGGCAGTCTCACCGCAGGTTTGGGACTCAAAGCACCGTTTCTCATCTACGGAGTTTTGGTGCTGATCACCGCGATCGTGGTGTCATACAGCTTGCGCCGCTCGACACTGGGCGCGCCCGCCGAACACGCCGAGCCGGCGGTGACGGTGCGCGCCGCGCTTCGGCACCGCGCGTACCGCGCGGCGCTTGTGTCGAACTTCGCGACAGGCTGGGCGGTGTTCGGATTGCGAATGGCCATCGTGCCGCTCTTCGTCTCGGACGTGTTGGGCCGCGGGCCCCGGATGACGGGTTTGGTGCTGGGGATGTTCGCGCTCGGGAACCTGCTCGTGGTGTGGCCCAGCGGCTATCTGTCCGACCGGATCGGCCGGCGAAGCCTGGTGATCGGCGGGCTCCTCGCCTCCGGGGTGGCGACCATCTGGTTGGGCGCGGCGTCGTCGGTGCCGGTCTTCCTGGTTGCGGCGTGCGTGGCCGGCGCGACCTCGGGCGTGTTCTCCTCGCCGCAACAGGCCGCGATCGCCGACATCCTGGGCAGCACGGCACGCACCGGCACCGCGGTCTCGACATTTCAGATGATGGTTGATCTGGGCGCGATCGTCGGTTCGTTGTCGGTGGCTCAGATCGCTGAGCACCTGAGCTACGGATGGGGGTTTGCGATCAGCGGGATCGTGCTGCTGGCCGCCGGAATCGGTTGGATGTTTGCACCGGAAACGCGGGTGGAGGGTCACACGCCGCCGCCCAGTGAATGGGAGACCGGGACCGCGTCGGAACTGGCCTGAGCAGATGGCTGACATCCACCGGATCCGGCCGCGATCAGCGATCGTGGTGGGTGCCGGCATCGTCGGGTTGTCGACGGCATGGTTTCTGCAGGAACGCGGCGTCTCGGTGACGGTGGTCGACCGCACCGGCGTCGCGGCGGGCGCCTCCTGGGGTAATGCCGGATGGATCGCCCCGGCGCTGAGTGTCCCGCTCAACGACCCGCGGATGTTGCGATACGCGTTGCGATCATTGCCGAATCGCGCTGCGCCCGTCCGGATTCCACTGAGCACCGATCCGACGCTGTGGCGATTTTTGTTGCGGTTCGCGGCGAACTGCCGGGAGTCGTCATGGACGCGCGCAGTGCGGGCCAACCTGACGCTCAACCACGAGTGCATGGCGGCTTACGACGAGCTGGTCTCCAACGGGGTGGACGCCCC
>DATFYT010000302.1:0-30677 GCA_035314925.1 Mycobacterium sp. | reverse complement strand
GGACATCGTCGCGGTGGTGGCGCCAGCGCTCGATCAGACCGACGCGACGGCCGCCATCGAACAGATCGCCGGCCGGCCCGACGTGGGATTGCCTGACTATGCCGCGATCATCGGTCCGCGATGCCGAACCGTCTGGTTGATTACCGTGGGCGGCGAACGGGTTCAACCCGACGACGCGGATGTCAGGCCCGCGCAGGCCGCGCTGGCCGCAATGCACCGCAGTGTCGGCTTCGAGTTTCCGGACCAGACTTTCGGCAGCGTGGACTTGTCGTCGCGAGATATCGATGGCCCGACTGCGAAGGTCATCGTCGACGTGCTGCTCGGTGATGCCACCGTAACGGCATTGCGTGCCAACGCTCGACGCTACGTCCGGAGCTTCCGCGAGTGCCGTAATTCCGCGGGTAGCCAACCGCTCGATGCGGCCACGCTGGAAAACGTCGTGATCACCGGCGGCAGCGGAGCCATTGGTCTGCGGTACGCGCGGCATTGTGTCGAACACGGGGCACGAAAGGTGATCCTGCTGAGCCGCAACGGTGTGGACCCCGCGGTGTTGGATCGGCTGACCGAAGGACACAGCGCGGAGGTGCACGCCCCCGCTTGCGACATCACCGACCGGGTCGCGCTGTCAGCCATCGCCGCCGAATACGCCGGCTCCGGCTCGTCGTTGCTGATTCATACCGCAGGGATCGCCGTGAATCGTCGGCACACCGAACTGACCGGCGCGGACGTTGCGGCGGTGTGCGCCGCCAAGGTCACAGGGCTGGCGCTGATGGCCGATGTCTGGCCGTTACGCGCCGAATGCCGAATCCTGGCCTGCTCATCGGTGTTTGGAGTGTGGGGTGGCCACGGCTACGCCGCTTACGCGGCGTCCAACCGGCTGCTTGACGTGTTGGCCGCCCAGTTGCGTGTTAACGGGCTGGACTGCACACCGATTCGGTGGGGACTGTGGCAGGACGCCGGAGTCGTCGAGGCCGCAGAGATCACCCGTACCCAGCGCTCGGGTCTCGTCGCAATGCAAGCAGAGGCCGCCCTGGACGTGAGTCTGGGCCGCTACGAAGAAGATCCGCTGATCTTCGCGGCGGACTTCGACCGGCTCCGAGTGTTTTTCCAAAGCCAGGGAACGCCGTTCAGCACATCGCCAAACGGTGATACGGCACCGACCGGCAGCCACGTCAGCGCAAAGCCGCTCGCCGACGTTGTGCGCAGCGAGCTGGCCGCGACACTGCACCTGGGTGATGTGTCGGTCGACCCGAGCGTGTCGCTGATCGATCTCGGCCTGGATTCGCTGTTGGCGCTTGATCTGCGCAGGCGACTGCGCCGGGCGGTGGGGCACTCGGCTCCGGTAGCGCAGATGCTCGGCGGCATCACCGTCAGTGAGCTGATCGACGTGTTGCGCCCGAGCACCGCTTCTCCCAGCGCCGCGGACACCAGAAAGGTTGGGCTTCACGCGTGACTGACATCACGGGCACCGACACCCTTGACGAACAACGCCTGGAGTTGTTGCGCCGCAGGATCGCCGAGCGCGGCCTTGCCCGACCGGTCACCACGACGGACGCCGTCTCGCAGGCCGCGGGGCAGCAACGTCCGGAAATGTCGGATGGCCAGCGCCGGATGTGGTTCGTGCAGTCCGTCGACCCCGACAGCGCGCTACTCAACATCTGTGTGTCCTATCGGCTGACCGGCAGCATCGATATCACCCGGTTGCGGGCGGCGGTGGAAGCCGTCGCCCTAAGGCACCCGGTGTTGCGCACCATCTATCAGACCGACGTTGACGGCGACCCGCACCCGGTGACCCGCGACGATCTGCGGCCCGGCTGGGCGGAGCACGATCTGTCCGGTCTCGCCGAGCAGGCCCGGAGGCTGAGGCTGGAAGTACTGGCGCAGAGGCAGTTTCGGCGACCCTTTGACCTGACCGCGGATGCGCCGCTGCGGGTCACGGCGGTGCGACTGGGCGCGGACGAGCTGATGCTACTGCTCACCGCGCACCACATCGCGTGGGATGACGGGTCCTGGGCGCCGTTCTTCACCGACCTGACTCACGCCTACACCGATCCAGACAACGCCGGTGCCGGGCCGGCATCAGTCGGCACTGCGGCCCCCGCCGGCAATCTTGATGGCGACTTGGCCTACTGGCGCTCGCTGATCACGGATCTGCCCGAACCGCTGGAACTTCCAGGCCCTAATGGTTCGCTGGTGCCGAGCACGTGGCGTGCCCAGCGCGCGGTAACGCGGTTGTCGGCGGACACCGTCGAGCGGGCGGCGGCGCTTGCCAGGGAAACCGGAGCGACCCCATACATGGTGTTGATGGCCGGGTTCGCGGCTCTGGTCCACCGCTACACCCATTCAACCGATTTCCTGGTCGCGGCCCCGGTGCTGAATCGCGGCGGCGGAACCGAGAACGCGATCGGGTACTACGGCAATACCGTGGTGATGCGCATGCGGCCGAAGCCGCGGCAGACATTCCGGGAACTCCTGACGGAAACCCGTGACACCGCCGTCGGCGCCCTCGCTCACTCGCGCGTCGATCTGGAATGGCTGGTGCGGGCTTCCAATCCGGACCGCAGGCACGGCGCTGAGCGAATGACCCGGGTCAGCTTCGGCTTACGGGAGCCTGACGGCGACGGCTTCAGCCCGCCCGGGATCCGATGCGAGCGCGCCGATCTGCGTGGTCACTTCAGTCAGTTGCCGCTGAGCCTGATGGTCGAAGTGGCCGGCGCGGATGGCGGCGCACTGGTCGAAGCCGAGTACTTGGTCGAGGTGCTGGATCGCGGGCTGGTGGAGCAGCTACTACGGCACTATGCCGTGCTGTTGGACAACGCGCTGGCCAACCCCGATACCGCGCTGTCGGCCTGCGGACTGATGAGCGAGGCAGACGGCGAGTGGCTGCGGCGGGTGTCGGCTGGTCAAGACTTCGCCACCCCGGCCGCCACGCTGCCCGCGTTGGTCGCTCAGCGCGCGGCGCGCTCACCCGATGCCGTCGCCGTTGTGTACGAAGGTCGCCGGTACAGCTATCGCGAGATCGATGAAGAAGCCAATCGGATGGCGCACTGGCTGATCGAGCAAGGCATCGGCACCGAGGACCGTATCGCGGTGCTGCTCGACAAGTCACCCGAACTAGTCATCACGGCGCTGGGCATTCTCAAAGCCGGTGCGGTGTACCTGCCCGTCGACCCGACCTATCCCGAGGACCGGCTGGCTTTCATCCTCGACGACGCTGTGGCCAAAATGGTTCTGCGCGAACCGGTTACCGGCTTGGCGCAGTATCCGGCCACCGCGCCCGAGTTGATCAGGCCGCTGAGCCCGCAGAACACCGCATACCTGATCTACACCTCAGGTTCGACCGGGCTGCCCAAAGGCGTACCGGTTCCGCATGCACCGATCGCGGAGTACTTCGTCTGGTTTGGCGACGAATACCGGGTCGACGAAACGGACCGGCTGCTGCAGGTGGCATCGCCGAGCTTCGACGTGTCGATGGGCGAGATCTTCGGGACGTTGATTTGTGGCGCACGGCTGGTCATTCCGCGGCCGGACGGGCTGCGCGACATCGGATACCTGACCGAGTTGCTGCGTCGCGAAGGCATCACCTCGATGCATTTCGTCCCGTCACTGCTGGGGCTGTTCCTGTCATTGCCAGGGGTCAACCAGTGGCGCACGCTGCGCCGCGTGCCCATCGGCGGCGAGCCGTTGCCAGGCGAGATCGCCGACAAGTTCCACGCCACGTTCGATGCACTGTTGTACAACTTCTACGGACCCACCGAGACCGTCGTCAACGCCACCAGCTACCACGTGGAAGGCGCTCAGGGCACCCGGGTGGTGCCGATCGGCCGGCCCAAGATCAACACCCAGGTGCATCTGCTTGACGACGCGCTGCGGCCGGTCCCGGCCGGGGTCATCGGCGAAATCTACATCGGTGGAACACATGTCGCGCACGGATATCACCGCCGACCAGGCCTGACCTCCGAGCGTTTCGTCGCCGACCCGTTCACTCCCGGCGGCCGGCTGTACCGATCGGGCGACCTGGCTCGGCGTAACCCCGACGGGGACATCGAGTTCGTCGGCCGCGCCGACGAACAGGTGAAGATCCGCGGTTTCCGCATCGAGCTGGGCGAAGTGGGCGCCGCCATCTCGGTTGACCCCAGCGTCGGACAAGCGGTCGTGCTGGCTGCCGACCTGCCGCAGTTGGGCAAAAGCCTGGTGGGTTATCTGACTCCGGCCGACGGCGCCGACTGTGAGACGGTCGACCTCGACCGGATTCGCACCAGGGTGGCAGCAGCGCTTCCGGACTACATGACACCGGCGGCCTATGTTGTGCTCGACGAGATCCCGATCACCGCGCACGGCAAGATCGACCGTGACGCGCTGCCCGAGCCGCAGATCGCGCCGAGCACCGAATACCGCGACCCCGCAACAGTGACCGAACGGCGGATCGCCGCGCTGTTCTCCGAGCTGCTTGGCCATGGCCGGGTGGGTGTCGACGATTCGTTCTTCGACCTGGGTGGGCACTCTCTGGTTGCCACCAAGCTGGTGACCGCGATTCGAGCGGAATGCGATGTCGAACTTGGCATCCGGGACATCTTCGAGTTGGCGACCGTGGGGCGGCTTGCTGAGCGGGTCGACCAGTTGCGTAGTGGTCAGGTGACGCGATCGCGACCCAAGCTGATCGCGACCGTCCACGACGAACCGCTGCCCTTGTCGGCCTCGCAACTGCGCACCTGGTTCGCGTACCGGGTCGAGGGTCCCAGCCCGGTCAACAACATTCCGTTCGCCGCGAGGCTGACCGGACCGTGGGACATAGAGGCAATGATCGCCGCTGTCGGCGACCTGGTCGCCCGCCACGAAATCCTGCACACCAGCTACCTCGAAATCGACGGCGTTCCTTACCAAGTGGTGGCCCCGATCAACGAGATTTCGGTCCGGCGTGCCGCCGGTGACGGCGATGACTGGCTGCAATCTCAGCTGGATATCGAGCGCCGGCATTGCTTCGAGCTGGACAGCGAATGGCCGTTTCGGGTCGCGCTGCTGCACAGCACAGATGCACCCCAAGAGCAGGTGTTGTCACTGGTGATGCACCACATCGCAGCCGACCATTGGTCGGCGGGCGTGCTTTTCGCCGATCTGCTGACCGCCTACCGCGCCCGTCGGGCCGGCGAGGCGCCGGCATGGGCACCGCTTCGCGTGCAGTACGCCGACTATGCGGCGTGGCAGGGCGCATTGCTCGGCGAGACGTCCGGTCAGGAATCACCGGTAGCCACTGCGCAGCGGGAGTACTGGATCCGGCAGCTGGCAGGGCTGCCGGAGGACACCGGGTTGCGGCCCGACTTGCCCCGGCCGCCGGTGCCGGGCCGTGCGGGCGAAGCCGTCGAATTCCGTATCGACTCCGGTACCCGCGCCAAACTCGCCGAGCGATGCCGCGAACTGGGCATCACCGAATTCATGCTGCTGCAGGCCGCTGTGGCTGTGGTCCTGCACAAGGCGGGCGGGGGAGTGGACATCCCGCTGGGCACACCGGTCGCCGGTCGTACCGAAGCCGAACTAGACCAACTCATCGGGTTTTTCGTCAACATCCTGGTGCTGCGTAACGACTTGCGTGGCAACCCGACGCTGCGTGAGGTGTGCAACCGGGCCCGGGAAACGGCGCTGGCCGCCTACACACACCAAGACCTGCCGTTCGACCGAGTCGTCGACAGCGTCAACCCGGTGCGTTCCCTCGCACGCAACCCGCTGTTCCAGGTCGTCGTGCACGTCCGCGATCATCTGCCCGCCACTCGCGTCATCGCCACGACTCCGGGCGATGCGGATACGGTCTGCACCACGTTGGACCCTCCCTTCGACATGGCGCACGCCGACCTGAGCGTCAACTTCTTCGGCACGGACGGATCTGGGGATACCGGCTACAACGGCCAAATCATCTTCCGCACCGAGCTTTACCGCAGGTCGACGATCGAGCGATTGGCCGGCTGGCTCACGCAGGTCGTCAATGAATTCGCCGACAACCTCGATCAGACGTTGCGTGACGTCGGCCTGATCGGCGCCGCCGAGCAACGCCGGATCCTGGACAGCTGGAGCCGCGGCGATCAGCCGGCGCCCGGGCGACCACGCACCATCCCGGAGTTGCTGGAGCCCAGTCGGCAATACGGACCTGACCGGACCGCGGTGCGTTGTGGCAGCGACGAGATCGATTACCCGTCGCTGCAACGTCGTTCGGACAACCTGGCGGCGCTGCTCGCCGATCGCGGGGTCGGGCCGGGGTCGCTGGTCGGGCTGTCGACCCGCCGCAGCATCGACCTGGTGGTGGCGCTGGTGGCCATCATGAAGGCGGGCGCTGCCTACTTCCCGATCGATCCCGGTTACCCGGCGGCACGTAAGCAACTCATGCTCGACGACGTCGAGCCGCAGGTCGTGGTGGTGACGGCCGAGGCGGTCGACAAGATGCCGCAAACACCCGGTTTCCAGCTGCTCTCCCTGGACGACCCGGAAGTGCGTACTGCAGTGGAACACTCGGGTCCGTCGCATCCGCAGACACCGCCGCCACCGCATCCCGATGACCCGATGTTCCTGGTGTTCACCTCTGGGTCGACCGGCAAGCCGAAGGGGACGGTGGGCACCCATCGGTCGATGGCGGCCCGGCTGGATTGGCAACTGCGGCGTTATCCACCCAGAGCCCAAGATATTCGACTGGCGCAGGCCTCGATCACGTTCCTCGAAGGCGGGATGGAGATGCTCGCCGGTTTGGCCGCGGGCGCAACCATGATCCTCGCCGATGATGCCGAGCTGCGAAACCCCGAAGCCCTCGGCGCTCTGATGCAACGGCATTCGGTCGCCCAGGTGACCGCGGTGCCGAGCCTGGTCTCGGCGCTGGTGGACAGCAGCCCTGCCGCGCTGCGTGCACTGTCCCGCCTGGTCTGCGGCGGAGAGCCGGTGAGCACGTCGCTACTACAGCGGCTGACGAAGGCTTGTGCCGATGAGGCCGGCGCCGACGATGCCGGCGACGGCCCTGAGCTGCTGAACAATATCGGCTCAACCGAGACCTCTGGTGCCGTGTCGCGAGGGCGGCTGAGCTTGCCGATCCCGCTGGTTGGTAAGCCGTTGCCGGGAGCGGATGCGTATCTGCTCGACGACGGTCTGCGACCGGTGGCGGTCGGCGTGGTCGGCGAACTCTACTACGCCGGCGACCAGTTGGCCCGGGGATATTGGAAGCGGCCCGGGCTGACTGCTTCGCGATTTGTCGCCAATCCGTATGCCACCCAACCTGGTACGCGGTTGTATCGTAGTGGTGACCTGGCCCGGTGGACCGAGGACGGCGAACTGGAATTTGTCGGACGTGCCGACCATCAGGTCAAGGTGCGCGGCTTTCGGGTCGAGCTGGCCGAGGTCGAGGCCGTGCTGGCGGCGGCCGACGGTGTCGGCGCCGCGGCGGCCCGCACCTGGGAGCTACAGGGCAGCACCACACTGGCCGGATATGTTGTGCCGCAACAGCCGATCGCCGATGAGGCGCAGAAGGCGGCTTTCGCGGGGTCAGTCCGCGCCGCGGTCGCCGCGACGCTGCCCGGATACATGGTGCCGTCTTCGCTGACCGTGCTGGACGTGCTGCCCAAAACCGACTCGGGCAAACTGAATCGGCCCGGGCTGCCGCGGCCGGCGGTCAGCACCGGCGGCCAGACCGAACCGCCGCGCACCGACACCGAACGCGCGCTGGCCACGGTGTTCGCCGAGCTGCTGTCGACCGCCGAAGTCGGGCGCTTTGACGACTTCTTCACCCTTGGCGGCGACAGCATCCTGTCGGTGCAGTTGGCCGCCCGAGCGCGCACAGCGGGTCTTGCGATCAACCCGCGCATGGTGTTTGAGAACCCGACTGTGCAGCAGTTGGCGGCCGCGTTGGACGCACTGGGCGAGGATGCCGATCTGATCGAGCCGGTCCCCGCGCCGGCGGACACCAGTTTCGAGCCGATGAGCACGTCCGGGTTGTCAGCTTCCGATCTGGCCGCCGTGACGCGGCTTTGGTCAACATCGCGCGACGGTGCGTCATGACGGCCGCCGGAACCGAAACCGGCTCTGGTCCCGGTATCGCCCCTGACATCGAAGACGTCATGGCGTTGAGTCCACTGCAAGAGGGCTTGTATTCGCTGACCGCACTGGCCGAATTTGTTGCCGATCAGCCCGCCGACGATCCGTATGTGATCGGCATGGCAGCAGACATCTCCGGTGCTGTGGACGCCGAGCTGCTGCGCGATTGCGCGGCGAAGATGTTGACCCGGCACCCGAATCTGCGGGCCAGCTTCTTCAGCCAAGGGATCCCGCGGCCGGTGCAGATCGTGCCGTCACGCGTCGAGCTGCCGTGGAGTCACATCGCCGCGGTGCCCGAGGCGCTCGAGGCGCTCGAGGCCGCGGAACGTCGACGGCCGTTTGATCTCGAACGCGGGCCGGCTATCCGCTTCCTGCTTATCGAATTGCCCGGCACACAATGGCGTTTGGTGATCACCGCCCACCACATCGTGATCGACGGTTGGTCGCTGCCGGTGTTCGTCAACGAGATGATGATCTTGTACCAGGCCGGCGGGGATATCGAAGCGCTGCACGGGAACCCGCGGCCATACCGCGATTACATCGGCTGGCTGGCCGGCCGCGATCACACTGCCAGTCAACAGATCTGGCGTCAACATCTGGCCGATCTGCCCGGCCCGACCTTCCTGTCGGCCGCGCTGGGCGGTGAGGGCTCGGTCGATTCGGGCTCCACCCGGCTCCCATCGCGCACCGAACTGCGAATGGACCCGCAGGCCACCGCGCGGCTGGTCGACAACACCCGTTCCCGGGGTGTCACGATCAACACGCTGCTGCAGATGGCCTGGGCGCTGGTGGTGTCGCGGTTGACCGACCGCGACGATGTGGTGTTCGGGATAACCGTGTCCGGCAGGCCGGCCGAACTGGCCGGCGTCGAAACCATGATCGGACTGTTCATCAACACCGTGCCGCTGCGGGTTCAGATCGACGGGACGCTGCCGGTCGGAACGCAATGCAAGGCTGTGCAACGTGATTCGGCGATCCTGCGCGAACACGGATACCTCGGACATGCGCAACTGCGGGCACTGGGCGGTGTCGGCGAGATGTTCGACACGTTGCTGGTTTACGAGAACTTTCCGCTGGGCGCAATGGCCGGCAACGGCGATTTGACGAGTGCCGGCGTTACCTTCCGACCCGCCGCACTGGAAAGCCTGACACACTTCCCGGTCGTGCTTGCCGCCCACATGGCCGGCGATCAACTCGTCGTGCAGATCGAAGTGATCGACGGCGCGCTGGGTGTCACGACGGCTGCGACGCTGGGTCGACGGGTGCTCACCACCGCCGAGCGGCTGCTGCAGATGTGGGAACGCCCGCTCGGTCAGGTCAGCGTGCTGCTCGACGACGAAGCCTCGCCACTGGGCGCCGTCGACGCGGTGACGCCGCCTGCGGCACTGAGCATTCACGCGCGATTCGCGGCGATCGCGGCGCGGACGCCCGACAGACTCGCGGTCAGCTGGGCGGGCGGCACGCTGAGCTACGGCGAGCTGAACACGGCGGCGGACAGACTTGCGGCCGCGCTGGTTGCCCGGGGAGCCGCGCGCGAAACACCGGTGGCAGTGAAGCTTCCGCGGGGCCCGCAGTACATCGTTGCGATGCTCGCGATCCTCAAGGCCGGGGCCATGTGCGTACCGCTGGAGCCGGGAATGCCCCCGGAACGGGTGGATTCGATTCTGCGCCAAAGCGGTGCTGCGATCGTCGTCGACGAGCGATTACTGGAGGCCGGCAGAGACGATGACGGCGACTTGCGCCCGGTCGACGTGGCGCCCGAGCAGGCCGCCTACGTCGTCTTCACCTCCGGGACGACGGGAGAACCCAAGGGCGTCATCGGGACTCATGCCGCGGTGGGTGCCTACGCCGACGATCATCTGGATCACGTGCTGCGGCCGATGGCCGCGAGGCTGGCGCGCCCGCTGCGCATCGCGCACGCGTGGTCGTTCGCCTTCGACGCGGCCTGGCAGCCGCTGGTTGCGCTGCTGGACGGTCACGCGGTGCACGTCGTCGACGAGCACACCCAGACCGACGCCGAGGCGTTGGTGCAGGTCATCGCCGAGCACCGCATCGACATGATCGACACCACCCCTTCGATGTTCGCGCAGATGAAGGCATTTGGACTACTGGATGAAGTCCCGCTGGCGGTTCTGGCGATGGGCGGTGAAGCGGTCGGCAGCGCGGCGTGGGCGTTCATCCGCAATCGGTGCGCCGTCGGGCAGACGACCGCCTACAACTGCTACGGTCCCACCGAGACCACGGTCGAGGCGCTGGTGGCCGCCATCGCCGAGTACGACGAACCCTCGATCGGGCGGCCGACCCGGCACACCCGCGGCTACGTGCTGGACTCGGCATTGCGGCCGGTGCCGTGCGGAGCAATCGGCGAGCTTTACCTGGCCGGCGCGCAGTTGACCCGCGGTTATCTGGGCCGCGCGGCGGAAACCAGCCAGCGCTTCGTCGCCAATCCGTTCGCTGCGGGTGCGCGGATGTACCGCACCGGCGATCTGGTGCGCCGGCAACCCGATGGCTCACTGCAGTACGTGGGGCGCGCGGACTCCCAAGTCAAGATCCGCGGCTACCGCGTCGAACCCGCCGAGATCGCCGCCGCACTCGAGTCGCACCCGAACGTCCGGCGCGCGGGCGTCGTGGTGCACCAGCATCAAGGGGTGCCGAGGCTCACCGCCTATGTCGCGATGAACCACGCGGTGGGCCCGCCGCCTTCGCCCGCCGAACTGCGCAGCGTGCTCAGGTCCCGATTGCCGCGCTACATGGTTCCGCAGCGCATCGTCGTCGTCGGCGAAATCCCACTGACGCCCAACGGCAAACTGGATGAAGCCGCATTGGCTGCGGCCCACTCGGCCGATCCGGCCGTCACCGGTGAATCCGAGCTCATGACTGCCACGGAAGCTGCTCTGGCGGAACTAGTTTCAGACGTTCTACAACAGCCTCCGATCGATGTCACTGCTGACTTCCTCCAGCTGGGCCTGGATAGCATCGCGGCGCTTTCGGTGGTGCAGGCGGCGCGAGCACGTGGGATTGCGCTGCGCGCGCGACTCATTCTGGAATGCACCAACGTCCGCGAACTTGCCGCGGCGATCGACTCGGAAGCCGCCCACATCACCCGGTCCGCAGAAGACCTTGCAGACGGCATCGGCCCGATCCCGCTGCTGCCCAACGGCCGCTGGCTTTACGAATACGGTGAGCCGCGCCGACTCGCTCAAACCGAAGCCATCCGGTTGCCCGCAACCGTCAGGCGTGAGCACCTAAACGCCGCACTGGCCGGCATCATCGATGGGCACGATGTGCTGCACAGCCGGCTGGATCGCGCCACCATGACGCTGCACCCCGTCGCTACTGCCGAATACCTCACCGAGGTCGAGGTTGTCGACGATCTGCAAGCGGCGGTCACCGCGCACGCCGCAGCAGCCGTCGACCGCCTGGACCCCGAACGGGGAGTGCTGTTGGCCGCGGTGTGGTTGCGGCCTGCCGTCGGCGAGAGCGTCCTGCTGCTCACCGCGCACGTCCTGGCGATGGACCCGGCGTCGTGGCGGGTGGTGCTCGGCGAATTGGCAACGGCGCTACAAGCATTGACCACCGGACAGTCGCCCGCCGTTGTGCGCGAGCACACCAGCTACCGGCGCTGGGCGGCCGCCCTGACGCAGCGAACCGACCAGCTGGACACGGCGCCGTTCTGGTCAGCTCAGCTGGCGGGCGACGATCCCGACCTGGGCGCGCGACGGGTCCGCCCGGACCGCGACCGGGCCGGTGATCTGATCGTCCGGACGACGATCGGCGACGCCGACATGACCGCCCGGCTGCTGTCGTGCGGAGTGCCGTTGCCGGACCTACTGGTCGCCGCGGCAGCGGCGATGGTGACCCGTTGGCGAAAGGCACGCGGCCAGCCCACTCCTGCGCCGCTGCTGGCGCTGGAAACCCACGGTCGCGCCGACACGCTGGTGCAGAGCACGAGCACTGTCGACACCAGCGACACGGTGGGGCTGCTGAGTTCGATCTACCCGCTGCGGGTGGACTCAACCGACCCGCGACGCGTCGGGGAGCTGCGGGCGGCCATCCCGGGCGACGGGCTCGACTACGGCCTGCTGCGCTATCTGCGCGGCGACACCGCTGAGCAACTCGCCGCACTCCCCGGACCGCAGCTGCTACTGAATTACCTTGGCGCAGCGCACTCGTCCGGCACCGGACTGCGGCTGGACCGCAACCTGCTCGCCGGGATGTCGCCGGTGCCGGAGCCCGAGCTCGCGGTGCGCCACGAGCTGATGATCCTGGCCCTCGTTGTGCGCGCCGGTGATCGGCAGATGCTGGGCTCGCAGTGGCGGGCGCTCCCCGGCATTCTCGATGACTCGGATATTACTGCATTGCAAGAGCTTTGGAATGAGGCGCTTGAGGAGATGGTGAGATGACCACACTTGCGGTGCTGGGAGCCGGGGTCAAGGCGGTGGCCGTCGCCGCCAAGGCATACGTGCTGGGCCAGATGGGTGTCGACGCGCCCGAGGTGGTAGCCGTCGAGCGGATCGGAGTGGGTGCCAACTGGCAGTCCAGCGGCGGCTGGACCGACGGGGCGCAACGACTCGGGACAAGCCCGGAGAAGGATGTCGGGTTCCCATATCGGTCGTCGCTGGTGCCACGCCGCAACGCCGAGCTTGACGAGCGGATGACCCGGTTCAGCTGGCAGTCGTATCTGATCGCCAGCGGCCAGTTCGCCCAGTGGATCGACCGTGGCCGACCGGCGCCCACCCACCGCCGGTGGAGCCAGTACCTGCGTTGGGTCGCCGAGCAGATCGACATGACCGTGGTCTCCGGCGACGTCGAGCATCTCGCTGTCGACGGCGACCGCTGGGCGCTGCACACCGACGAAATCACCGTGCACGCAGACGGTTTGATGATCACCGGGCCGGGCCAGGCCGAAAGGTCCCTGCTGCCCGGGAATCCGCTGGTGCTCTCGATCGCGCAGTTCTGGCATCGCGCCGGCCAGCACGAGCGGATCAGCGCCGAGCGGGTCGCGGTTATCGGCGGCGGCGAGACCGCGGCGGCGATGCTCAACGAGCTTTTCCGGCACCGGGTTTCGACCATCACCGTGATCTCGCCGCAGGTGACGCTGTTCACCCGCGGGGAGAGCTTCTTCGAGAACACGCTGTTCTCCGACCCCACCGACTGGACGGCGCTGACACTGGACGAACGCCGCGATGCGATCGCCCGCACCGACCGCGGGGTGTTCTCGTCGAACGTTCAGGACTCCTTGCTGGCCGACGACCGTATCCGTCACTTGCGCGGACGGGTTGCCCACGCGGTGGGCCGCGATGAGCAGATCCGGCTGACGCTGTCCACCAACCGGGGCAGCGAGAACCTCGAAACGGTACACGGTTTCGACTTGGTCATCGACGGATCGGGTGCCGACCCGCTGTGGTTCACCACGCTGTTCAGCCAGGACGCGCTCGACCTGCTCGAGCTGGGTTTGGGTGGCCCGCTGACCGGGGACCGCCTGCAAGAGGCGATCGGACACGATCTCGCCGTCATCGACGTCGCCCCGAAGCTGTTCTTGCCCAATCTCGCCGGACTCAACCAGGGTCCGGGATTCCCCAACCTCAGCTGTCTGGGACTGCTGTCCGATCGGGTGCTGGGCACCGAACTGGGTCCCCACACCGACCCCTCGACCAGGAGAAATGATGAGCACCAATCCCTTCGATGACGACACCGGCACATTCCTGGTGTTAGTCAACGACGAAGACCAACACAGCCTGTGGCCGGCCTTCGCCGACATTCCGGCGGGGTGGCGGAAGGTCTTCGGTGAAGCCAGTCGTGCGGAGAGCCTGGCCTATGTCGAGGAGCACTGGACCGACATCCGGCCCAAGAGCCTCCGCGAGGCGTTGGACCGCTGATGGCACGCGGATTCCAGGGCGCGATGCTGCGGGGCTTCGGCGCTCGCGACCACACCGCGACGGTGATCGAAACCGTGCAGATCGCTCCACATTTCGTGCGCGTGCGGATGGAATCCGCGACCTTGTTCGAAGAGGCGCAGGCCGAACCCGCGGCGTGGTTGCGGTTCTGGTTTCCCGACCCGGATGGGTCGAAGACCGAATTCCAGCGCGCCTACACGATTTCCGAGGCCGACGTGCCCGCCGGCCGCTTCGCGGTCGATATCGTGCTGCACGACCCGGCCGGCCCCGCGTCGTTGTGGGCGCGCACGGTGAAACCCGGCGCGACGATCGCCGTGATGTCGCTGATGGGCGCGTCGCGTTTCGACGTACCCGATGAACAGCCCGCCGGCTATCTGCTGATCGGTGACTCGGCGTCGATCCCGGGGATGAATGGGATCGTCGGGGTCGTCCCCGACGACGTACCGATCGAGATGTACCTCGAACAGCATGACGACAACGACGCGCTGATCCCGCTCGCGCAGCATCCGCGGTTGCAGGTGCACTGGGTCAGCCGTCGCGACGAGAAATCACTGGCCGCGGCGATCGAGATCCGGGACTGGTCGGACTGGTACGCGTGGGCGACGCCCGAGGCCATGACACTCAAGCACGTCCGCACACGGCTGCGCGACGAGTTCGGGTTTCCCAAATCCGAGATACACGCGCAGGCCTACTGGAGTGCCGGACGTGCGATGGGTATTCGCCGCGGCGACGAACCCGAAGAAATTCCATCGGAAAGCGCTGTGGTACAGCAGGAACCGGCGCTTACCGAAGCGCCCGCGCCGACGCCCCGTGGCAATTGGCGTGCCCAGGCCGCCGGCCGGTTGCTCGCACCGCTGCGCTCGGCGCTGATCGCCTCCGGTCTACTGCAGGCGGTGATCACGCTGTTGCAGCTGGCGCCGTTCGTGCTTCTGGTCGGGTTGGCGCGGCAGTTGGCGGCCGGCGCCGACGCGTCGCGGCTGCGGGAGATCGGAATTGCAGCGATCGCGCTGCTGGGCGTCGGCACCGTGCTCGGCGCCGCACTGACGCTGTGGCTACATGTCGTCGACGCCCGGTTTGCCACCGACCTGCGGTCGCGGCTGTTGAGCAAGCTGTCGCGGTTGCCGCTGGGCTGGTTCACCGCTCGCGGGTCGGGATCGATCAAGCAGCTGGTGCAGGACGACACGCTGTCGCTGCATTATCTGGTCACCCATGCGATTCCGGACGCGGTTGCCGCGCTAGTCGCCCCGGTGGCGGTGCTGGTCTACCTGTTTGTCGTCGACTGGCGGGTGGCGCTGGTGTTGTTCGTACCTGTGCTGTTCTATCTGGTTTTGACGTCCTCCATCACGATTCAGTCCGGGCCGCGTATCCCGCAATCGCAGCGCTGGGCCGAGAAGATGAGCAGCGAGGCCGGCGCCTACCTCGAAGGCCAGCCGGTGATCCGCGTCTTCGGCGGTGCCGCCGCGTCGAGCTTCCGGCGCCGTCTCGACGAGTACGTCCGGTTCCTGGTCGACTGGCAGCGTCCGCTGGCCGGCAAGAAAACCTTGATGGACCTGGCCACCCGTCCCGCGACTTTCCTGTGGCTCATCGCCGTCACCGGCACCCTGCTGGTCGTCACAGGCCGGATGAACCCGGTGAACCTCTTGCCGTTCTTGTTGTTGGGTACCACATTCGGCGCCCGACTGCTCAATATCGCCTACGGCCTCGGCGGCATCCGCGCCGGAATGGCGGCCGCCCGGCGCCTTCAGATCACGCTCGACGAGCCGGACCTCGCCGTCCGTGAACAGCCACGGGACGCCTCCGCCGACGTCACCTCCGCGACGGTCGTGTTCGATCAGGTCAGCTTTGGCTACCGCGTGGGCGTACCGGTGATCAAGGATGTCTCACTGACGCTGCGGCCGGGTACGGTTACCGCGCTCGTCGGCCCGTCCGGATCCGGAAAGTCGACACTGGCCGCGCTGCTGGCTCGATTCCACGATGTCCAGCACGGCGCGATACGCGTTGGTGGACAAGACATCCGGTCGATGACGGCCGACGATCTCTACACCCGAGTCGGTTTCGTCTTGCAAGAAACCCAGCTCGTGCACGGTACCGTCACCGAGAACATCGCGCTGGCCGTACCGGATGCCACCGCCGCTGCGGTCCAGGCCGCCGCGCGCGAGGCACAAATCCACGATCGGATCATGCGATTGCCGGACGGCTACAACACCGTGCTGGGTGCGGGCAGTGGGCTCTCGGGTGGCGAGCGGCAACGGCTCACCATCGCCCGAGCCATCCTCGCCGACACCGCAGTGCTGATCCTCGATGAGGCCACGGCGTTTGCCGACCCGGAATCGGAATACCTTGTGCAGCAAGCGCTCAACCGGCTGACCCGTGATCGCACGGTGTTGGTGATCGCTCATCGACTGCATACCGTCACCGGAGCCGACCAGATCGTCGTACTCGACCACGGCCGGATCGCGGAGCAGGGCACCCACGACGAATTGCTCAGTGCGGGTGGACGATATCGACGGCTCTGGGAAAGCGGCTATCGCGGCCCGTTGGCTGTCACCACGGCTCAGGAGGCGACGCGATGATCCGGACCTGGTTACAGCTGGTCCCGGCCGACCGCCGCGGAAGGGTGATCGCCTACGCCGTGCTCGCGTTGGTCTCCGTGGTGGTGCGGGCGGTAGCCACCGTGCTGCTGGTCCCACTGGTGGCGGCGTTGTTCAGCGACACACCGCAACGCGCGCTGGTGTGGCTGGGCTGGCTCACCACGGCGACGGTGACCGGATGGGTGATCGACACCGCGACCGCACGGATCGGTTTCAACTTGGGCTTCGCTGTGCTCGATCACACCCAGCACGACGTGGCAGACCGGCTTCCCGACGTCCGGCTGGATTGGTTCAGCGCCGACCACACCGCGACGGCGCGACAGGCGATCGCCGCAACGGGACCCGAACTCGTCGGCCTGGTGGTCAACCTGTTGACGCCGCTGGTCACGGCAGTCCTGCTGCCGGCCGCTATCGCGCTGGCCCTATTGCCGGTCTCCTGGCAGCTCGGCGTCGCCGCGATGGGTGGCGTGCCACTGCTGTTGGGGGCGTTGTGGGCGTCGGTCCGGCTCGCGCGCCGCGCCGATGCCGCGGCCGGTGAAGCCAACACCGCGCTGACCGAGCGCATTATCGAATTCGCCCGCACGCAGCAGGCATTGCGGGCCGCGCGGCGCGTCGAGCCGGCCCGAAGCCTGGTCGGCGACGCACTAGCCAAGCAACACGGCGCGACGATGCGGCTGCTGGGCATGCAGATTCCGGGCCAGCTCTTGTTCAGCATTGCCAGCCAGCTGGCGCTCATCCTGCTTGCCGGGGCGACCACCGTGCTGACGGTGGCGGACCGGCTGAGCGTGCCTGCGGCCATCGCGCTGATCGTCGTAATCGCCCGCTATCTAGAACCTTTCACCACCATCAGCGAATTGGCGCCGGCTCTGGAGAGCACGCGCGCCACACTCGACCGCATTCGTGCCGTGCTCACTGCGCCGGTCATGGATGCCGGCACCGAGACGCTGCGTGGCCACGCGACGGCACCACGTATCGAATTCGAAGACGTCGCGTTCAGCTACGGCGGCGCAACCGCGCCGGTGCTCTTTCGCGTGAGTTTCGCGCTGCAGCCGGGAACTACGACCGCGATTGTCGGGCCGTCCGGCTCGGGCAAGAGCACCATCTTGGCGCTGATCGCCGGCTTGCACCAGCCGACCCGCGGACGTGTCCTGGTCGACGGCCTCGACGCGGCGACGCTCGATGCCGAAACTCGACGTGCCGCAAGCAGCGTGGTGTTCCAACACCCCTATCTGTTCCATGGGACGATCCGCGAGAACGTGTTCGCCGGAGACCCGGGCGCCGACGACGATCAGTTCACCCGGGCTGTGGCGTTGGCGCGGGTCGACGAGCTCACCGGCAGGCTGCCCGAGGGCGCCGAATCGATCGTCGGCGAAGCCGGTTCCGCGCTGTCGGGTGGTGAACGACAACGGGTCAGCATCGCTCGCGCCTTGCTCAAACCCGCGCCGATCCTGCTGGTTGACGAAGCGACCAGCGCGCTGGACACCGAGAACGAGGCCGCCGTTGTCGATGCGCTCACTGCCGATCCGCAATCGCGCACCCGGGTGATCGTCGCCCATCGGTTGGCCAGCATCCGCCACGCCGACCGGGTTCTTTTTCTTGACAACGGTCAGGTGGTCGAGGACGGTTCGGTCGATGAGTTGCTCAGCGCGGGAGGACGTTTCGAAGAATTCTGGCGACAGCAGCAGGATGCCGCCGAATGGCGGATCCACGCCGGCTAGATGTGGCGGTTCGGCGGTGGGGCCACGGGGTATGTTGAGACAACCAGTGATACGACACACCGAGTTGAAGTCCGAATCGAAGGGACAGCCATGACCGTCAGAATGCTCGCCACCGGGGCGGCAGCCGTCGCCGCAATTGGAGCCGCGGCCGCCGGCGTGACGTTGTTTGCCTCCGGCACCACGTCCGCCTTCGAGGTGCAGACGGTGGCCCTGGGCGTGCCGTTCGCGCAGGACCCGCCGCCGGCGCCAGATCTGCCGACTGCCGGCGACTTGTCCAGCCTCTGCACCAACCTCACCAACCCCGGCGTGTCGTACCACAGCAAGACCGGTCTGGTCGCAGGCGGCATCAGTGACGACGAGGGGCGCGACGCCGACCACAAGCTGCGAGACGCGTTCCGGGCCGGGAATTTTCCGGAGTCGTTCGACGTGACGAACATCCAGCCCGCCGGTCCCAATACGGCCAGCGCCGCCGTGGCCATCTCGGGTCCGAAGTTCCCGACGCCTGTCACGCAGAATCTCACGTTCGTCAATCAAGGTGGCTGGGCGATCTCGCCCCAGTCCGCGCAGGCGCTGGTGCAGGCAGCGACGGGCTAGGCGGTAACTGCGCGCAAGTCGATCCGCGCGATCCGTTCGGGATCGGCCAGCACGTCGATCGTGGCGATACGCCCACCGCGAACGACGAAGCCCATGACGGCGGTCGGCTCGCCCGCGACGAAGATCACCGCGCCGGCCGCGCCGTTGACAGCGGCGGACCGGACCTCGCGTTCCGGCGCCGCGTAGCCCCGGGCTAGGCCGGCGACCGCGGCGGCGCCGTGCACCGAGCGCAGTCCGACCGGGCCGGGGCCGAAGTCGCCGCGCAACGACACGTCGGGGTCCAGCACCGCGACCAGCCGGTCGAAGTCACCGGCTCGTCCGGCGGCGAAGAATGCGTCGACGACGGCGTGCTGGGCCGCCATGTCGCTGTCCGGGTGGGGCGCGGCGTCCTGGATGCGGCGCCGCGCCCGGCTGGCCAGCTTGCGGGTGGCCTCCGGTGATCGCTCGACGATCGGCGCTATCTGGTCGAACGGCACGGCGAAGACGTCGTGGAGCACGAACGCCAGCCGCTCCGGCGGCGGCAAGGTGTCCAGCACGACGAACAACGCCAACCCCACCGCGTCGGCCAGCATCGCCTGGTGCTCGGGATCGGGTTCGCCGACCGCATCGACGATCGGGTCCGGCACCCGCGCGACGAGTTCTTCGCGGGGTCGTGCGCGGCGGGTGCGCAAGGTGTTCAGGCAGATCCGGGCCACCACGGTGGTCAGCCAGGCGTCGAGGTTGGCGATCTCCGCGGCACCCTGCTGGTTGCCACCGGCCAGCCGGAGCCAGGCCTCTTGCACGGCATCCTCGGCGTCGTCGACCGAACCCAACATGCGGTAGGCCAGCGCACCCAGATGCGGCCGGGCCGCCTGAAAGCGTGCCGCCAGGTCCGCGTTGGAGGTCACCGTCGGCCGACGTCGGGCAGTGCACACACCCTGCCGTCGCTGAAACCCGACGAGCCGATGTCCAATGCGAGGTTGAAGCGGCCCCGGAGATTTCCGAGCGTGATGATGTGGGTCAGCGCGACGAGTTGAGCATTGTCGAAATGTGCTCGCAATGACTCGAATAGCTCGTCGCTCACCTCGACCGGTGTGCGGGTGATCGCCGTGGCGTATTCGAGGATGAGCTTGTCGACGTCGGAGAAGCAGGTCGCGTTCTGATAGTCGGACAACGCCAGCAATTCCTCGTCGGTAAGGCCCCAGCTGCGCGCGATCTGCGAACCGAGGTCGATGCAGTACTCACAGCTCACCGTCGTCGCCGATTTCAACTCGGCGAGCGCGCGATGGCGGGGGCTGAGGATGTCGATCTTGGATTCCGCCAGCTCCAGACGGCCGATTGCGCTGAGTAGCTTGGGAACATAGGCATACATCCGCAGCGGCTCGAGCATCGCCGCGGTTTCCCCACCGGTCATCTGCTTGAAGTGGCGCCGGGTGAAAAAGAAGGCGATCTTGGTGCCGAGTTTGGCGTCGCGATCGGACACTCCGCTGATTCGTGGCATGGGGTCCTCCTCAAAGTCTTGCGCTTTACCTATCTCGACACCGACCGGCGCAAGAACGTGACCGCGCGTCGTTCTCGCGCGGCGACCCGCTGCGCCCGGCCTCGCCGCGCTTGCGATCGCCGCTAGACCTGCGGAGCGACCGCATCCAAGTCGAGTAGCCGCGCATGCAGCACGGTGCGATTTCGCAGGGCCGCACGCACTGCGCGCTGCAACCCGTCCTCGAGGTAGACGGTGCCCTTCCACTTCACGGCGTGGGGGAAGAGATCGCCGTAGAAGGTGGAGTCCTCCGACAGCAGGCGATCCAGCGCCAGCACCGTGGTGGTGGTGACCATTTCGTCGAGTCGGATCTGGCACGGCGGGATCTGCGACCAGTCCCGGTAGGACAGGCCGTGCTCGGGGTATGGCTTGCCCTCTCGCACGCCCTTGAAGATCATCCGCAGATTGCCTCCGGCGCGTCGCAGCGCCTCGACGTGGCCATGTGGCAAGGCTAGCGGTCCCGAACCGGTTGGTGGCTGCGGGTGCTGAAAGCGATACCGGCTGCTGATCACCGTAAACTGGGCCAAGTTGGAAAGGTGGATCCGAATGGCAAGTGCCGACGACCGTCGCTTTGAGGTGCTGCGCGCGATCGTCGCCGACTTCGTCGCCACCAAGGAGCCGATCGGCTCGAAGTCGCTGGTGGAACGCCACAACCTCGGCGTCTCGTCCGCCACGGTCCGCAACGATATGGCCGTGCTGGAAGCCGAGGGTTACATCGCCCAGCCGCACACCAGCTCCGGGCGGGTGCCGACGGAAAAGGGCTACCGTGAATTCGTCGACCGGCTCGACGACGTCAAGCCGCTGTCGGTGGCTGAGCGGCGCGCCATCCAAGGTTTTCTGGAGTCCGGTGTCGACCTCGACGACGTGCTGCGACGTGCGGTGCGCTTGTTGGCGCAGCTGACCCGCCAGGTGGCCATCGTGCAGTACCCGACGTTGTCGACGTCGACCGTGCGGCACCTGGAAGTGATCGCGATGACCCCGGCCCGGTTGCTGATGGTCGTTATCACCGACTCCGGCCGGGTCGACCAGCGCATCGTCGAACTCGGTGATGTCATCGACGACCACCAGCTGTCCCAGCTGCGCGAGATGCTCGGCCAAGCGCTGGAGGGCAAAAGGCTTTCGGCGGCATCGATTGCGGTCGCGGAGCTTGCCGCGCAGCTGGACGGCCGAGGCGGGCAGTCGAAGAGCCTCAGCGATGCTGTCGGACGCTCGGCGACGGTGCTACTCGAATCCCTGGTCGAGCACACCGAGGAGCGGCTGCTGCTGGGCGGCACCGCCAACCTCACGCGCAACACCGCCGACTTCGGCGGCTCGCTGCGGTCGATCCTGGAAGCGCTTGAGGAGCAGGTTGTGGTGCTGCGGCTGTTGGCCGCGCAGCAGGAAGCCGGCAAAGTGACCGTGCGCATCGGCCATGAAACCGAGGCCGAGCAGATGGTGGGCACATCGGTGGTGTCCACTACCTACGGCACGACCGGCACCGTCTACGGCGGCATGGGTGTGCTCGGGCCCACCCGAATGGACTATCCGGGAACTATCGCTAGTGTCGCTGCGGTTGCTTTGTACATCGGCGAAGTGCTGGGTGCACGATGAACGCGCGCTCGATGCAGAATTTATGGATGGCCGCGGATGAAGCGGTCTCACAAGGCCTAAGAGCCTAGGAAAGGTCAGGCGTGGCACGCGACTATTACAGGCTGCTCGGCGTGAGCCAGAACGCGAGCGATGCGGAGATCAAACGCGCCTATCGCAAGCTGGCGCGTGAGCTGCACCCCGACATCAACCCCGACGAGGTCGCCCAGGCCAAATTCAAGGAGATCAGCGTCGCCTACGAGGTGCTGTCCGACCCGGAGAAGCGCCGCATCGTCGACATGGGCGGCGACCCGCTGGCGAACGCCGCATCGGCCGCGAACGGATTCGGTGGCTTCGGTGGTTTGGGTGACGTATTCGAGGCGTTCTTCGGTGGCGGCTCGACTTCGCGCGGCCCGACCGGACGGGTCCGTCCCGGTTCCGACTCGCTGCTGCGGATGCGGCTCGACCTCACCGAATGCGCGACCGGCGTCAGTAAACAGGTCACCGTCGACACCGCGGTGCTATGCGACCGGTGCCAAGGCCGCGGAACCAACGCCAATTCGGCGCCGGTGACCTGCGACACCTGTGGTGGTCGCGGGGAGGTGCAGACCGTACAGCGCTCCCTGCTCGGTCAGGTGATGACAGCCCGGCCATGCCCGACCTGCCGCGGCGTCGGCGAAGTCATCCTCGACCCGTGCTACCACTGCGGCGGCGACGGACGGGTGCGGGCCCGGCGGGAGATCACCGTGAAGATCCCCGCCGGCGTCGGCAACGGCATGCGGGTGCGGCTCGCAGCTCAAGGCGAGGTCGGGCCCGGGGGAGGACCGGCGGGCGACCTCTACGTCGAGGTCCACGAGCAGCCGCACGACATCTTCGTGCGGGACGGCGACGATTTGCACTGCACGATCTCGGTGCCGATGGTCGACGCGGCGCTGGGCACCACGGTGACCGTGGACGCGATCCTCGACGGTCTGACCGAGATCACCATCCCTGCGGGGACCCAGCCCGGCTCGGTGACGACCCGGCGCGGCCACGGGATGCCGCACCTGCGCTCCGGTGCCCGCGGCGACCTGCATGTGCACGTCGAAGTGGTGGTGCCGGATCGACTCGATCACCGCGACACCGAACTGCTGCGCGAGCTCAAAAGCCGTCGCGACCGGGACGTGGCCGAAGTCCGGTCGACGCATGCCGCCGCCACCGGCGGACTGTTCAGCCGGCTGCGTGAGACCTTTACCGGGCGCTAATTGCCCGGCCTGTTCTTCATCGACGCGCTGCCCGACACCGGTGAGCTGGCTGTCGTCGAGGGTGACGAAGGCTTCCACGCCTCGACCGTGCGGCGCATCCGGCGCGGCGAGGAACTCGTTCTCGGCGACGGCGCGGGGGGCCTGGCCCGCTGCGTGGTCGAACAGGCCGGCCGCGACGGGCTACAGGCCCGAGTGCTGGACCGCTGGCAGGTGCCACTTGTCGCACCCCCGGTGACCGTCGTGCAGGCGCTGCCGAAGGCCGAGCGCTCCGAGCTGGCGATCGAGTTGGCCACCGAGGCCGGCGCTGATGCGTTGGTGGCATGGCAGGCCGCGCGCTGTGTGGCCCGGTGGGACGGTGCCCGCGCCGATAAAGGCCTGCGGCGCTGGCGCGCGGTCGCGCGCGCCGCGGCGCAGCAATCCCGTCGCGCACATATCCCGTCGGTCGACGGCGTGCTGTGCACCGCGGCGCTGGTCCAGCGGATCGGCGAGGTGGTGGCGTCGGGAGGCTCGGTGCTGGCGCTACATGAATCGGCTGTCGGTCGATTGACGGATCTCAGCCTGGCGCAAGCGAAGTCGGTGATGCTGGTGGTGGGTCCCGAGGGCGGCATCGCTGCTGACGAGCTTGCCGCGATGACTGGTGCCGGTGCCGTGGCGGTCCGACTGGGCCCGCCGGTGCTGCGCACATCGACCGCGGCCGCGGTCGCCCTGGGGGCGTTGGGCGTGCTGACACCGCGATGGGACCCGGCCGACTGATGGTCGCGCAGCGGCGAATTATTGGGTCGGATAACCGGGCGGCGGTAGACTCAAGACGCTAACCCGCTGAACAAATCGCAGAAAGCAGGCATAAGAAACCACGTGACGCCCCGCGAGACCAACGCTGCTGGTTCGTCGACATCTCAGGTTCGCAGCAGCATCGACGTTCCGCCCGATCTCATCGTGGGCCTGCTCGGTTCCGCTGACGAAAACCTGCGTGCCCTCGAACGGATCCTGCCCGCAGATTTGCATGTCCGTGGCAACGCGGTGACCCTCTCTGGTGAGCCCGCCGACGTGGCGCTCGCCGAGCGGGTGATCGGCGAACTCGTCGCGATTGTGGCCGGTGGCCAGCCGTTGACGCCCGAGGTGGTGCGCCACAGTGTGGCCATGCTGATCGGCAGCGGCAACGAGTCGCCGGCCGAGGTATTGAGCCTGGACGTTTTGTCGCGTCGCGGCAAGACGATTCGGCCCAAGACGCTGAACCAGAAGCGCTATGTCGACGCCATCGACGCCCACACCATTGTGTTCGGGATCGGTCCGGCCGGGACGGGCAAGACCTACCTGGCGATGGCTAAGGCGGTAAACGCGCTACAGCGCAAACAGGTCACCCGCATCATTCTGACCCGGCCGGCGGTGGAAGCCGGTGAGCGACTTGGCTTTCTGCCCGGCACGCTGAGCGAGAAGATCGACCCGTACCTGCGTCCGCTTTACGACGCGCTGCACGACATGATGGATCCCGAGCTGATCCCGAAGTTGATGGCGTCCGGAATCATCGAGGTCGCGCCGCTGGCGTACATGCGTGGGAGAACGTTGAATGACGCGTTCATCATTCTCGACGAGGCACAGAACACCACCGCCGAACAGATGAAGATGTTCCTCACCCGACTGGGATTCGGTTCGAAAGTTGTTGTCACCGGCGATGTTACGCAGATCGACCTGCCGGGCGGCAACAGGTCGGGGCTGCGGGCCGCGGTCGACATCCTCGATGGCATCGACGACATCCACGTCGCGGAGTTGACCAGTGTCGACGTGGTCCGGCATCGGCTGGTCTCGGAGATCGTGGATGCCTATGCGAGATACGAGGAACCGGGTCTGAGCATGAACCGGGCGACGCGGCGGGCGTCGAGTGCCCGCAGCCGTCGGTGATCGCGCCGTGAGCCGCGCCGGCGACGAATCAACGCCGAGCGATGAGGTGGGGGCACCTCACGCTCGCGGGGGAGAGCGGCGCCCGTGAGCATCGAGGTCGCCAACGAATCGGGAATCGACGTCTCCGAATCCGAATTGATCAGCGTCGCACGGTTCGTTATCGCCCGGATGGACGTCAACCCAGCCGCCGAGCTGTCGATGGTGTTGCTGGACACCGCGGCGATGGCTGACCTGCACATGCGTTGGATGGATTTGCCGGGCCCGACCGACGTGATGAGCTTTCCGATGGACGAGCTCGAGCCGGGCGGCCGCCCCGACGCCCCGGAGCCGGGGCCGGCGATGCTCGGCGACATCGTGCTGTGCCCCGAATTCGCCGCCGACCAGGCCGCGGCCGCCGGTCATTCGCTGGGCCACGAGTTGGCGCTGCTGACCATCCACGGTGTGCTGCACCTGCTCGGCTACGACCACGCCGAGGCGGACGAAGAAAAAGAGATGTTCGCTCTGCAGCGCAGCCTGCTCGAAGAGTGGGTCGCCGACCAAGTCGTGACCTACCACAACGAACGTCAGACCGAGAGAGACCAGCGGTTGCTGGACAAATCAAGGTATTTCGACAATTAAGCGGAGCTTGCGCTGTGCGCTGACCTGCTAAAACGAGGTCAACCGCGTGCACTGTAGGTGGAAATATCTTTGAGTCAGCTAACTCCGCCTCGACGCCCAACAGGGCGCCTGCACCGCCGCGGCCAGCGCCAGGTCAAAGACCCCAACGGCACTGTCCTAAACCCGCCCCGACGACTCAAGATAGCGACGCGAGATCGTGCCCATTGTCAGTCAGTAGCGATGGAGCTCGATCAACCGCGCGTCACTGATCCCGAAGTGATGCGCGATCTCGTGGAGCACGACGTGTCTGACCTCGCGGCGTACACGATCGGCGTCGCCGGCAGCGAGTCGCGTGATCGGCCCGCGGAAGATGCTGATCTTGTCGGGAAGCACTCCACTGTACGTGCTGCTCCTTCGCGGCAGCGGTACACCGCGGTACAGGCCGAGCAGCGGCTGCCCGTCGGGAGGCTCGTCCTCGACGACGATCTCAACGTTGCTCATCGCCGCACGGAGATCGGCCGGCAAGGAGCTCAGCGCGTCGTCAATCGCCTCTTCGAACGGATCGTTGAGACCCGGCTCCCAACGCGCATCCATCTCCGCAACGATGCCAGAATCGGGCGCGGTGCCACATTCCACCCGAGAAATACGCGTGTGCTACACCCTAGGCGGCCACCGTGCGGCATCACCCGCAGCGAGCAGGCTTCGGTCGCGTCAGTGTGCGGCAGTAGCAGGTATTGACTGCAAAGGCGCGAACGACGATGAGCCGTGGCCACTCGGCAAGTGCGGATGTGTGAATTTTCATCCCCCCGACCGCGCCACGCGCCTAGCGTTTGCTCAGGAGCGTTTCTGGCGGAGGGTGGCGACCCGTATGGCCATCGATGAATCACTTCCGGCTCGCGCGCCTGAAACCGCTCAGGTGTCCGGCAGTACGGACGAGTTGCGCGGCCTGCTCGCGGGCTACACCGGCGTGCTTGAGACGATCGACGACGCCCCGACGATGCTATGGCACAAGATCGAACGGCCCCGCCTCATGCGGTGGGTGCGAGTGCCGGCACCACGCGCCCTGGTGCGCGCCCTAGTCGTGCGTCATGTCAGCCGGTGTATCACCACCATCAAGCGCAGTGTGGCCAGTCGCGCCGCACTGGCCGACGATGCGCCCGGACCGCAACGCGACCTCAAGATGCTGGAGCACTTCGAGCAATCACTCCCCACGGGACTGCGACTAGCTCTCGTTTGGCCTCTGGCGTTGCTCGCCACGCTGCTCGTCGCCTACATCCTCGCGAACTACGTGATGCGATTTAAGGGCAGCAAACTGCTGGGCGACCTTACGGCGGCCGCAGTGGATCTCAACCGCCGGGCAGCGATCGATGCATTCAAGGACACGCCTTTCCGATTGAGCGCGTACATCCTAGCGGCAATGATCATCGCTTGGTCGGTCACACTGGTCATCGTGCCGCTGCTGCCGGCGTTTGCCGCCAAGCGGCGACTACTTATCCAACTGGCCGAACTGGAGGAACACGGTTTCGCTGCGCTCGGCGCCCGGCGTGTCTACGACCTCGAGCTGGACCTCGCCGCTCGGCTGACGCTGGTCGCCCCGGTCGCTTTGATCGGTATCGGCTTCATATTCGCGGGACTCGGGTGGCTGGGCGTAATACAGATCGCCGTGGCGGTCTTGGCTTGCGTCGAGCTGCGATCTCTGTACGGCGCGCGGCGCGGTGGCACCACGCGCGGGCATGGCCATCTCTCACGTCTTCGGCAGCTAGCGGCCTGGGTAGTCTCCATCGGTCGCCCACGCCTTTCACTTCTGCTGGCATGTTTGCTCTCCATCGGTTGGTTCATTGCCGGGACGATCATTGATCGAGAAAGCGAACCACCGGTTCTTGAGAAAATCGGGGAAAAGGTGGGCGGTCGGGAACTCATCACGTTCACCGTGACAGCCATCCAGCAGAACGCAGCATGCGCCGATCCGTATCGGCCACTCAAGCCAGGCCAACAATTCTTGCGATTCGATCTCGACGTGTCGTCGACCGTCGACCGATTCAGGAATCCGGAGGCCGCGAATGCACTCATGCTTCGCCACTGGGGCGTCGAGGGTACTGACGGCGCCTTGGAAAAAGACATCTACATGTACACCAAATGCGGCGACGGTACGGAGGCCATCACGCAGCCAATCGTCCCCGGCACACACACCAAGACCGTGGTGGTGATCAACGCACCGAAACGAGCCGCCTTCCTGCAGCTAAAACTACCCGAGTATGGAGTAGCGTGGCGATGGCCTATCCCACCTGCCAGTAGGTGACGCGGTGCCCGGCACCCAATACGTCGCCGCGAAATTGGCAGGCTGATCGGCGAATCGGCTTGGTCCAATCCGTTGAAGTGCCAGTCGCGACGCGAACCTTTGCTGCGCGCATGCGCGACCTCGACATATCGACTCCGAACTGCGGCTCCTCGCAGCAGTGCGCTGGTCGATCCGCGAGCATGGTGGCGAGCCGTCGAGTCGTCACGTCGACGAACTCCTAGATGAGCGCAACGGGGACCCGACACCCTCACCTGGGCGTCTCGTCACCGCTTTGGCCTCCCGAGGGGGACGCTTCGTCGTTGTTACTTGGCTTGCAGGCCCACCATGGCTCGGGACTGTCCTCCGGCTAGACGCTGTTGGGTGCGCTCGTCGCCACTCAGGTAGCGGCGCTGTAGCCGATCGATGAGAACCTGTGCCTCTCGGATGTCTCGCCGCAGCGCGGCTGCTTCCAACCGCATCTCGCGTGCTCGGCCGTTCGTGCGGGTGACATCCTCGCGTCCGACAAAGGCCAACTGGCCGGTCATCTCGCGCAGTTGATGGTCTAATGCGCGAACCAACTCCACAGCCTGGGCTGTGGCGGGGCACCAGGCGGTCTGGTCGGTTCGGTGCTCAGCAAAATCAAGTGATGTGGTCATCGTGATCCCAGCGTGCAGACGATCACCATGCATGTGGGGCTATGGAGCGATACTCCTTGGGTTCCGCGGCGGACAGCGGAACTCATTCCCGACCGGCTGAAACTCCCAGCGACCCGAATCTACCCGATCTGGTCGGGTACCGGAAGGCGCGGAGCTTAGATCCGCATGCCGCCGGCCATCACTTCACCCAGTCGACTTTTGGGGGCACAACAGAAGACGGTAATCTGCGCCGCTTTCGAGCGAGGGGCACTCTCGACGCCCCCAAACCTTTAGCTGCCGTAGGTCGGTGTTTCGGTCAACGAAATCGCGACGAACGACTGCGCATAACGAACCGCAAAAGCGGAATAGCCCCACACAGTCAAAAGCACGCTCAATTGGTTAGCGAGAGGCTGGGGATATATTTGCGCCCGCGGGCCGGACTCAAACAGCACGGCGTCGGAGAAACGCCCCACCAGAGCCGTCTGCCATGGTTCACCTCATCTCTGGTGGGTTACCGGGACGGGAGGCTGACCTTCCCGCGTTCCAAGGGAACACGGCAGCCGCCCGTCCCGGGCCACTGTCGTGCGCGCCGAGCGTGGAATCGTGACGAAACACGCTGTCGCGCAGGAAGTTTCGGTTACTGGATCTCCAACACGTACGCGGTGCCGCTGCTCGACGCGATCGCGTACAGGGTGTCATTCTCGGCACCGGTCGTCGGTATCTGAACGGTCGTGGTCGCCGGCACGAGGTACCCGGTCGACGTGGTCACGCTCGACGTTGGTCCGACGTAAAGCGCCACAGTGCTATACACCAACACGTCATACGCGGGCGCCGGCCCGCTCGTAAACAATTCAGCGGCTGTCGTACTAACGGCGACTATTCGGACATTCGCAGATCACCTGTCCGTAGTTCAATGCCTTGCTGTCGCTCATAGCTCTCCCAACCCCAGGCCGCGGGCCTCTGTCGCGGCTCGTTCGGCGGCGCTGGCGCCCGTGTACCTGTCGACCATCGCCCGGGTTGACCATCCGGCCACGGCCATCAGGCCGCCTTCAGACCCGCCGGCGCGCAGCCAGCGGGTCGCGGCCGTGTGGCGCATTAGATGCAAGTGGAAGCCTTCAATGCCAGCCGCTTTGGCGCGGGCTTTTAGGACGGCGTTGAGCCCGTGATACCCGAAGCTCTTACCACCGCCGCCGACCCACAGCGACCCTGTGTCGGCCAGTCGATGAGTACGTCGCGTACGCAGGTAGCGGTCCAGCGCTGCGGCAGTCTGTGACCCAAACGGCGCCACGCGACCCTTGCCGCCCTTTCCGCGGACAACGGTCACCAGACCGTCGTGAAGATTCACATCCGACACCTGTAGCGAGAGGACTTCTCCTGCCCGCATCCCCGTCTCGGCCATCAGTCGAACGACCGCCTCGTCGCGGCGGTCCTGCAGCGACCTTCCCTCACACGCCTTGATGAGCCGCTTGAGCTGATCGTCGGTCAGCGCATTGACCACCTTGGCGTCCGCCTTCGGAGGTTTCAGGCCGAGAAGCGGATTGGCGCTAAGCTCGCCCTCATCGACGAGCCATGCGGCGTAACGCTTCAGCGCCAAGTCTCGGGACTTGGCCGTGTTCCCCTCCATGCCCTCGTCGATCAGATCCGCCAGGAACACCTGGACCGTCGTCCGGCTGAGTTCAGCGGGATGGCCCTTGTCGGTGCACCAGCGCAGGAACTTTGTCACGCCGTCGGTGTAGGTGCGGACGGTGCCCGGTGATTTGCGCTCGGCTTTCAGCGCGAGTTGCCAGGAGGGAAGCAGCGCCGCGAGGTCTAGCAAAGGTTCGGCCATACGGATATTTTGACATACAACGCTGTGCTTGTGTGATATCTTCGATATTGCCTGTAAACCTGCTGGTAACGCACGCAAGGGAGCTAACTATCATCTCAAAGTATTTCGACAATTGAAAGGGTCCGCGCCGCTGCTCGGCGCGATCGTGCTGATCGGTCTGGGCGGCTTGTTCGCGGCGATCGATGCCGCACTCAGCACCGTGTCAATGGCCCGGGTCGCCGAACTGGTACGCGACCAGCGGCCGGGCGCG
>DATFYT010000301.1:0-10416 GCA_035314925.1 Mycobacterium sp. | reverse complement strand
GCACGGCTTTGCAGGCCGTTGCCTCACCACTCGGCCACTCCACCGCGGGGGTTTGATACCACTTGCAACCCTCGAGCGGATGACGGGATTCGAACCCGCGACCCTCACCTTGGCAAGGTGATGCGCTACCAACTGCGCTACATCCGCGCGCAACGGGCGAGATCGTCGCCCGGTGCGAAGCACGACGATAGTCCAATCGAGCGGGCCTGCACAACTTCCTCGGCGACATCCGGCGCGCCGCTATCTGCGGCCCTGCAGCGCGTTCTGCCGAGACGCCCGCGCGTGCTAATCTTCGACGTCATTCGCCTCTTGGCGCCGGTCCCGTGGCTCAGTGGGAGAGCGTCCGCTTCACACGCGGAAGGTCGCTGGTTCGATCCCAGCCGGGACCACCCTAAGTCGCTGCAGCCGCAGACTGACCATCGCGCGCGTGCGCCGTCGGCAGCATTCCTCCTCGACTTGTGCCCAGTCCGCGCCTGCTCGGTGACCGGATAGAAGATTGCAATCGCACCGTGCCGCAGAACAGCTCAGTGCAGTTGCGGATGCGCCGGGTGGCCATACGATCCACTCATGGCTATCGCGACAACTAGTCCGGTTACTGGTGAGATCCTCAAGAGCTTCGACGAACTCACGCCTGAGGAACTCGAAGACAAACTCGCTCGAGCGGCCGCTGCCGCCGAGTCGTACCGATTGACCAGCGTCGAGCAACGTGCGGGATGGCTCGCGAAGGCGGCCGACAACCTGGAAAACGAGGCCGACTCCGTCAGCAAGATGATCACCGCCGAGATGGGCAAGACCTATCGAGCCGCGCAGGACGAAGTGGCCAAATCCGTGCGCGGGCTCCGCTTCTACGCCGCCGAGGGCCCAGGATTCCTAAAGGCGCTGCCCGGGGACGGCGGGCGCGTCGGCGCCAAGCAGACCTATGTGACCTATCAGCCCATCGGCGCGGTGCTGGCGGTGATGCCGTGGAATCTGCCACTCTGGCAGGCCATGCGGTTCGCGGCACCCGCCCTGACGGCCGGCAACGTCGGTCTGCTCAAGCACGCCTCGAACGTGCCCCAGACCGCGCTCTACATGGAGCAGCTGTTCCGCGGCGCCGGTTTCCCGGACGACGTGTTCCAGACTCTGTTGATCTCCGCCAGAAGAGTTGAGCAGGTCTTGCGCGACGGCCGGGTGAAGGCCGCGACGCTGACCGGCAGTGAGCCGGCCGGACGATCGGTGGCCACCATCGCGGGCTCCGAGATCAAGAAGGTGGTGCTCGAACTCGGCGGCTCGGACCCCTTCATCGTCATGCCGTCCACCAATCTGGAGCGGGCCACCGATGTCGCCGTGAAGGCACGGACTCTCAACAACGGGCAGTCCTGCATCAACGGCAAGCGGTTCTTCGTTCACGCCGACATCTACGACGCATTCATCGAGAAGTTCGTCGCGAAGATGGGAGCGCTGGTGGTGGGCGATCCGATGGACGCAAAGACCGATGTCGGCCCGCTGGCAACCGAATCCGGCCGCGACGACGTCGAGGCATACGTGGACGACGCGGTGGCCAAAGGCGCCAAGGTGCTGGTGGGTGGGAAACGGCCCGACGGGCCCGGCTGGTTCTACCCACCGACCGTCCTGACGGACATCACTCCCGACATGAACATGTACCACGAGGAAGTCTTCGGCCCGGTGGCGCAAGTGTGGTCGGTGCCCTCACTGGAGGAGGCGCTGAAGTTGACCAACGGCCACCCGTACGGACTGGGATCGAATCTGTGGAGTGAAGACGAGGCCGACCGAGAACTATTTGTCCGAGATGTCCAGTCGGGCATGGCATTCATCAACGGAAACACGACCAGCTATCCGGAAATCCCTTTCGGGGGAGTGAAACTCAGTGGGTATGGACGCGAACTGTCCGACCTGGGCATGCGCGAGTTCATGAACGCCAAAACCGTCTGGGTCGGCGAGGACGCAGGTGCCTAGCACTTCGAACGAACTACGACATTGACGCGCAGAAAGGACTTCAACGTTGGCTAACGAAAAGCTCGGAGCGGCTGCTCTTTTCGATGCCTTGACGACCAAGGGCACGGCCTTCACCGACGACGAGCGTCGCCGGCTCGGTCTCACGGGCCTGCTGCCCACCGCGGTGAAGACCCTGGAAGAGCAAGCCGCTCATTGCTGGAGTGAATTCTCCACTCGACGTGAGGGTCTCGACCAACACATCTATCTGCGCGCGTTGCAAGACCGAAACGAAACCCTGTTCTACCGGGTGATGCGCGACCACATTCCGGAATCTCTGCCGATCATCTACACCCCCACGGTGGGCGAGGCTTGCCAGCGTTTCAGCGAGATCTACCGCAGGCCAAGGGGATTGTTCGTCTCTTATGCCGACCGCGACTGTCTTGACGAGGTGCTGGGAAACAGGCTTCAACGCGAGGTCGACGTGATCGTGGTGACCGACGGGCAGCGGATCCTCGGTTTGGGCGACCAGGGCATCGGCGGGATGGGCATTCCGATCGGCAAGCTTTCGCTGTACACCCTTATCGGCGGAATCGACCCCGCGTGCACGCTGCCGATCGTGCTCGACGTCGGAACCGACAACGTCGAACTCCTCGACGACCCGCAGTACCTCGGCTGGCGCCACCGACGCCTCGACGACGACGAGTACTACGCGTTCATCGACAAATTCGTCACCGCCGTGCGTAAGGCGCTGCCCAATGTGCTTCTGCAGTGGGAAGATTTCGCCACCGTGCACGCGTTGCCGATCCTTTCCCGCTACCGCGACAAGCTCCTCACCTTCAACGACGACATTCAGGGCACCGCGGCTGTCACCCTCGGCGCACTGCACGGCGCTGCCAAAGTAGCCGGACGCCCGCTGGCGCAGCAACAGGTCGTCATGCTCGGCGCCGGTTCTGCCGGCATCGGAGTGCTCGACATGGTCCGCCGCGAGATGGTGACCGAGGGATTGTCCGAACAAGCTGCCTTGGAACGAATCTGGGTCGTCGACGTGGTGGGACTGCTCACCGACGACCGCACGGACCTGTCCGACGCACAACGGGGATTCGCTCAGCCCGCCGGCCGCGTCGCGAGCTGGGGCCTGTCCGGGCCGGCGCAACTCGCCGACGTCGTCCACAATGTCGACGTCGGCGTCCTGCTCGGCCTGTCCACCGCCGCCGGTGCCTTCACCGAAGAGATCGTGCGCGAACTTGCCGGCAAGACCGAGCGGCCGATCATCTTCCCGCTGTCCAATCCGACAAGCCGCGCCGAGGCGCACCCGGCCGAATTGGACCAATGGACCGACCGGCGTGCGCTGATCGCGACCGGCTCACCGTTCGCGCCCATTCAGCGTAATGGTGTGGAACATGTTGTAGCTCAATGTAATAACGTGTACATCTTCCCTGCGATGGGACTGGCAGTGACCGCCGCTCAGGCGACCCGAGTCACCGATGAGATGATGCGGGTCGCTGCGGCAACCTTGGGCGAGGCATCGCCTGCCCTCGCCGACGCTAAGCAGTCTCTGTTGCCTGCATGGTCAGACGTGCCCGACGTCGCCGTCCGTATCGCCCATGCCGTCGCAGCCCAGGCCGTCGCGGACGGTGTCGCCCCGAAACGCAGCGACGATGAACTCGCTGAACGAATCGCGCAGGTGCGCTGGATGCCGGCCTATCCTCCGGTGCCGGCCTAAGCCACCAACCAGGAGCTACTCCTCTGCAGCCTCCCGGGGCGTAAGGTCGCGATCGCAGGGGAGGCCATGAGTGCATCCAGGATGAGCCGGCAACGGACCTTCCTCACGCACGCACTTATCAACGATCCGCCGAAGTTCTAGAGCGACGAGACGAAGGAGTCCAGTGGCAAAGTCCGGGATTTTGGTCGGCATAGCGGCTGCGGCCACTGTGGTCGCGGGTATGGCCGGCTGTTCGAGCAACAAGTCCAATAGCAGCTCACCCACAGGCCCATCGACAAGCTCATCGGCGCCTGTCGGTAACCAGGTCATTATCGACGGCCAGAATCAGAACGTCACTGGTCAGGTCACCTGCACTCCGGCTGGCGGCAACGTCAACATCGGTATCAGTGATCCGTCGAGCGGGATCGGCGCAGTGGTGAGCAGCGCTGATCCGCCAGTCGTGCAAGCGGTCGGACTCGGCAACCTCACCGGCGTCACGCTGGGCTACTCGGCCGGCGCGCCGAATCAGGGCCCCGTGCAGGCCACGAAGAGCGGCAACGCTTACACGATCAAGGGGACCGCGACGGGGGTAAACATGGCCAACCCGCAGCAGCAGCTGACCAAACCATTCGAGATGGATGTGAAGTGTCCCTGATGTAGCACTCTTACGACACAACTCAGCGTGGTTGCCACGCTTCCGATTTCGTGTGTAGAAGGGGCGAACAGGTATGTATGTGAAGCGCGTCGCAGGCGCGGCAATTGCCGCAGGCGTCGGCATTTCTGCACTGACAGTCGGCGTCGAGCCCGCCAACGCGACACCGTTGAAGCCCACTCCGACGTGGCAGGGGCCTTTCGCTGACGAGCCGGGGCCTGGTGGACCGGGCGGGCCTGGCGGTCCGGGACCCGGCGGGCCGGGTGGACCGGGCGGACCTGGACCCGGTGGACCCGGTGGTCCTGGCGGTCCGGGACCGGGTGGGCCTGGGCCTGGCGGACCTGGCGGTCCCGCACCCGGTGGACCCGGTGGTCCTGGCGCACATCAGGGACCCGGTGGGCCGGGCGGACCTGGACCTGGAGGACCGGGTGGACCTGGAGGGCCAGGTGGGCCTGGACCTGGCGGTCCCGGTGGACCTGGCGGTCCCGCACCCGGTGGACCCGGGCATGGGCCGGGTGGACCGGGCGGTCCTGGTGGGCCTGGACCTGGCGGCCCGGGTGGGCCGGGTGGCCCAGGCCATGAACCCGGCGGACCCGCTGGACCCGGTGGACCGGGTGGACCGGGCGGACCGGGCGGACCGGGCGGACCGGGCGGGCCTGGCCATCCGGGCGGACCGCAAACGCCGTACACGCCCAGAGGTTCTTTCGACCGGGGTGGTCCCCAGATGGGCGGACCCCGGGATGTGCCGCACGGCTTCAGCGCCCCCGACCACGGTGCACCGCCTCCGCCCCGACAACACGGATGGGGTTGGAATGGCGGGCCTCCACCCGGAGCCCCGCCGCCTTTCTGGGACGGACCCCCGCCCCCGGGCGGCTGGAACGGTCCACCGCCTCCCGGTGGTTGGAACAGCCCATGGAACGGTCCAGCGCGCGACGTGGCAATCGCGCAGCGTGATTTCGGACCGTTCAATTACAATGGGTACAACGCGATCCCGATGTTCAACCCGGTTTTCGGGGGATGGGGCTTCTGGCTCTTCGGACTCTGGATTCCGCTGTATTGAGACAACGTAAAACTCGCGGCCTCCGGATCTTGTTGATGCAAGTCCGGAGGCCGTGAGGCGTCTGTGCGGACGGCGAGAAGGCCCAGGCATGCCGGCGCCGGAAAATGATGCGTGCAGCGCGATTCCGGTGCAAGATGTGCGGCGTGGCTATGTACCAGGGCAGGGCGCTCGCAGACATCAATCTCAGTGGTATCGCGTTGGCGGAGGCGCTCGAAGCGTACATCTGCCGACGTGATCCGCGCCTAGAGAACCAGAACGTCCAGGTCAGACGCGCGACTCCAACTGGTGACGTCGAGATGCGGGTGCAACCCCACAAGCGGTGGTACGAGGTCGTCTTCGAGACTGACGACAACCCCGAGGACGACGAAGACGATGACGACGACACCTTTGAGGCAAGAAAAAAGGCTAAGGAGAAGGCAAAGGCAGCGGCGAAGGCCCAGGTGAAGACGTGGCCGCCGGCTAATCGAATGATGCTGCCCCCCGATCCTGATGAGGAAGAGCGGCGCCGATGACCGGAGTGCGTGACCGGGTAGTGGATCGAGCGCGTGGGATGCGCGACCTGGTCCGTGCTGAGGCTGCGGAATCCGAACGCTTACGAACGCTCTCGGCGCCAATCGTCGACGAGATGTGGGCCAGCGGCCTGATGTCTGCGTTCAATCCGATCGCGGCGGGCGGCGTCGAACCGTCGTTCCACGAGATGATCGAGACGTGGATCGAAATGGCCTGGCAAGACGGCTCTTTCGGCTGGATCGGCATTGCCAACCTGCCCTCGACCTTCGCCGCCGCCACGTACCTTCCCGATGAGGGCTTCGCGGAGTTATTCACCCACAACGACAACCACATCACCATCGGTGGTCAGTACTTCCCCAACGGCCAGGGCGCCGTCGTCGACGGCGGCTACCGGTTGAGCGGTGCGTGGAGTTTCGGTTCCGGTACCGGGCACTCGGCCTACATCGGTGCCGGCTTCTTCCCGATGGACAACGGCGAGATGCGTTGGGTCAGTGAGGGCATTCCTGACATGCGGGTCGCATTTCTCCCTCGGGAGGAGGTCACCTTCACCGACGGATGGCATGTCCAGGGACTCAAAGGCACCGGCTCCTACGACTACAACGTCGCCGACGTGTTCGTACCGGAATGCCGAACCATGCCGCTGTTCAGCCGTGAACCTTTCCGGGGAACCTCGGCCGCCAGCCGGATGGGTCTGATGCCCATCACCGCTGCCGGTCACGCGTCATTTGCGCTGGGGGTGGCCAAGAGCATGCTCGACGACGTCGAGGAACTCGCGGCGACCAAAGTACGAATGAGCGACATGGCCACGCTGGCCAGCCGCCAGACCTTCCAGAAAGGACTGGCCCACCACGTCGCTGCCTGGCGGGCAGCTCGCCTGCTGGTGATCGACGCCTTTTCTGCAGCAGAGGCAGCCGTAGACGCGGGCAACGACCTCACGCCCAGTTTGCGAGCCGACATGCGGGTGGCGGCGGTTTATGCCACTGACACGGCACGGGCGTGTGGCGAGTGGGCGCATTTAGCGGCCGGGACGACCGCGATCCGCGAGGGGAGCCGACTCGAGCGCGCATTCCGTGACATCTACACCGGCACCCAACACGCGTTCATCAGCGAGAAGGTGGCAATGGACGTCGCGCAGATCTGGCTCGGCATCATCGACGACCAATTCGGACTCTGATTGCGCGGCAACCGAATTCGAGAGGACCGGCCATGGTGAGCGCTGATCGCGCCCGTTCTCGCACATTCGTAGTAACGGGTGCTGCATCTGGCATCGGGCTGGCCACCGCCCAACGTCTGCTGGCCGAAGGCGGCAGCGTCGTCGGCACCGACCTGGCCGCCCCACCCGATCTCGGCCCTGATTTCCGGTTCGTGACGGCCGACGTGACCGACGAAGCCGCGATCGCCGCGGTGCTGGCCGCGGTGCCCGACCGCCTCGACGGTGTCGTGCATGCCGCGGGCGTTGCCGGTGGCGGCCCGATCCATCTGCTGGACCGCGCCGAATGGGAGCGGGTGATCGCGATCAACCTCACCGGAACGTTCCTTGTCGCGAAGGCGGCGCTGGCCAAAATGATCGACCAACCGCGGGTCGACGGGGAGCGCGGCTCGATCGTGACGCTGGCCAGCATCGAGGGACTGGAAGGCACAGCGGGCGGCAGCGCCTACAACGCATCCAAGGGCGGCGTCGTGCTACTCACCAAGAACATCGCGCTCGACTACGGCCCGAGTGGCATTCGGGCAAACGCTATTTGCCCCGGCTTCATCGAGACGCCGATGACGGGCAGCGTCTTCGGCTTGCCTGGCATGGAGGGTCCGAAGGCGTCGATCACCGAGGAGCATGCGCTGCAACGGATGGGCCTGCCGGAAGAGATCGCCGCGACGGCGGCTTTTCTGCTCTCGCCCGATGCGTCCTTTATCAGCGGCCAGGCCATTGCCGTCGACGGCGGCTACACGGCCGGCCGCGATCACGGGGTGGTTCAGCTGTTCGGCCTGCCCCGGTGAACTAGGTCGAATTCGACTGTCTCAGTGCCGGAATGACGGGAATGGGAAGTTGAAATGCGGCAAACCGGGCATCATCGGCCCCGGCATCCGAGGCATCATCGGACCGGGCATGCCACCGAACCGGGGACCCTGGGAGAACCGTGGGCCCTCGGGGAACCGGGGACCCTGGGAGAACCGTGGACCGTCGGGAAATCGGGGACCGTCGGGAAATCGGGGACCGTCGGGAAATCGAGGACCTTCCGAAAACTGGGGACCCTGCGGGAACTGGGAACCTTGGGGCCCAGGGAAATTCATTGGCGGCTGGGGGATCTGCCCTCCGAATTGCGGCATGCTCGGCGTGCGCAGCAGTTGCCTGGGAATCCCCAGATTCATCCGCGGCTGACCGAACGGACCCTGGACCGGCGGCGCCGGAATCCCCGCGTGCATCGGTACCGGGATGGGCACCGGCACGGGTGCGACGGGAATCGGAACGGGCACCGGCGCGCGTGGTGCGATCGGCGCGGGAGCGGGCAGTTGCAGCGGTAGCGGCGGGGCATGAACGGCGAACGGGTGTAGCGCCGGAATGAACGGGGCCGCCGGCGCTAACGGCGCCGCCTGAACCGGCGCGATGAGAGCTTGGCCGGGACTGGGCCGCAACGCGACTGCCGGCCTAATACCAAGTGCCAGTGCAATTTCCAGCGCCAAAGCAGCACTGACGACGACGACGGCCAAGGCGCTGCCAGCCAGCATCAGCGGTCGACGCCGCTCGCTCGTGTCGAAAGCATCGTCTGTCGCGGCCTCGGCGACGGGCACCGCCCCGGTTTCTGCATCGGCGTCTTGGTCGGGCGCAGCGCTGTAGGCGAGATCTTCTTCGCGGAGCTCCGCGCCGGCGCGGTGAACCGGCACCTCGAGGTAACCGGGCGAGACGGCGTACGGGTCCACTTCACCGGTGCCAGGATCTTGCGCGTATGCCAAAGCGGCGGTGGAGGATGCGAACAGCGGCGCGTTGGCCGATGCCAGCCCCGCCCCGCGGGCCAGCGCCATGTCCGGTTCCTCAGGGGCACTGACCGGGAGGTATGAGGCTGCCTCCAGCGCCGGCTTGATCGGCGCGATATCCACGTCGCAGCCGACGATGAACAAACCCTCGGCATAGGTGTCCGGCGCGTTCAGTTCGGCGATCATTGCGACCAGCTCCGGCACCAAGTGAGCGCTATGCAGCGGGCGGCGGTCCACATCGGTGATCGAACCGTCGAGAGAGTCGATGAGAGCCAGCGTTGCAGTGTCCGCTTCGATGAACAGCATCGCGGTGTACTCGTAACCGATTGCGTTGCCTACGGTTTGGGCCAACGCGGCGGCGGCCAGAAACGCCGAAACCAGCATCACGTTCTCGACCTTGCGGGCCGCCAGCGCGGTCGCTAGCGCGGCGGCATCGCCGGGGTCGGTCCACGTCACTCCCGTCGACATCAGCTGGTGGCCGCCCTGGCTGGCTCCTTCGCGGGTACCCAGGATGGCTGCGATCACCTGGTCGGGTGAGCTGACTGTTGCGGGGTCATTGGCATCGTTGACACGGAAGCGGTCCTCATCGACGGTGACGCCGTCGGCGTTTTCCCCTTCGACCAGCACCATGCGGATCGTTGCGGGAGACATCGATACTCCGAGGACGATGTCCAATACTCCTCCAAGTCGTGCGCCAGCTAGCCGTGGTGGGGGCGGATTTTGGCCGGGGGTGCGCCGCGTCCTGACTATTAAGAACTTATTCGGCTCGGCAGCTTGTGGCGTTACAACTCGTGCCGCCGCGAATCGATCGTTGGGTTGACCACGCGCTGAATCAGCTGCCCGAGCCGAGCAATGCGCATTTGGCCCAATGCATCTAAGCGCGAGCGCGCTTACCAGTCGGGCGAGTCAAAGACCGAGAGCGCAGCATCCACGCTGTCATCGACCGGAAGCAGCTCGCTCAAGCCGCACGCGGCGACCACCCGGGCAACGACCGGCTGGTTGCTGACGAGTCGCAGCTGGACGCCACGCTGCCGGCAGCGCTCCGCCTCCTCGGCGAGCGCGGCGTAGGCGCAGCACCCCATGAAGTCCAGCCCGCTGGTGTCGACGACAAGTGGCCCCGGTGGCCCCGCTGCGGCGGCGGCCTCGCTGAGCAGACGTCGCCAGGTGGCCTCGTTGGAGGCGTCTAGTTCACCCCCGGCGCTGACGATCACCGCGAGGTCGATGCACTCGGTGGTCATCCGGAGTGTGCTTCGCGCCTGCGCCAGCTCGGAAATGAGGCGGCTGCTCAGCGTGAGGTGATTAAAGGATGGCTCCGCGATGGTGTAAGTACCCATGTGGTCCTCCTAATCGGCGGACGCTGTCGCGTCGCGATTTGGGATGCCCGCCCTGCATAGCTGAAGACCGACCTCGATTAGCAGATTTCAAATTTATAACAGAAACTGTTACGTATGTCTATCAAAAGCTGCCTGAGAATTCACTGAGTCCTGCGCGAACCTCGGCCACGGCGCAGCGTGCTCAGCGAACTCCCAACTCCTACATCGGGCGGTTCGTCCGATGGGTGGTCACCAAGGCGGTGAGCGTCGGAAT
>DATFYT010000300.1:0-10954 GCA_035314925.1 Mycobacterium sp. | reverse complement strand
TATTCCAGGGCCAGTGATTTGGTCAGGCCGTTCACCGCGGATTTCGCTGCCACGTAGTGAGCCATGAACGGTTGCCCGGAGTGCGTGCTGGACGACGAGATGTTGACGATGCGTCCCCATCCGGCTTCGAGCATGTCGGGCAGCACGGCCTGAATGGTGTGAAACACGCCGTTCAGGTTGACGTCGATCACCTTGGACCATTCCTGAAATGACATGTGCGAGAACTTCTTGAAGCCTTCCACCCCGGCGGCGTTGACCAGCACCAGGATTGGGCCGAGCTCTGCGCGGATCGCCGCGACGGCGTCGTCCACTTGAACGCGGTCGGTGACGTCGGCGACTTGGCCGAACCCATCGTCGGTTGGCGACAGGTCGATAACCGCGACCTGAAATCCGTCGCTGCGCAACCGTTGGGCGACCGCGCAGCCAATCCCCGACGCACCGCCTGTCACGACCGCCGTTTTCAAGCCCGAAACCCACCTTCCTGAGCGACCGCCCAAACATGCCTATCACTCCGCGTCGACGACGGTCAAGGGTTAGGGTCCGTTGGTGGACAGGCCACCATTTCGTTTCGCAGTGCAGGCGACCAACGCCGCCGGGGGCCGCGAGTGGCACGCCACCGTTCGCAAAGTCGAAGATCTCGGATACTCAACGCTTTTCCTGGCCGATCACTACCTGGGGCCAGGCCCCGCGCAGCGAGCCGCACGCACTCCTCGGCAAGACCTGGCCCCCATTGCTGCGATGGCTGCGGCGGCCGCGGTGAGCGAGACGTTGCGCATCGGTTGCCGGGTGTTCTGCATCGACTACCACGCGCCGGCGGTCTTGGCCAAGGAAGCGGCGACTCTTGATCTGCTCTCCGACGGTCGGCTGGAGATGGGCATCGGAGCCGGGTGGAGCGAAGTCGAGTACGCCGCAATGGGACTCGACTTCGAGCCGCCCGGCCGACGAATCGCCAAGCTCGCCGAGGTCGTTTCGTTCATCAAGGCGCACTGGCAGGGCGACGAGCTGAACTGGTCCGGCGAGTTCGTTCGGGTGCACGGATATGGCGGGCGACCCCGTCCGGTGCAACACCCACATCCCCCGATCATGATCGGCGGGGGCGGACCGCGAGTCCTCTCGCTCGCCGGCCGCGAGGCCGACATCGTGAGCATCTCCAATGTGCCGTTCGTGGCCCGTGACGCCGACGGCCTCGATCCGCAGGCGGTCGCGGGGCGTCGAATCGGCTTCGTGCGCGACGCCGCCGGTGATCGCTTCGGTGATCTGGACGTCGAGAGCTCGCCGTACTTCACCCAGATCACCAGCGATCCCGAGACGGCCCTGGACGAGTTGGCGGATTTGACCGGGTTACCGGCCGATGTGCTGTGCGACCATCCCAACGTCCTGGTCGGCTCGGTGGAAAGCATTGTGGAAACGCTGTGTTCGCGCCGCGATGAGCTGGGCGTCAACTACGTCACCGTCCAGCAGTCCCAGATCGCATCCTTCGCACCGGTGGTGGCCCGGCTGCACGGACGCTGAGCCTTGACCGCCACCAGCATAGATGGGACTATTTGGGCGATCGCTCAAGGATGCCGAAAGGGAACGGGACGGCTCAATGGCAAAACGGACCAGATACACCGAGTACCACGACCGGTACCCGAACTATCGGCTCGAGCTCACTGACGACGGAATCCTGTTCATGCAATGCCACACCAACGGCGGCAGCCTGGTGTGGGACTGGCGGGCACACGACCAGATGTCCGACGCGTTCGCCGACATCGCCGGCGACCGTGAGATCAAGGTGCTCATCCACACCGGCACCGGCGAGAACTACAACGCCAACTGGGGACGCATGCCCAACGGCGACCCCGTCGAAAAGCCCGACTATCTGCTGATGCCCGGCACCCGCGGCCTCAACAAGCTCGACGAAAAAGCCTGGTATGCCCGGCATCTGATCACGAACGTGCTCGACGTCGATGTTCCGATGATCAGCGCCGTCAACGGCCCGTGCAACATGCACTCCGAGGTGCCGCTGCTCGGCGATATCGTGCTGGCTTCCGACGACGCCTACTTCCAGGACGCATCGCACTTTCCCCGCGGCCAGGTGCCCGGCGACGGTCAGCACGTCATCTGGAGTTTTTTGGCCGGCCACACCCGGGCCCGCTATTTCCTACTGACGGGGATGAAACTCGGCGCGGCCGAAGCCAAGGAGTGGGGTGTGGTCAATGAGGTGCTGCCCAAAGACCAGTTGCTGGACCGGGCCTGGGAATTGGCTCGCGAACTGGTCAAGCGTCCGCCGCTGACGCTGCGTTACTCACGGCAGCTGTTCACCAACCCGCTCAAGCGGGCTTTCATCGACGAACTCGGCCACGGCCTGGCCAGGGAAACCTATGCGCAGCGGGCCTTCTTCCCGTTCGGCGGCGAGATGGCCCCGCTGGACAAGGCGTGGGACCAGGAGCCTTGGGCGGGCCCGGAGCCCGACGGTCAGCACAGCGAAGGAGTCCGGTCATGACCAGCATCCAGCAGCGGCTGTCCACCGGCCGTGGCAAGTTCACCACCGACTATCCCGAACTCGGTACCGGCCCGGTCAACTACGAAGATTCGATCTCGCCAGAATTCTTCGCCGCCGAACGCAAGGCGGTGTTCGAGCGAAACTGGTTGTGCATCGGACGAATTGAGCGGCTGGCACGCAAGGGGTCGTACTTCACCCGCGACCTGCCCGGTCGCCTCGCGTCGATCGTCGTCGCACGCGATCTGGATGACACTGTGCACGCGTTCCACAACGTGTGCGCCCACCGCGGCAACAAGGTCGTCTGGCAGGAGCATCCCGGACGAGAGTCCTCGGGTACCTGTCGCGCGTTCGCCTGCAAGTACCACGGGTGGCGGTACGGCCTGGATGGCAAGGTCAACCACATCACCAACGAGGACGAGTTTTTCGACCTGGACAAGAGCACACTGCGGATGCCGCCGGTGCATTGCGAGGTGTGGGCGGGCTTCATCTTCATCAACCTCGCCGACGACCCGTTGCCGCTGCGGGACTTCCTCGGCGACGGGTTGTTGGCAATCGAGACCTATCCGTTCGAGAAGATGACGCAGCGTTACGGGTTCTCCACCCGGATCAACGGGAACTGGAAGCTGGCCGTCGACTCGGTCTGCGAGTGGTATCACCCGCCGTATGTGCACGGGCGCTTCATCGACCCCGATGTCTCGAAAGCCGAGAAGATGGTGCCGCCCGTCGACTCCTATCACTACGAGCTGTTCCGGCCGCACATGCTCACCTCGGTGCCCGGACCGCCGCCGCTGCCGCCACGCGAGCCCGGCACCGCGGGACCGGCCCGCCAGGACCAACGTTGGGTCTACAAGCTGTTCCGCGCCGGCCTGTTCGGACCCGACGATGTTCCGGATCTCGGCCCGCAGCCTGAATTCCTGAACCGGGGCAGCATCGCATCGTGGGGCAACGACCAGTTCTGGCTGTTCCCGAACATATCGATCCAGATCTGGGCACGCGGCTACTACATCACCTACAGCTACTGGCCGGAGACCGTCGACTCGCATATCTACGAGATCGACTTGTACTTCGTGCCGCCCGCCAACGCGCAGGAGCGTCTGGCCCAAGAGCTGGTGGTGGACAGCACGATTGAGTTCGCGATGCAGGACGTGAACACGATCGAGGCCACCCACTCGGCGCTGAAGACACGGGCACAGAGCACCTTTCATCTCAGCGACCAGGAGCTGCTCATCCGCCAGTTCCACACGGTCATCCGCGATACGGTGGCCGCCCACCAGGCTGGGGAGTCGTCATGACCAATGTGACACTGCCGCAAGGGTTCGCCGATCTCGAACCATTTGTGTCGGATTGGGCGTTGCCGACGCGGGAGCAACGCTACGAGGCGCGTCTGAGGAAACCCTACGACGAACTCGTCACGTTGTACGACGCGATCGCGCCTCGGGCCGAACAGGCGATCGCCTACCTCGATGAGCTCGACATCGACGAATTACCGGAAGACGCCGAACGGCTGCTGCACCTGCTTTACTCGATGATCCTGGTTTCCTACGCCGTCAACGTGTTCAAGCAGAACCGCATCCCGGACTCCGGTGCCGCCTTCTTCGACATGGTCGCCGAGCCGGCGGTGTGAGCGTGACCGCCTCGCAGCGACCTAAGCCACGGGACTCGACGACTCGCGACCTGCTGGTCGCCGCGACGAGTCAGATCATGGTCGAGGAGGGCTACGCCGCAGCCACGTCACGCCGGGTGGCGGCCAAAGCCGGTGTGAAACCGGCATTGGTGCATTACTACTTCCCCACCATGGACGAGTTGTACATGGCGGTTTTCCGCCGCGGCGCCGCTGTCTATTTGGAGCGCCAGCAAAATGCGCTGGCCTCCGACCGCCCCTTGCACGCCTTTTGGGACACCCTCACCGCACCCAAGGACACCCGACTGCTGTTGGAGTTCATGGGTCTTGCCAACCATCGCAAGGAGATCAAGGCGGAGATCGCCGCCTGGTCCGAGCGATGGCGCGAGCAACAGATCACCGCGCTGAACTTCATCGTGCGAGAACACGGCATCGACGCAGACGAATTTCCGCCGGCCGCCATCGCGGTCGTCGTCGCCGCGATCGGCCGCACCCTGATCCTCGAGCAGGGGCTCGGCACCAAGGGTGGTCACGACGAGGCGTTGGCTTTGGTCAATCGCTTCCTCGACCGATTCGAGATGCCGGCGCCGAAGACTCGTCGCTCCCCTTAGGGCAGTACGATGCGCAGCCGCTCCCAGCCGCGAACGGTAGAGGTCGAGGCGAGTTGTGCTGTGTCGTAGTCGATGTCCCATTCGGGCCAGCGGTTGAGGATCTCGTCCAGCGCGACGCGGCCCTCTATGCGCGCGAGGTTCGCGCCCAGGCAGTAGTGCACGCCTTTTCCGAAGGTGATGTGCGAGATGTTGTCGCGTCGGATGTTGAACTCATCCGGATCGGTGTAGCGGCGGGGGTCGCGATTGGCGGCGCCGAACAGCAGCAGCATGGCGCTGCCGGCCGGGATGGTGGTCCCGTAGCAGTCGAAATCCTTTGCCATCCAACGGGCGACGTGCGGCCCGGTGGGCTCGAACCGCAACGTCTCGTCGACGGTGCGGTTGAGCAGCGAGCGGTCCTGGTCGATTTCGCGACGCTGGTCGGGATGTTCGGCAAGTACCTTGGCCAGCCAGCCGATCAGCCGACCGGTTGTCTCGTTTCCGGCGCCGGCTACCACCTGGGTGTAGTGCAGCACCTCTTTGCGGGTCAGCTTGCGGTGCACGCCATCCTCGTCGTCGAACTCGACGTTGAGCAATGTCGTCATCAAATCGTCGGACGGGTTCTTCGACCGCCACTCGACGTAGTCGGCGTAGATTCGGCCGTCGGCGATGGAGTCGGCGTCGGCGACCTTGAGCGGCGCACCCGGCTTGGTGCGCAGGTTGGCGTCGTTGGCGTCGCGGACCGAAACCTGTTCGGATTCAGGGATTCCCAGCAGCATCCCGATCACCCGCATCGGCATCATCGACGCCAGCTCGGCGATGATGTCAAACCCGTCTGACCCGACGAGCGGGTCCAGGCACCGGATGCAGTACTGCCGGATCTGGTCTTCGATTTCGGCCATCCGACGCGGCGTGAAGACCCGTGACATCAGTCCGCGCAGCATCGAGTGCTCAGGTGGATCCTGGAACATCATCACGCCGCGGGGCATGTCGAACTTCGACTTGATCAATTCGAGGATGTCGCTTCGGCGGCTGGAGAAGACCTCCCAGTTCGCCAGGGCCTTCTCGACGTCGGAATGCCTTGAGATCGCCCAGAAGTCATACTGCTCGTTGTAGTAGATCGGGGCTTCGTCGCGCAGCCGCGCGTAGGTCGGGTACGGGTCGGCGTTGATGCCGACGTCGTAGGGGTCGTAGTAAACATCCGTGTCGCTGGTGACAGTCATCGATGATTCCCTTACTTCAGACAGCTGCCGGCGTCCACCGGGAGCGCAACCCCGGTGATGTAGCGCGCTTCGTCGGAGGCCAAGAACAACACTGCGTTGCTGATGTCTTCCGGGGTCACCCAGGGGATGGGCAGGTAGTGGAAGCTCTGGCACACCGGCGCGAGGTCGTCGGGCCCGGGGTTGTCCAACTCCGGCCGGAAAGCGCGATAGGTGGCCTCGTTCATCAGCAACGGCGAATTCACATGCGTCGGGAGGACAGCGTTGACGCGGATCATGCGCTGCCCCAATTCGACAGCGAACGAACGCATCAGGCCGATCACCCCGTGCTTGGCCGCGACGTAGTGGCCGACGTGCGGATAGGCCTTGTTACCGGCGACCGAGGACGTCAGGATGATCGAGCCGCCGCGATCGCCCGCCAGGACGTGCGGAACGCCGGCCTTCACCGTCTTCCACACCCCACTGAGGTTGACGTCGATCATCTCCTGCCACAGCGCCTCGTCGGCCTTGTGCAGCTTTCCGGCGGTCGTACCGATGCCGGCGTTGGCGACGATGACATCAAGCCGTCCAAGTTGTTCAACCCCGCCGTCGACCGCTGCACGCAGTGCGTCGTAGTCGCGGACGTCGACTTCGGCGGTCACCACGCGGCCCCCGGCGTTCTTGACCATGCCGGCCGTTTCGTCGAGGTCTTCCGGCGTCGCACCGTCCACCGGGGAATTCTCAAAGTCACGGCAGATGTCGACGGCGATGATGTCGGCACCCTCTTGCGCCAGCCGAACGGCATGACTTCTGCCCTGCCCGCGCGCAGCACCGGTCACGAATGCAACCTTGCCGTCCATCCGGCCCGCCATGCCAACCCCGATTCCTGTCCGAATACGATTTTGGGCGATCGCCCAATTTGTGGGCGCACGCCATGTGTAGCAGGACCGCGCCGCGGTAGTCAAGAGTTCGTGGAGGCCGACGAATCCCCGTTCGGACGCCCGCTGCCCGCCCTATTCTCGGTGGATAGGCATCGCCGCCGACGGTGGTGCGTAGGCCGCGTCGGCGGGGAACAGGAGCACATCATGGCCACAATCAGCAATACGAGATGGCGCACCGCGGCGATCGCCGCGGTATCACTGCCGGCGATGCTGTTTGCCAACACCGGAAACGCGCAGGCCGAAACCAATCCGACCTACTTCGCGAGCCAGGACGGCAGCCTCGAGGTCATCTATGGCGGTGGCGGCGCGGCGTTGTTCGTCACCGTCGTCGATGCGCACAACCCGCCAGGAGCAACCGAGGTATGCCACTACCACTCGGTGGGCGTGATGAATACGCCTGCATTTCCCTATGATCGCGACACCACGGTGACCGGAGCCAGCCCTTCAGCCCCCGTGACGATCGTTTTCCCACCGGCCGGCGGAACCTACAGCGTCAACGTGACCTGCTTGGGCACGGGAAATTCGGCAAGCTACTCACCGGTCGTGTTCTGATTTGCCACACCGCGCCGAACACGCCGGTAAGGTGCTGTCCGTGAGCGCAGAGTCGTTAGCCAAGGGGCGCGGCCGGTGGCTGGCCTTCGCGGCCACGGTCGTCGTCTCTGCCGGCATGCTCTACGCCCAAACCACCGAGTCGCGGTGCTGCGTCAAGACACCATCGGCTACAGCGGCGGCAACGTCGACAAGCCCCAGACCCGCGCCGGCCAGCCAGCCAAATATCGCCCGTCCCGCGGAGATCGGCGCGCCGCATGTCGCCAGCGCCGCGGAGGCGCACTTGTTGACGGCGGACGCGCCTGTCGCGGCGCAGAATTTTCAGTTCGTGTTGCCTGTCGGCGTCGCGCCGGAGAATGGGTTGCAGGTCAAGACCATCTGGGCTGCCCGTGCGATCAGCGTGTTGTTTCCGCAGATCACCACCATCGGCGGGTACCGGCAGGATGCCCTGAAGTGGCATCCTGCCGGATTGGCCATCGACGTGATGATCCCGAACCACGACTCCCCCGAAGGCATCGAGCTCGGCAACCAAATCGCGGGGTTTGCCTTGGCCAATGCCAAGCGATGGGGAATCAACCACGTGATCTGGCGGCAGAAAATCTATCCGGGCGTCGGCAAGGGAAGCTGGACAGCGAACTACGGCAACGAAACCGCCAACCACTACGACCACGTTCACATCGCCACCGACGGCGGCGGCTACCCGACCGGGCATGAAACGTACTACATCGGATCGATGACCCCAACGCCGCCAGACTGATCTGTCCGGCCGCGTTTTCGGCGGGCTTCACGACGGGAACAACCACGGGATGACCGGCGAGCGCAGATTCTGGGCGGCTACTTGCCGGAAACCCCAAACCTATTTCGTTGCATACGAGCTCGCGTGCGGTTGCGGAAGCGTTGCCGCGGCCTGCTGTCCGCACGTCGATTGCCTTGATTTACAGAGCGACTCGAGCATGATCCTCGCGAGCAGTTCCGCTTGGGGTGGCTGAAGCAGGCCGACGTGGTTACCGGGAAGACGATGCCCAGCCAAGGGCCCTTTGTGAAATTCGCCCCAGCCCAGTAAACCTCCCTCCGTGGCTGCTGCGGAGTCCTCCCTCACGAACAGGTGCATAGCCACCTGATGTCCGGGCTGCTGATAGCGGCATGCGATCTCTGTGGCGCCGCGACCGTCGAAGTCCTGTGACGGCCACGGCTCACCACTCCGAAGCAGCCGGAGCGCGACTTCGGCGCACTTGGCCCACCGTTCGCGCGCGGGCTGTTGGCGCAAGCGGCGAAGCCGCCATCGCAGCGTCAGCTGCGCCCGCAGCAGGTGCGCCATCGATGGTGCCTCCATATCGATAATGCCCAGCCAGTCGACGTGCTGGCCGGCGTCGACAGCCTGACGGGCGACTTCGTAGGCCACCAGCCCGCCGAACGAGTAGCCGACCAGCGCAAGCGGACCATCGGGCTGCCGGCTGCGGATCATCGAAAGGGCTTGGCTGGCATGCTCTTCGATAGTCACCGATTGGTCGAATTGCCCGTCCGGCTGTTCGGGGATCAGCGGGTGTACCGACAGATCGCCACCCCACGCAGCCGTAAAGTGTCTCAGGCTCATGGCCGACGCAGCATCGGAGAAGATGAAATGCAGCGGTGGCCTGGACGTGACATCGTCGGTCCCGCTCGCACTATGGGCGCCGAGTAATGCGACAAGTCCCGCGACGGTCCTGCCGCTATCGAGAAACGCGGCAAGCGAAGGCGCGGAGCCGAACTCCCTCGGGATTAGCGAGATTAGCCGTGCTGCCAGCAGCGAATGACCGCCTATATCAAAGAAGTCGGAGTTGACGTCGGTTACCGGTTTGGCCAGCAGGTCAGCCCACAGCGCCGCCATGCGCCTTTCCGTGTCGTTGCGCGGAGACTGGGCGCCGGTGTGGCCCGTTACCCGCGACGACGGTGTGGGCAGCGCGGCTTTGTCGAGCTTCCCACTGGCGGTCATCGGGAACGCGCTGAGATGTACGAACGCGCTCGGAACCTTGTATTCGGGCAGCCGATGACGTAGCCAACGACGTGCCTCGGCGTCCCTCGGGCACCCCGGTTCGCCGACGATGTACGCGACCAATTGCTGTTCGCCATTGGGCGCCTTGCGAGCGACCACCGCGCAGTGTCCCACGTCTGGGTGCTCGCACACAGTGGACTCGATCTCGCCCGGCTCTATGCGAAAGCCACGGATCTTGAGCTGGTCGTCGTAGCGGCCCAGGTATTGTATTCGCCCGTCGGGCAAGAACCTGCCACGGTCGCCGGTGCGGTAGATCCGCCCGCGGCGTTCGAGGATTGTTGGGGCAACGGTAGGCTTCGATGATGCGAGATCAGTGTTCAGGGGTTGGCCGCGACTGCAGCGTCGGTGCGGCGGCGGCGAGGATCTCGTCACGGCTCCCGTTGAGGGGGGGATAGATTCGCCTGCCGTTGATTGTGCGCTTGGTGGCTTTGGCTTCGGCCCCGCTGGCGATCACCTGCCGATCCCAGCCTTCGGTATAGACCGCCCCCGCAGGCCCGAGGTCCAAAACTGTGACATACCAGGGAATCCGAAGGGACAACATCGGCTCACCCAGTAGATCGCTGATGACGTTGTACCCGGCGAACCGCCCCATCGGCCTGCCGTGCTGGCAGGACATCACCGAAAGGTGCCCATCGTCCATCCACGCGGCCGCAACATCCCCGGCGGCGAACGCCCCTTGCACGTTGATCACGCGCAGGTGCTCGTCAACCGCAACCCGGCCGAGACCGTCACACTCGACGCCCAGATCCGCGGTAAGCGGATTGGCGCGCATACCGGCACACCACACCACTGTCGACGCGGCCAGCCTTTCCCCTGTCGACAACGTCACTCCGTCTGCACCGATCGCGGCGACACCAACACCGAGCCGGGTCTGCACCCCGTTCTCCATCAGCGCGGCCTCGATCACTGGGCGCGCCGACTCGCCCATGTCCGAGCCGACATACCGGTTGTGATCAACGAGTATGACGCGGGGAGTGACGTCCGGGAACAGCGTCGCCAGCCGCGCGGGGAGCTCGCAGGCGGTCTCGATGCCGGTCAGCCCAGCGCCCATCACGATCGCGGTCGCCGCGGCGAGTGTGTGCAGACTGCTGGCGACCTCCACCAGGTGCCGCTGCAGCCTTAGGGCGCCGTCGTAGGTGTCGACGTCGAAGCCGAACTCACGGAGACCGGGGACGTCCGGTTTGACCACTCGGCTGCCCAACGCCATCACGAGACGGTCGTAGGCGCGGGTACCGAGCGAGGTGGCCACCGTGCAAGAACCCGGGTCGATCGCCGTCACATCGGCGGCGACGTACCCGACTCCGACCGGGTCGAGCACATCCCGCAACGGAATGCGGCACGCCGTCAGGTCGGCCTCGTAATTGCGCACCCGGATATCGTGGTACGGCAGCGAGCTGACTACCGTGATGTTCACCTCGCCGGGCGCGACGCCGAGTTCGTCGATTCGGCGGGCCGCACCCAGGGCGGCCCACAGACCAGCGAACCCCGAGCCGAGCACAACGACGTCGCTCACCGGGCTAACGTTAGCCGCCAGATACCC
>DATFYT010000299.1:0-14286 GCA_035314925.1 Mycobacterium sp. | reverse complement strand
GGAGATCGTGATCCAATCGCCCTGACGCCAGACGCCGGGGAAGGCGTCGAAGTATGAGTCTTGGTAGCGGCGGCCATCTTTGTCGTTCCACAGCTCGAGCGGCATCGATGGCATGGGTTCGGTGATGACGAACTCGCCGATGGTGTCCTGCTGGGCCACGCCGCTCGGGCTCCACGACTGGGCCTTGACGCCGAGACCGCGGGCGCTGATCTCGCCGGAGTAGACCGGCACCAGCGGGTTCCCCCCGAAGAAGGCGGTGCACACCTCGGTCCCGCCGCAGATGGAGTCGATCCGGGTGGCCGGCGGCAGTTGCTGTTCAAGCCAATCCCAGCCGCTGGGAGCTAGTGGCGAGCCGGTCGGGATGACGGTGCGCAGTGTCGCTGAGGCGTCGAGTTCGAGGCCGGCCTTTTGGCAGCCGGAGACGTAGGCGGACCCGATGCCCATGATCGAGGCGCCGGTCAGTGCGGCGATCGACCAGAGTGCGTCCTGGCTCGGATGCGCGGGGCTGCCGTTGTACAGGATTGGGGTCGCGCCGTGCAGCAGGCCGCCGACGAGGTAGTTCCACGCCATCCAGCTTGTCGAAGTGTGGAAGAAAAACCGATCGGTGGGACCGAGGTCGATGCTGAGGCCCAGCGACTTGAGATGCTCGATGACGATGCCGCCGTGGCCGTGCACGAGCCCCTTCGGAATACCGGTTGTTCCTGACGAGAACAGCACCCACAGCGGATGGTCGAACGGCAGGGACGCAAACCTTGGCTCCCGCGGCGCGTCGATGATCTCGTCGAACGGCGCCGTCGCGGCGTCGGCCGGGAACAGCGACCGGACCGTCACGGTCTCGACCAGCGAGGGCAGTGCCGTGCGCAGGTCGGCCAGGGTTGCGCGGCGGTCGTGGACGCGACCGCCGAACCGGTATCCGTCAACGCCGATGAGGACTTTCGGCTCGAGCTGGCCGAACCGGTCCACGACGCTCTGAGTCCCGAAGTCGGGCCCGCACACACTCCACACCGCGCCCAGAGCGGTGGTGGCGAGCATGGCGACCACCGTCTCGGGGATGTTGGGCAAGTACCCGACGACGCGCTCGCCCGGTTCGACCCCGATCGCTTGCAGCGCAGCAGCGCAGGCGCCCACCTGGCCGCGCAGCGCCTCGGCGCTCAGGGTGCGCGGGCCGTGCGTCTCGTCGAGATAGATCAGCGCCGCATCGGCGCGGCACGCACGCTCGAGGACCTGTTCGGCGTAGTTGAGCCGGGCACCGGGAAACCATGTCGCGCCGGGCATCTCGCGCGCCACCAGCGTAGTTTCAAACGGCGTCGGGGTTGACAGACCGTAGAAGTGCCAGATCGCATCCCAGAAATCCTCGAGCCGGGTGGTCGACCACTCCCATAGCTCCTGGTAGCCGTTAACGGCCACGCCGCGGTTCTCGCGCAACCAGTCAAGGAACCGCGTCAGGTTCGCGTGCGCGATCGCCGCGTCACTGGGCTCCCAGATGATCCGCGGAGTGCTCACCGGTTCAGCCACGCGATGGCTCCAGGCCGCGCACGTAGGCGCCCGGTGCCGGCTCGATCACGCGGAATTTGCGGCTTCCCAGGCTCGTCGGTGATCGGCGGGTGTCGCCTGACCGTTGGATCGCCCAATCGGCCCAGTGCTCCCACCACGTGCCCGCAACTTTTTGGGCCTTGGCCTGCCACGCGTCGGGGTCGGGCTCGGGTTCGGGGCCGGCGAAAAAGTGCGCTTTCGGGTTGCCCGGCGGATTGACAAGGCTGGCGATGTGCCCCGAGTAACTCAGCACGAAGGTGCTGCTACCCCCGAGCAGCTGGGTGCTGCGGTAACAGCCCTTCCACGGGGTCAGGTGGTCGGCTATCGCGCCGGTGACGTAGGTCTCCACGGTGACCTTGCCGAGGTCCACGGGGGTGCCCAGCACCTTGAACGCGCCCGGATTGACCAGTGTGTTGTCCTGGAAGACTTCGAGGAATTGCCGGTGCAGCGCCGCGGGCAGGTTGGTCGGATCGGAGTTCCACGCCAGGATGTCGAACACCGGCGGTTGCTTACCCAGCAGGTAGTTGTTGACCCAGTAGTTCCAGACGAGTTCGTTAGGACGCAGCCAGCTGAACACCGATCCCAGGCTGCGCCCGTCCAGCCCGCGCCGCATTTGCGACCGGCCGCGCGCGGCGGCCATCAGCGGTGCGGTATTGAACAGCCCGACCGTGGTTGGCACCGAAAAGTCCAGCAGCGTAACGCCGAGCGTCGCGGTCGCGACCCGCTCATCGCTGGTGTGCGCCAGGTGGTTGAGCACCGTGGTGGTGAGGATCCCCCCGGCGCACATCCCGATCACGTTGACGTCATCGCTATTCGCCGTGTCGCGGGCGACGTCGATCGCCCTCAGCGCCGCGGCCGCGTAGGTATCGAAGTCCCAATCGGCGTGACGCCCATCGGGATTGCGCCAGCTGATCAGAAAGCAGGTTATACCTCGGCTGACGGTGTACTCGATGAAACTGCGCCCGGGCGCAAGGTCCATGAAGTAGTACTTGTTGATCTGCGGCGGGATGACCACCAGCGGCCGGACGTGCACCTGCGGTGTCGAGGGCGCGAACTGGAGCACCTCACAGATCTCGTCGCGGTAGATCACCGCGCCGGGAGATGCTGCCAGATCCTTACCGATCACGAACGCATCGCGCCGGACCTGCGCGGGCATGCCACCGTTGTGGCGTTGGTCGTCGATGAAATTGCTCAGGCCCGAGACGAGGCTGCCGCCACCGGTCTCGATCGCGCGTTTGAGAGCCGCCGGATTGCCCAGGAACGTATTCGTGGGAGCGGCGGCGCTCACCGCAATCCCCATGAAGAATCGCGCGCGCTCTTCGGCGCGCCAATCCAGATTGGCGGAGCTGACCATCGCCTCCATTGATTCCGCCCAGGCCAGGTAGTACTGCATCACGCGCCGATACAGCTGGTTGTCCTGCCAGGTCGCGTCGGTGAACCGCCAGTCCTTACGATCCGGCGCGATCGCGGAACGGCCGACGGTGATCCGCGCCGCCTCGGCGGCCAAACCAGTCGCCCGACTGAGCGATCCGCGACTGCGCCGTGCGGTTTTCCAGATCGAGCGGCCGACGTCGCCGAGTCGCACCGTGCCCAGCGGCTCAGCTCCATCCACGGCTGCAGGAGTCAATTCCCAGGCGTCAAGCATGATTCATATAATATGTCCAAAAAAAGATTTTATCGATTAAATCGATGTTTTTGTTTGGCGATGAGGGCATCATGACCATCGGGTACGACGCCGACGCCGGCATCGACGCACCGCTCACGTCGCGTCGGTCCCCAGGGACGCCGCCGCGGTCCACCGTGACGACCGGAGCCGATCTACCAGCAGGAGGTAACAAGTCATGACCACCTTGGACGTCGAACAGCAGGATGCACTCTGGCATGGTCCCGGCCGCAAGCTGCGCGGCAGAGTGGCTTTCGTGACTGGAGGAACGCGCGGTATCGGCGCCGCGATTTGTCGTAGTTTGGGCACCCAGCTCGCCACCGTCGCCGCCGGTTACGCGCGCAACAGCGCGCATGCCAAGGAATTCGCCGACGATTTCGCGCAGCAGCACGGCGTGCGCCCCAGCCTGCACCAGGGCAACGTCGGCTCCGCAGAGGACTGCCGACGTACCCTTGCCGAGGTCATCGACCAACACGGCCGGGTCGACATCCTGATCAACAACGCCGGCATTACCATCGACCGGACCGTGGCGACGATGACCGACGAGGACTGGTACACGGTGCTGGCGGTCAACCTCTCCGGCGCGTTCTTCATGTCCCAGGCCGCCCTGGCCCACATGGTCGCGCGCGGCAGCGGTCGGATCATCAACGTCTCCTCGCTGGTCGGCGAGACCGGCAACATCGGCCAGGCCAACTACTCCGCCTCGAAATCGGGACTGTTCGGGCTGACCAAGACCCTCGCCCGGGAGGCCGCCTACCAGCTGGCCAAGGCCGGCAAGAACACCGAAGACGGCATTGGGCTCACCGTCAACACCGTCACCCCAGGCTTGATCGCCACCGAAATGGCCGCCGCGGTTCCGGACAAAGTCATCGAGAAGCTGAAGAAGCAGATCCCCGTCGGCCGCCTCGGGCAGCCCGAGGAAATCGCCCGCGTGGTGCACTTTCTCGCTGCCGACGCCTCCTCATACATCACCGGCCAGATCTGGGGCGTCAACGGCGGAATGGATATGTGACTCACAACCCTGCGAAGCGGCGCGGAGCGTCGCAGACTTTCCTATCGTGTCCCGGCTAAGCCGCGAGATTCGCTCACGAGGAGATTTGACGACCGCGACACCGCCGATCGCTCGCCACCGCAGGCAGAGTTCGAAATACATTGGAGCAGTGGGTAATAGAGGCCGAAGCTACGGCGTCTTCTTTGGTGTCCGGTCTTGCTGCGGCGGGCGCACACTGATCGCGTTGAGTTCGGCGAGGACAGTTTCCGATACGCGCCCGAGTTCGTTTAGCTGCTGCTTCGTCAGCGGGTCGATGATCAATCGGCGGACGGTTTCGACGTGAGCAGGCGCGCTCGCTACGAGTTTCGTGTAGCCGGCCTTGGTGAGTGTCGCCAGCGTGATGCGGCCATTGGCGGGCGCCGGGTGGCGGCTGACCCAGCCCTGGCGCTCCAGGGCGGAGACGGCGTGCGATAGCCGCGACAGGGATCCGCCGGCACGCACCGCCAGATCGCTCATCGCCAGGGTCCGGTCGGGCGCCTCGGACAGCGCGGCGAGCACCAGGTAGCCGAATAGCGACAGCTTCGCGTCGCGCAGTTGCGTGTCGAGGGCGCTCAGCAGGCCTATCAGCATGCCGCTGAACGGGATCCATGCGGCCAGCTCCCTGTCGCTGAGCCAGCGGGTGTCGGCGGTCTTGGCCACTGCGGCACTCCTTGGCTTGAAATCTCAAGTATAGTATTGATTGAACTTGAAGTTTCAAGTCTAGCCATAGTGGGCGGCCCGGTCCAACCCCCACCTACCCGGCAACCGTTCACACACCGACTGGGAGATGTCATGTACCAACTCCGCAAATACACCCTCAAAGATCGGGAAAGTCTGGACCTCTTCCGCAAGGTGGTCTACCCGCGACACTTCGTGAGCTTCGCAAAATTTGGCATGGCGATCCACGGCATTTGGACTGCCCCCGACCCCGTCGAGCTCACGCTCTACGTCCTCTTCTCCTTCGCCGAACAGGACGACCCGGCCGCCGTACTGGCCGAGTACGTGAAGAGCAACGACTTCAAGCAGACCTTGTCGGCTGGGATAACTCCAACATCCTCGACTACACCGACACTTTCATGACATCAAGCACGGCCTCCCCGCTGCGGTAGCCAGCGACGAATCGACCAAAGGAGCTACTCCGGCGTCGGGGAACAGTGGTACAGCCCAGATCACGGCGTGCGCCCAGCTGATGGAGGCGCTGGTGGCCGAGCGCCGCCTACCGGCTATTGCTGGCCTGACGGTCCGGCCTCACTTCAGGTGGCGGGTGAAGAACCGAGCCGCGTCGTCCACCTCGAACCACGGGACACCGCCGTGCCCGCCCAGATTGGCGTGCAGAGTCTTCTCCCTGGCGCCGAAGGCGTCGAACAGGTCCAGGGTCGGCTGCCGTTCCATCCCTTCGTCGTCCCACTGCAGCAGGAACTGCAGCGGCATGGTGACCTGCCGGGCCGCCTCGCGCAGGGTGTCGGGCACGAAACCCCCGGCGAAGAAAACGGTGGCCGAGATGCGCGGCTCGACCAACGCCAGCCGAATGCCGATGGCGGTCATCCCCTCGTACCCGACCGGGCCGCCGATCTCGGGCAGCGAAAAGAGGGCGTCCAGGGTGGTCCGCCATTCCGGGACCGCCCTTTCGACCAGCGGGACGATGAAGGCGTCGACGATCTCGTCGACCGGCTCGCCGGCCTCCATCGCTCGGCGGAGGTCGGCGCGGGCCTGCTCATCGACGGCGGAACGGGGCCGGTCACCGTGCCCGGGGCGTCGATGGCCGCCACCGCGAAGCCGTACTCCGCCGCGTAGTGCCGGGCTCGGGCCACCAGCCGGGGGTGCCGCTTGTGCAAGCCGCCGTTGTGGCCGCTCAGGATCAGTGGGGCCGGTGCGGATCCAGGCGTCCACAGGACGCCGGGGATCTCGCCGAGAGTGAATTCGCGTTCGAGGACGCCGTCGTCGAGGCGTTGTTCAGAAGTGAATCGCATGGTCGTGCCTTTCGGGAGTGCTCTTGAACGGCGCTCCCGGACGACCTATCGCCCGACCGTGACCCCAGAGGGGAGCACCCATGTCGATACTGCGTTCACGGGTACCACCTCCTCGTTCTCTCGCACGGCCTGGGGAAAAGTAGCAGTGGTCGCCTTAGGGCGTCAACGGGTTTTTGCGGAGGCTCCCCACACGACGGTGACCCATGGCGGTCACAGCGTTTAGCTCTTGACTTGAAATTTCAAGTATGGGCATAATTAGACTTGAAGTTTCAAGTTAGCCGTAGTCCCGTCACCGAAGGAGGACCTCATGAATATGGCGCTATGGGTTGTCGCGATTGTCTTAACAGCCAGCTTCACCGGAAGCGGATTGATGAAACTGTCTGTGCCCAAAGACAAACTCGTCAAGGCCGGCCAAGGCTGGGCGCAGGATTTCGACCCGAACAGCATCCGACTGATCGGGTTTGTCGAGGTGCTCGGCGCGGCGGGGCTGATCTTGCCAGCCGTCACGCACATTGCACCAATCCTGGTCCCGCTGGCAGCGATTGGCTTGGTTCTCGTCATGGGGGGCGCGGCAATCGTTCACGCTCGCCGGCACGAGACGATGAATATCGCGGTCAACGTCGTGCTCTTGGCGCTGGCCGCCTTCCTCGCCTGGGGCAGGTTCGGCCCATACCCGTTCACGGCGTAGACGAAGCGCACCTTCACCGCCGCGGGGCCGTGTTCACGCCGAGCGCGCTGGCCTGTTTGGCCGTGCGGCCTCAACCGAGGAGTCGACCGCTCGGACGTCGCGGTCCACGAGGCCAACGTCGTCAAAATGGCGATGTTTCAACGTCACCTACTAGGACCGTGCGCGTATCGGATACCCGCCTCCTTTGGTGAAATTATGCCAATCCGTCAGAGCGGCAACAACTTACGACGTTGGGCCAGTGTTTGGCGAAAGCAATGGTGAATGCGTTGACCGCTGGTTTCCAGCGCATTGTCCATCGTGCCTGACTGCGTCAGAACCGGAGAAAAGCTGTTCACGTTTCGGACTTCATCGATTTTGCCGACCTGATGTGCATTGACGCGCCGGACCGCGCGTCAGCGACGGGAGTTCGTTTGGAGCGGTGGATCGGCAATCATCGGTGTTCCTTTCGTCACGAGTGTCAGCGGGGCCGCAGCCGGGCGGTGGGCAGCGGCGGGGCAGGCAGTCGGACGACCGCACCTCGATAGCCCTGGACGGCGCCGAAGCGTTCGTCGCCGTCTTCCCACGATTGGCGATAGCCGGCAATCTCGTCGTGGCTGCGCCCGACGAAGTTCCACCACATCACTAGCTCTTCGGTGAAGGGAGTCCCGCCCAGCAGTAGCACACGCGCCGGCCCACCACCGATATTGCGCAGGTGCAGTGACGAGCTGCCAGGGCCTTGGTACCCGAGGTCGGCGACCGCAAGGGACATCCCTCCGATCTCGATGGCCCCCAAATCGCACAGCACGCCGTGCTCGAATTCTGGGTCGATGTCGAGATCCAGCCGAGCGTTCGAGTCGAGGTCAATCTGGGCGCCGAGTAGCGGAGAGAAGGTATGCACCGGCGAACGGCTGCCCGCGAGCTCTCCGAGAAACACCCGTGCCGTAGCACCCGGCAGCGAAATCGGAACAGGCGCGTAGTGAGCGAAGTTGCGCGCAGTGTCGCGCGAGGAGTCAGGCAATGCGACCCACAACTGCACACCGTGCAAAACAGCGCCTGGTCGCGACTCGACCGACACTTCGGAATGACAGATACCGCCACCCGCGGTCATCAGATTCAGCTCGCCGGGCCGGATCAGCGCGTGCACACCAGCGCTATCGCGGTGCTCCACGTCCCCGCTGAACAACCAACTCACCGTTTGTAGTCCGGTGTGCGGATGAGGTGGGACGTCCATGCTCGCCGACGCCGGGCCGTAGTGGTCGATAAAACACCATGCGCCGATCAGCGAGCGTTGTCGCTGCGGAAGCGTGCGTCGTACCCGCATCGCCCTCGGGCCGCCGAGCGGAACCTCCCGGGGATGCAGCACCTCGATACCCGCAACCCGGTTGGCACTGCACTCGACTTCGGCCGGCGCCGCTTCAAGGTTGCTCATGGGTCGGCCCTTCGTCGTGGGCAACATTCTACGGCGCCGATAGGTGGAAGTCGGTTCGGTGCTCCGTGATGGTTATGTGCTCTATCGCGGCTTTGAGCAGTTGGGTCACGATCGCGAGTTCGGCACCTTACGCACACCGTCCGGGGCATGGTAAATCTCCACCATGGGCGAACGCGTCACGTTCCGAAGCTCCACGGGCCCGAATCTGGCGGGGATCATCGACGTGCCGGAAAGGGTGGTGCGCGGCTGGGGTGTGTTTGCGCACGGTTTCACGCTCGGCAAGGACTGCCCGGCCGCGGCTCGGATCTGCAAGCAGCTCGCCGCGGACGGTATCGGCATGCTGCGCTTCGACGCGCTGGGCCTCGGTGGATCGGAGGGCGACTGGGGTGACGGGTCGTTCACGGTCAAGGTCGACGACATCGTGAAGGCATGTGACTTCATGGCCAACCGCGCGACCCCGGCCGACATCCTGGTCGGGCACTCGTGGGGCGGGGCGGCCGTGCTCGCCGCGGCACGGCAGTCGCCAGGCGTGCGGTCGGTCGTCACGGTGGCGGCGCCGGTTGACCCCAGCCACGTCGAGAAGCATTACGACGCAGTCGTCGACTGCGTGTTGTCTGAGGGTGCTGCCGAGTGGATGGTTGGTGGGCGCACGCTGACCTTGAAGCGGGCATTCGTCGAGGATGTCCGCGCGGCTCACCTGCATGACAAGATCGAGGGCCTGCAACTGCCGCTGCTAATCCTCCACTCGCCAACCGACGCCACGGTCGGCATCGAGAACGCTAGCGAGATCTTCCGGTTGGCCCGCCACCCGCGCAGCTTCGTCTCGCTCGAGGGCTCCGATCACCTGCTTACCGCCCGCGGCCAAGCTCATCGGGCAGGTCGAATCATTGGTGCCTGGGCCGACGCATACCTCGGCGATCCAAGTTAGGTTGGAACCGCAAGGCGGTCGACCGGGACGCTCTCGGGCAGATCTTCACCGCCGACTACGTATCGCAAAGCCATGGATTTGCGTGTCGAGAGCATCGATGCGATCTGAATCGGCTTGCATCGGGTCGGCCACCTGGTGATCTCGATACGTCATACACGGAGTCGCCGGGAAAGGCGACCTGGCCGTTCCCATTACTTGGGTCCGCTGCCCTGGGGTGGGTTGATGGCATCAACACCTTCGGCGTATCCGCAGGTCGTCTTGCGTACTTTCGCGTCGTTTCGCGTAGTCAAACCCAGTGTTTCCGCAGCTCAACCCGTTTTATGCGCCTGGTTCGATTCGCGGCAGCTCCACAGAGAAGATGCTGGTCAGGGCCGTAAGCTCTGGCCAGTTTTCTTTTCTCATCTACATATTTCGTTATCCTGCCGCAAAGTCCAGGACGTCGCCCCGGCCAGAAAGGTCGTACAGCGGCAGGAGCGCAATCGGTTGACGCCGGCGATTTGTGACCAATGGTTACGGTTCCATCATTCTCGCGGTTCCAGAGTTGATGGCATGTCGTAGGTCCGCCGCCGACACGTTCTCGGTGCCGGTTGCTGAGCGCAGGAAGGGCTCGAATAGTCGCCAGCCCAGTTCCAGGGCCATCGTGTTGGCGGCAGCCAGACGGCCGGCCAGCTCGTTGCGGTGGCTGTGTTCGGCGTGCTTGACCAGCTTCGCTGCGCCGGGAAACCGTTGCTGGAGCTGCCCGACGGGAAAGCCGTCAAGGATCGCCCGGGCCATCACTTTCCAGTGCCGCTCTGTTTTGGCCTCGATCACGTCCGGGGAGGCGCCGGTCTGCAGCAACAGCGCCATTTCGTCGGCTAGGTGATCCAGAACCGCGCCAACGAGCTGATCCTTGGTGCCCAGATACCGGAACACCAGTCCGTGGTTAACCCCTGAGCGGACGGCGATGTCACGGATCGAGGTGGCGGCGGGTCCGCGTTCGGCGAACAGGTCAGCCGCGTGGGTCACCACCGCAGCGATGACCTCGTCACGTCCTACCGGCGTGCTTCCGTCGTCTCGGTTGCCTGTTGCGCGCCCATTAGTCATATGACTACGCTAGCCGCATGATCAAAGTAGTCAACTGACTAACACATGCGTTTTCGTCACGGCTTCGGCCACGCGACACGGTTTCCCACATCGACGGAGGACCCTCATGACTGCGCACAGTGAACCCGATTTCGGTGGCCGGATCGGCCGGACGTACCGCGAGTCGCAGCCGTGGTGGCCCGATCCGCCCGCTGGTCTCGGCGGCCCGAACGTGGTGGTCATCGTCCTGGACGACACCGGGTTCGCGCATTTGGGATGTTACGGCTCGGAACTGGCCACACCGGTGATCGATCGACTGGCCGCCGACGGCCTGCGCTACACCGGCTTTCACACCACTGCCCTGTGTTCGCCATCCCGGGCCGCATTGCTCACCGGCCGCAACGCCCACGCGATCGGGATGCGTTCAGTATCGAATTTCGACACCGGTTTCCCGCACATGCGGGGCGCGATCAGCCCACAGGCCGCCACCGTGGCGCAGCTTCTGCAGGCGCACGGTTATGCGACGTATGCCGCCGGCAAATGGCACCTGGCGCCGCTGGCGGAGGGCACGGCCGCCGGCCCGCACACGAATTGGCCGCTGCAGAAGGGTTTCGACCGCTTCTACGGGTTCCTTCAGGGAGCGGCCGACCAGTTCTACCCCGAGCTGTTCAGCGACAACGGCCCCATCGATCCGCCCGGTCGACCCGAGGACGGCTATCACGTGTCCGAAGACCTCGTCGATCAGGCGACCCGATGGATCGGCGACCTGACGTCAGTCCGACCGGACCGGCCGTTCTTCCTGCAGCTGGCGTTCGGCGCCACCCACGCTCCGCATCAGGCGCCCAACGAGTACCTGCAACGCTGGAAAGGCCGCTTCGACGACGGCTACGACGTCACCCGGCGGCGGTGGTTCGCCCGCCAACTGGAGCTCGGCATCATTCCGGCGGGCACCACCCTGGCGCCCCCGAACCCCGGCGTGCCGGCCTGGGCGGATCTCTCGCCGAATCAGCGGGCGTTCTCGGCGCGCCTGCAAGAAGCGTTCGCCGCCCAACTCGAGCACACCGACGCCCAGATCGGCCGCCTCGTCGACTTCCTGGCGCGACGCAACCTCCTGGACAACACGGTGCTGATGGTGCTTTCTGACAACGGCGCATCCCAGGAGGGCGGCCCGCTGGGGGTCCTCAACGACATCAGCTTCTTCGTCGGGTCCCCCGAGAACATCGACGACATTGTCGCCACCCGGCTCGACGACATCGGCGGCCCGCACTCCAGCTGCAACTACCCGTGGGGCTGGGCACAAGCAGGGAACACACCACTGCGGTGGTACAAGCAGAACACCTACGGCGGCGGCGTACGCGACCCGCTGGTCGTGCACTGGCCGGGCGGCATCGACGACACGGGTGCGATCCGGACTCAGTTCTGCCACGTGATCGACTTGGCGCCGACGATCCTTGAGCTGACCGGAGCACCGACTCCCGAGCAGTACCACGGGATCCCGCAGATGCCGCTACACGGCAGATCGATCGCGTCGACCTTCGCCGATGGCGCAGTCCCAGCGCCGCGGTCGCGGCAGTACTTCGAGCAGTTTGGCCACCGCGGGCTATGGGACGACGGATGGAAGATCACGACCTACCACCAGGCTGGTCAGCCCTTCGACGACGACGAATGGGGCCTCTTTCACGTCGACGAAGACTTCTCCGAGTGTCACGACCTCGCCGCCGAGAACCCCGAAAGACTGCGCGAGATGATCGACGCATGGTGGGTCGAGGCCGGCGAACACGGTGTCCTTCCCCTCGATGACCGCCTGATCGAACTGTTCTTGCTGCCCTCGCGCCCCGGGACACCCCATGCCCGTGACGACTACGTGTACTACCCACCCATGTCGCATCTACCAATGGACGCAGCACCCCGCCTGGGGCTGAGCAGCTGGGACATCACCGCCGACGTCACCATCCCGCCCGGCGGGGCCCAAGGCGTGATCTACGCCCGCGGCAGCCACAACACCGGCCACTCCTTCTTCCTTGCCGCCGACGGCGAACTGCACTTCGACTACAACGCGCTCGGCGACCACCACCGGGCACACGCACCGTTGTCGCTTCCACCGGGGCGCCACACCCTCACCGCCCACTTCGATGCCACCGCGCCGAGCGGAACCCTCACGATCGGCGCCGACGGCCACAACCTCGCATCTGTCGAGGTCCCCAAGATCATGCTGATCGTGGGGTGGATCGGCCTCGACATCGGACGTGACACCCTGTCACCTGTCGTCGACGACTATCCCGCGCCCTTCCCGTTCACGGGCGATATCAACAGCGTCACCTTCACACTTCACCCAACGGCTGACGGCAACGACATCGCCGCGATCGTCGGCTCCGAACTCGCAAGGGAATAAGAGTCATCCGGGGACCTCACGATGAGGCGTGGGAAACGGTGGGCAGCTATGGGGTGAGCACATTCGGTTGGTGGCTGCTCTTGACGGCGTCAAGGCGCGAAAACGAACCGCAGGTAACGAAGCGGACCGAATCGGAACGAGACGGAACGAACCGGCAGCTCAGACGGCAAAAGCCCTGGTAGATCGTCAGGTTCGATTCCCGGCAGCTCCACAGAAAAACAGCAGGTCATAGCCATAAAAGGCCTGCCCTGTTTTAGTCGAGTAGCCGACTACGCTAGCCGGTGTCGTGACCGCCGGCCAAGCTCACGGGCATGTCCTTAGCGTCCGCCGGTACGACGCCGCCCCGATTGGACTCGGCGGACAGGCGCGTTTCTGTCGAGCCACCGGTTGACCCTCTGCGGTATGCGACCTTCAGGCGCTGGATTTGGGGCGCCGTGTTGGTCAGCGTCTCCGGAGGCGCACTGGTTTTCGTCTTCATGTCCTTCGCTGCGCCTATTCTGCTGAGTCCGGCCGCAACGGATCGGCTCCTTTTGCGGAGTGGGACGGCGCTGGCTGTGTTCGCGTTCGTTGTCGTGCCAGTGCTGATGCGCATCCGTCGAAACCGTTACGCGCTGAGCACCGTCTGGCTTCGGCAACGCCGAAAGCCGACGGACTGGGAACGACGGATGATCCTCGGTGCACCGGGTGAAGCCGTTCGCGTTTCAGCCCTGACATGGGGTATCGGTGCTGTTTTCTTCGCGATGTTGGGAGCGACCGAATCGGTTTCGGCTGCGGCATACATCTTCAGTGCAGTGATCTTGGGCGGCATCACCACGACCGCGGTTTGGTATCTGATCGCCGAGCGGATCATGCGGCCGGTGTCGGCGCGCGCGCTAGACGGTGGGCCGGCCGGTCACCGCTCCGGGCCGAGTATTCAGCTCAGACTGGCGATGGCGTGGACGCTGGCGACGGGGGTGCCGCTCCTCGGCGTCGCGATGCTGGCGGTCGGTTACCTGGTGGACGTCGGATTCGAGCCGCATCGAACGTTGGCCGCGATCCTGGGTCTCGTCGTGGTAGCGCTCGTGGTCGGTTTGTTCACGCTTGTTGTCGCTACGCGGTCTGTCGCCGAGCGAGTCGGGGAACTGCGCCGCGCGCTTGCCCGGGTCCGGGCGGGCGACTTCGCGGCGCGCGTCGTCGTCGACGACGCTAGCGAGATCGGGCGCTTACAAGTCGGTTTCAACGCGATGACGGCGGGTTTGGCTGAGCGTGAACGCATTCGAGAGGTGTTTGGGATCTACGTTGACCGCGATGTTGCCGAGCACATCCTGCAGGGCGCCGCTCTGCAGGGTGAGGAAGTGGAGGTCACGTTAGTGTTCGTCGACGTCCGCAGCTTCACTAGTTTCGCAGAACGGCTCCGTCCGATCGAGGTCGTGGCGGCTCTCAACCGGCTCTTTGAACGGATTGTTCCGCTGGTTCACGGGCACGGCGGACACGTCGACAAGTACGCAGGCGACGGACTTTTGGCGGTTTTCGGAGCGCCGCGGCGCTATGTCGACCACGCTGATCGGGCATTGAGAGCCGCGTTGGAGATCTCGGACGCGGTGCGCGACGAGTTCGGGACGACGCTGTCAGT
>DATFYT010000298.1:0-14065 GCA_035314925.1 Mycobacterium sp. | reverse complement strand
GTTGCGGCCTTGGTCAGGACGAACGGCGTCCGCAGATAGTGCTCGACGGTCCGGTCGAAGGTTTCCAGCGACATGTCCTCGACCAACGCGTAGTCAGCGAAACCGGCATTGTTGACCAGGATGTCGATGCGGCCCGCACGGTCCAGCACCGCGTCCACCAAACCGCAGCGCGCCCCGGCGTCCTCGAGGTCGGCGGTGAGTCCAAACGCCGATCCGCCGGCCTCCTCGATCAGCGCGATGGTCTCGTCGATGGTGCCGGGCAGCGCCACGGCACTCCCGGCTCGGGTTGATCGTGACGCTGTGTGCGCGCGTGCGGTCACCGCGACTGTCGCGCCCTCGGAGGCCAGCCGCTGGGCGATGGCACGTCCGATGCCCCGACTGCTGCCGGTGACCAAAGCTGTTTTGCCGGTGAGCTTTCGGTTCATCGCAGCGTGAAATCCTCTTCGATCGGCGCCCGGTGCTGCTGCCAAACGTCGACCAGCCGATACGGTGTGGCCACCACCACCCGGCCCGAACCCGACCGGTAATAGGTGTGCGCATTCGGCGTGTGGCACCACACCGTACGGCTCATCGCCTCGTCTATCGCGGCAACGTAGTCCTCGTAGGCACGCTGGGTGACCTCCATGGTGGTGGCACCACGCAGGGCCATCAGCTGCACGCACTCCATGACGTAGTGCGCAAGCACCTCCATCGAGAAGTTCGCGCCCGCACCATGTCCCGGGCTGTAGTTCGGCGCCGACATGGTGAACAGGTTGGGGAACCCGGGCACCGTTCCGCCGCGGTAGGCACGCGGGCTGTCACCCCACTCGTCGGCCAGCTCCTTACCGCCGCGGCCGCGGATGTCGACTGTGGACAGGAAGTCGAGGTAGTAGCCGGTGGCATATACGATGACATCGAGGTCGATCTGCCGACCATCTTGGGTGACAATGCCTTTCGCGTTGACCTCCGCCGGTTCGCTGGCCTCCACGTCGACGTGGTCGCGCGTCAACGCCGCGTAGTACCCGCCCGGATCACGGATGATCCGCTTGCCGTACGGCGCGAAGTCCGGTGTGACCTTCTTGGCCAGCTCGGTGTCCTTGCCGAACGTCTCCTCGATGTAACGCAGACACATCTGCAGCAGCACATCGTTGGCCGCAGAGATCGACAGGTGGTCCCTGGCCCACTCCGGGTCCTGCAGGATGACCGGGTAGTTGTTGTCCGCCGTGCCCCAATACGACTTCAGCCGATTCCAATTCGCGTAGTACGGCAGGTGCCGCCCCAGGTAGCGCCGATGCGCCGGCACGTCGTCGGTCAGCCGTTTACGGGGCGCCACCCAGTGCGGCTGACGCTGGAACACCGTCAGGTGCTCCACCTGGTCGACGCACGCGTCGACGATTTGCACGGCGGTGCAGCCAGCCCCGATGATCGCCACCTTCTTACCGACGAGGTCCAGCGACGGATCCCACAACGCCGAGTGAATGCTGTTGCCCGCGAACGTTTCCCGGCCTTTGGCATCGGGCCAGCGCGGGCGGTTGAGGTAGCCGGTCGCAGTGACCACGACGCTGGCGTAGCTGATGTCGCGCTGGCCGTCGGCGGTTGCCCAGTGGATCTGCCACTGTTTGCGCTCGTCGTCCCACCGCAGCGCCTCGACTTCGGTGCGGAACCGGGTGTGCTCGCGCAGCCTGTGCTTGTCGGCCAGCGCCACCAGATAGTCCTGATACTCCGCGCCCTGCGGATAGTAGCTGCTCCAGTCCGGGTTCACCTCACACGACAGCGAGTAGTACGCCGACGGCGTGTCGACGCCGATGCCCGGGTAGGTGGATGTCAGCCAAGTGCCGCCGACCTCCGCGTTGCGGTCGAAGATCTCATAGCAGACACCCTCCTCGGCGGCTGCCAGCGCGACGCTGATCCCGGCGATACCGGCACCGATGATGGCGATTTTCACGGTGTCGGGGATCGGCACGGTGCGCGGCAACGTCGGCTGCGACTGCTGAAAGCCACCCTGCTCGAGCAGCAGATCCACCTGCTCATCGTCCACCTCGGTGCCCAGCGCCAAGGGCAGCAATCGAGCGAAGAGGACACGGTCGTCAGCGGGCACCGCGTCGGCGCGCCGAGGCCCGCCCAGCGCGTCGATGATGGCGTTCACCAGCGCCTCGGCCGTATCGGGGTCGGTGACACCGGCCCGCTCGGGCGGGTCGGGAATGTGCGAGATCTTGGGCCCGTAGCTGTCGATCACCGACGGGTCACCGGTGCGCTGAGCCAGCACCGCCACCAGGACGCCCGGGTCAGCCTGACGCAGGTTGTCCCGCAGTTCGTCGGGGTCAGGAGCGGCAGGGCCAGTGGGCGATGTCGATTCCGTGGCGGCGGTCATGGCCTCGAGTATCGAGGCGGGCAGGCAAGTTGGGCAGTGGTCTGTCTACTCAGCGGGAAGCATGTCGGCACATGCAAAAGGGTGCACTCCGACCGACGCCAGACAGTGTTCCACTGACCGGGCATCCTCGGAGTTAGCTGGACCACACCAGGGTTGACTCGCTGGCATGAGCAACGACATCACGCTCCAGGAACTGCAAGAGTTCATCGCCGGCTTCTGGTACCACTACGACGAGGCACACTTCGACAAGTTGGCGGCGCGCTACGCCGAGGACCTGCAATACCTGACTCGAAGCGATTCGGGTGCCAGTCCCTTCGAGGAACTGATGTCACCCGAACTGCATGGACGCGACGCGGTCATGGAGTGGCTCTCTGAGCATCGCAAGCAGAGCCCATACCCGTTGCGCCACCACGCCACAAATGTGCACCGCACGGGCACCGACGGTGACATCACCCGCGCGCGTTTCTACATTTTCGTCAACCAAATCGCTAACTTCGTGCCGTTCGCGGTATCGAGCGGTGTGGTCAACGTCGGCATCCGGCGTGCAGCCAACGGCCTCGTCTTCACGGACATGGAAGTCGTTCTGGACACCCAGAACTCGGTCCTGCTGTCCGAGCTCACCGCCGACAACGCCGCTGGCTCGTGAGTGCGCGGGAAACCTTCTCTGGCGGCGTCGCCGTCATCACGGGGGCCGGTGCCGGCATCGGTGCGGGACTAGCGCGATACGCCAGCCGGTTGGGGATGACCGTCGTGCTGGCCGACGCCGACACCGGCGCCATTGCCGCGCTACGCGACGAACTGTCCGCGGCAGGAGGCGCGGTGCTCGACGTCGTATGCGACGTGCGCGAGCCGGACGCCGTCCAAGGGCTCGCCGACAAGACCTACCGGGATGTCGGTCCGGTGCGGCTGTTGGTCAACAACGCCGGAGTCGAGCAGTTCGGCTACCTGTGGGACACCCCGATAGCCAACTGGCGGCGTGTGGTGGACATCAACGTCAGCGGCGTCTTCTACGGCGTGCGAGCGTTCTTGCCGAAGATGATGGCGACCGACGAGCAAGCCTGGGTGTGGAACCTGTCGTCGGTCGGCGGAGTGGTGGCCATTCCGTTGCAGGCGCCCTACATCATGAGCAAGCACGCAGTGCTCGCGTTGACCGAATGCCTGCATCTGGACATTCAATCGGCCGGGCATGCCGACCATATTCACGTACAGGCCGTGCTGCCGGGTGCGGTGGTATCCGACATCTTCGAGTCGGCGGGCGGAGTCGACTCCAACTCTGGCGATGTCGCCGCCGCTGAGGCGCAGCGCGCCGCCATGCTCGACATCAAGGCCCAGGCCATGGATCCGCTGGCTGCCGCCGAGACCGTGTTCGAGCAGGCCGCCGAAGGCAAGTTCTACCTGCTGACCCAACAGTCCGTCGGTGCGGCCATGACTGAACGAGCCAACATCCTTGCTACACAGAGCCTTCCGGCACTGAAATGACAACACCCGCATTGGATCCCGATGCCGCCGCCCGGGTCGACTCGTTCGGCGACGTCCCGCCGATGCGCCAACGGGGGTTGGCGGCGGTGCGCGCGGCGATCGAGTCGGCGCCGCTGCCGGAACAGATGCCCGAGATGGCCAGCGTCATCGACGCCGCCATCCCCGGCCCGGACGGACCCCTTGCGGTCCGGATTTATCGACCCACAAGCGATTCCGCGCATCCTGCGCTGGTGTACTTCCACGGCGGCGGACTCGTCATGGGCTCCAATCACTCCTTCGAGCCGCTGGCGCGTGAGCTCGCGGCAGCATCTGGAGCGACCGTCGTGGCCGTCGACTACCGGTTGGCCCCCGAGGCTCCGCCGCCGGCGCAATTCGATGACGCCTTCGCTGCGACCGAGTGGACGTGCCGCAACGCTGATGGCCTCGGGCTCGACGCCGATCGGATCGCGGTGGTCGGCGACAGCGCAGGCGGTTCGCTGGCGGCCGCAGTTGCGCTGGCCGCGCGCGACCGTGGCGGGCCGGCCATATGCACGCAGGTGCTGCTGTACCCAGGCCTTGATCGCGACATGACGGCTCCGTCGATCACCGCGTTGGCCGATGCGCCGATGCTCAGCCGGGACGACATCGATTACCTGCACAGCCTCGCCGACGGCGACGCGGGTCAACCTCTCGACCCATACCTCGTCCCCGCCTACGCCGCCGACTTGTCCGGCCTGCCGCCGGCGATCGTGGTGACTGCGGGCTGCGACCCGATCCAAGATTGGGGCGAGCGATACGCGGCCCGGCTGCGGGATACGGGCGTTCAAACCACCATTACCCGCTATCCCGGGATGTACCACGGCTTTCTCATGCGTTCTGACGCGACCGTGCGCGGTCGGCTGGCGATCGCCGAGACCGGGGCATTGCTGCGGGCGAAGTTCGCCAACCCGCTCCGGATTGGCCTCCCAACCACCGGACATCGCACAGCCGCGAGGCAGTGACGCTGCGCACAATCACACCAACGCGGAATTGGCAGAAGGAGACAGCTGATGCTCACCGACGACCGGCGGATGGAGCTTTCCGACGTATTGCGGCCGGCGGCACCGCCTCGCGAGATCGACAACGTCTACACCGACGAGCAGCGCGGGCGTCTGCTCGATGTCGTTCGCACCGAAGGCCCGTGGAAGCTGATTATCGCGCAACACTTCGCGTCGGCCGACGAACTGATCGCGACCATGAGCGGCGTCTTCCCCGAAGGGTTTACCCCGTCGCTGGACCTGTTCCTCACTCCGACCTTCCGCGGCTACCTCGCCAATTACGGCGCGGTGCTCTACCCGCAACTGCACGACTGCTTCTACAACGAGCGGTTCCTCGAGATGGCCAAAAGCTACTGGAACGCCGAGTACGCCAAGCCGCAGCTGATGCTGTTTAACATCAACGGACCGTGCGCGAATCGTGATCCGGGGCACCTGGATTCGCCCAGCTTCCGCGGTGTGCGGCACGAGAATGCCCCGACATGGCTGACCAGCGTGATGGGCAAGTCCGGCCTTTTCCGGGACTACCTGATCAAGATGGCACAGGTGATCACCTGGTTTTCGCTCGACAGCGGCAGCGGATTCACCTATTGGCCCGACGGGCCACTCAAGGTGCCCAACCGCGTCCTACCGCCGATCAACAACCGCGGCGTCATCGTGCAGAACGAGATGATGGTGCACCGCGGCGAGGCGAACGGGCCACTGGACCAACAGATTCCGGCTGGCTTGGCATTCGACACCGTGTTCACCGGTGACCCCGACGACCGCGACCACTGGCTGCTGAAAAACGGCGACGAGCTGATTGCGCGCCACCACACCGACCAACTTCGGTTCCTGGTGCACTGGTCGGCCGAGGTGTTCTCCGACCTCGACGAGCTAAAGAAAAACATGGACGGCACCGATGATCTGACCATCGAGCAAGCGATCGACACCATGGTCACGGACGTCAACGCGCAGGGCACCAAACTCGCGATGCCGGATGACCCGCTGCACGACCCGGAGTTCATCCGCACCCTGAACGCGGCTTATGACCTCGGCGGTCCGTCAAGCTATCCAGAAGCGGCACCGATCAGCGACTTCCAACTCGTCTGATGCGTTGTTGTCTAGGCCGTTTCATCCACCACTGACAGGCCACCGTCACGGACCGCGTCGACGATCGAGGCGGTCAACGCCGAACAAGCCAGGAACACGCCCCGTCCCGAGTATGCCCCCAAATTCTGGGGGTCGCGGCGCTCGAGGCACGCAGCGAACGCTTCGACATTCCATTGCACACTGGTCTGATTCCAGCTGCTCTTTCGAGCGAGTACCTGAGCGCCGCAGCGCCGACAGGCCACCGGCACCATCGGGGAGTCGGACAGCCGGTTGTCGATCCGGAGGGTCATCAGATCGCCTCCGCCACCGACCTCCCGGTGAGGTTCGCTTCGACTGCCTTCATCCACTCCTCGCGTGGGCTGGTGGTATCGAGTTCATGCTCGAAACGATCCACCATGTCCGGCGTCACATCGACGACGTTGACGTAAAACTGCTCATACCAACGTCGAAGCTGATAAACGGGACCGTCCTCCTCGCAAAGTAACGGATTGTCGATGCGCGCCTTGTTCTTCCAGATCGCAACATCCTGCTCGAAGCCCATCTTGACGAAGTCCCCGAGAGCGATCGCGGTCTCCATTGCGAGTTCCTCTGGCAGCGCCTCGGACTTCTTCACGATGATGCCGTACTGCAAGACAAAGGAATTGGCGTCGATCGGGTAGTGGCAGTTGATCAGCACGGTTTTGTGATCGGCGTTCTCGTAGTGATACGTCAGGTCGTCGATCATGAAGGAGGGGCCGTAGTAGGACGCGACCGATGTCGTGCCGAGCATCCGTGCGCCTTCGGTGCCACCGAGATCGGGACGGCCCGCACTGGTCATGTATTGGGTTGCCACATGCCCTTCGAAGATGTTCTTGAAATGCGTTGGCAACGATCCATGGATGTAGAAGAAGTGCGCCATGTCGACGACGTTGTCGACAATCTCACGACAGTTGGTACTGACGATCGTCGTGTACCAATGCCAGTCGGTCCACTCGTCACTAGTCGCACCCGCGATCCGCGGAACCGTCACCTCTGGCGGCGGTGGATGGCCTTCCGGATCGTTCCACACGAACAGCATTCCGTCTTGCTCGGAGGTGATCCACTTTGCGGTCCGGGCAAGCTTGGGCACCCGCTTGCTATAGGGCACGCGCTTGCACCGGCCGTCACCGCCCCAGCGCCAATCGTGGAATGGGCACGCGATCTCATTGCCCTTCACCGCGCCCTGGGTCAGATCGCCGCCCATGTGGCGGCAGTGGCCGTCGAGGGCGTTGATCGTGCCGTCGCCGCTTCGGAAGACCACCAGCTTCTGCCCGAATGCGTGGACGGCATGCGGCTCGCCGTCGCCGAATGCCTCGGTCAGGCCCAAGCAGTGCCAGCCGCGAGCGAATCGGGTCGGGGCCGCCGCAGCTTCGATCTCCCGAATTTCGTCAGTGTTCGACTGCAAAGTCATGTCGTCGTTGTACAACCGGTGGCCCGCTTATGGCAGCGACCGTCCCGCTGGCAGGGAAAAAGCGGTCACGGCGCCTATTCCTGGACCTAATGTCAACTTTGTGACGACTGCTCAACCAGCCACGATCCCTGGCGGCATACCGGTGCATGACACGTTGGTCGACCTCCTCGTCGTGGGCTCCGGCACTGGTATGGCAGCAGCGTTGGCCGCACACGAATGCGGATTAACGGTGTTGATCGTGGAGAAGTCGTCCTATGTCGGCGGCTCGACTGCGCGCTCGGGCGGCGCGCTGTGGTTGCCGGCGAGCCCGATCCTCGAGGAGAGGCGCGCTGGCGACACCGTCGAGCGGGCTGAAACCTACCTGCGTTCTGTGGTGGCCGGCAGCGCGCCGGCCGACCGGTCCACCGGCTACCTGCGGAACGTGACCGGGGCCGTCGAGATGCTGCGGCGCACCACCCCGATTCGGTTGGCTTGGGCCAAGGACTATTCCGACTACCACCCCGAGGAGCCGGGCGGGACCGCCGCCGGCCGAACGTGCGAGTGCCGGCCCCTGAACTCCGCCATCCTCGGTGACTACCGAACCCGTCTGCGACCCGGTGTGATGGAGGTCAACATCCCCATGCCGACCACCACCGCTGACTACCGTTGGATGAACCTGATGGCCCGGGTTCCGTGGAGGGGCTTACCGACCATCGCCAAGCGCCTCGGCCAAGGAGTGGGCGGAATGCTGATCGGCCGACGCTATGTCGCGGGCGGGCAGGCACTGGCCGCGGGACTATTCGCTGGTGTTGTGCGCGCAGGTATCCCGATTTGGACCGACACCGCGCTGCAGCGGTTGACCACCGATGGCGGGCGGGTCACCGGTGCAGTCGTGGGCCATGGCGGCCGCGAGGTCACGGTAACCGCGCGGCGCGGCGTGGTCTTAGCGGCCGGCGGTTTCGATCACAGCATGCCTATGCGGTGGAAGTTCCAGTCCGAATCCCTTGGCGAGCACATGAGTCTGGGCGCCACGTCCAACACCGGTGACGCGATCCACGCCGCTCAAGACCTCGGTGCCGCAACCGATCTGATGGATCAGGCGTGGTGGTTTCCGGCCGTGTCGCCACTGCCGGGGGCAGCACCGGCGGTGATGCTGGCCGAACGGTCTTTGCCGGGTTCGCTGATCGTCGACCAGAACGGCGCCCGATTCATCAACGAGGCAACTGATTACATGTCATTCGGGCAGCGTCTGCTGGAGCGCGAACACTCGGGCAACCCTGTGGAATCCATGTGGATCGTCTTCGATCAGAAGTACCGCAACAGCTACGTTTTTGCCGGCGAATTGTTTCCGCGCATGCCGATTCCACAGTCATGGTACGAAGCCGGGATCGCACATCGGTCGGATGACCTCATTGAACTTGCCGGCAAGATCGGTGTTCCTGGACCACGATTCACGGCCACCATGACACGGTTCAACGAGATGTCGCGAGCCGGATATGACGCGGACTTCCACCGAGGTATCAGCGTCTACGACCGCTACTACGGTGACCCCACCATCTCCCCGAATCCCAACCTCCGCGCCCTCGATGAGCGGCCGTTCTATGCGGTGAAGATGGTGCTCAGCGACCTGGGCACGTGCGGCGGGCTGCGGGCCGACGACTGCGCTCGGGTGCTGCGCGAGGACGGCAGCGTCATCGAGGGTTTGTACGCGATCGGGAATACCGCGGCCAACGCATTTGGGACCACGTATCCCGGTGCGGGCGCGACCATCGCCCAAGGCCTGGTTTACGGCTACATCGCCGCCCGTGACGCCGCAGCGCGCTGATCAGCCCGGTTCCTCGGCGTCGGCCTTCTTTTCGATTTCGTACCAGAATTCCGGTGTGGGCCAAGGGATCTTGGTAGGTCCACCTTTTCCCGGCTGAGGGAATGCGGCTTCCGCCTCGTCAAGCTCCTTGATCATCTTTAGGGCAAGCTCCCGCTCGTTGGCGTAATAACGCTCCGCCCACTGCAACGCGACGCGGGCGTATGCCCAGGACGGATCGGCGCTGGCCCACCGCGCATCCTTCGCGGCCTTGCGGTGCATCTCATCGGCATACGCAAAGTGTTCCTGCAGCAGCTCCTTCAGCCTCTCCGGTCTGGTGAGATGTCCGAGGGTCACCCGCAGCAGTGGGCCATGCTTGAGCGTCGGCGGGTCGACCGGCGCCTCGTTCGCCCACCGGGTCACCGCGTCCAGCCCCTCATCGGTGATCTTGTACAACCTTCGATTGCGCGTGCCGCCGGTGTTCTCGACGCGCGAAGTCACCAAGCCCAGCTTCTCCAGCTTCTTGAGCTCGGAATAGATGTGGCTGTAGGCCGGGCTGTCGTAGAAGAACCGCATGCTCCAGTCGATCCACTTGCGGATGTCATAACCCGAAAGCTCGTGCTCGTATGACAGCATGCCGAGCAGCGCCCAGCTGGTCGCCGCCAGATTCGGCTTGCCTGACCGATTGCTGCCTTCCATTTGGTCAGGCTAACAACCCGGGCGCCTGGCCTTTCGATAACTGACCACTGGCTGGGACACAGCATTGCCGGGCGGACAAGCCGCGATGGACGCTGTGTGTCGACGGGGCTGAGATGGAGGCGGCATGAACGGCGAGTTCGGTGGCTTCATGTGTCCGTGATATCCGACGATGAACTGGCGAAGCTGAAGTCGACATCCGGGCCGTTGGCCGATTCGGTGCGTCGCCTCATCGACGCCACGATCAGAACCCAAGTCGACGCAGCAACTCTCACGGCAGCGAAGGAGAAGATTGACTGCGCCACTAGAGAATTGAGTGCGACGCTGATGCCAGATTCCTTTGGTGTGCGGCAGACCGGCGATGGCCAAACGATGGCATGGGGCAACGTCGTGATCGGTCTGCGCAATCCGGTCGCCCCTCCCCTGGCCATCAACCACGGGGCTGACGGCCTGGTGTGGAGCGACTTCACCCTGGGCGCAGCTTACGAAGGCCCGCCCGGCCACGTGCATGGCGGGGTTTGCGCGATGGTGCTCGATCACCTCCTAGGCGCAACCTCCCACAAGCCGGGAAGGCCCGCCGTCACCGGCGCCCTTAGCGTCCGCTATCTGCGAGGTACGCCGCTGGGCCCGCTGCGGGTAGAGGCACACGTCGACCGCGTGGAAGGGGTTAAAACCTTTGCCAGCGGGCATATTTCCAACGCCCAAGGCATCACCGTCCGGGCCGAAGGTGTGTTTCTCCACCCACGGGAGAGCCGGCGCTGAGGCTAGCTGCGGGCGGGAGCCAGCCGCTTGAGTGCCAGCCCGCCTTCGAACGGCCGGTAACCGAACGCGGCCGGCGCGCGATAGCCGGTATCCTCGAGCGGCGTGTGCACCTCCGCGACCGTGGGCCCGATCTTGGCGGCGAGTGGCGCGAGTGCGTCGAGGTCGAACCGGTATAACCGGCCGGCGTTGCCGCCCAGAATCTTTCGGCAGGCATCTTCGGACCTATCGTGCAGGGCCCAGCGGATGGCCAGCTTCGAGTGCGGCGTGAAGCCTTCCTCGTGCGGGTAGTCGCTGCCCCACATGATGTGCTCCGGACCCATGAAATCGATCATCCCCGAGTCGAAGGGCGCCAGCTCACTGGCCAGATAGCAGTTCCGCTTCACGTATTCGCTTGGTGTCATGGTCAGCTCGTCGACCGACGACCCGCCGAACATCCCGTAGGTGCGGTTGCCGGCCTTGGACTTCATGGTGGGCACCATGGCATCGAGGATGCCCAGTTGCCCGGGCACCCACAGCGTGCCCTGCTCGGTCGGCACGAACCGCAGTGTCGGGTAGCGCTCGAACACCCCGGCAAGGATCAGATGCCCGAGCGTGCGTTGCGCCCAGATCGCCATCTCGGTGATCAGCACCGCGTTGGACGCCGGCTGGTCCATCGGCATCTCGGGGCTGCCGGCGCCCGCATGCTGCACCACCGTGAGGTCCAGATCCGCGCAGAGTGCCCAGAGCGGTTCGTAACGGGTGTGGAACAGCGGTGCGACGTGGGGGTCGCCCGGCGAGACCGGCGGGACGAGCACGCCGCCGAAGCAGCTCTGCTCAGCGCCCCAGCGGATCTCTTCCATGGCCAGCTCGACATCGTTGGGGAAGATCTGAATCAACCCGCGGCGGCGGGCGGGGGCCAGTGAACAGAAGTCGATCTGCCAGCGATTATGGGCCTGCACGCCCGCCCAACGCTTCTCGAAATCGTCGCGGGTCCGGGGCAGGCTGATGGTGATGTTGGGGGTGGTCGGGAAGAACGGCGGAACGGTGTTGGGCAGCAGCACCTCGGCCGCTACCCCGTCGGCGTCCATGTCGGCAATCCGGAGCTCACTATCCCAGTTCCGGTTCGCGGTAGCGATGATCAGGTCGTCGAACGGGCTGATGTAGGTCTGGGCCCATGCGTCGAACTCGTCGTGCAGGGCCGCAGGCAAATACTGCTTGTAGTCGCCGATATCGGCCCCCGCGTGGGTGTCCGTCGAGATGACGACATACCGATCAATCGTGTCCCAAGTTGCAGGCATCGCATCCTCCGGCCTTCTCGCTATGAGGCTAGTCTTCCGAACGGCCCGACGACCGCAAGATCTCCATCTCATTGAGCGGACCATCGGTTGGATTACGCCGGCTCAGCGAAAACCGCGGCATTGTGGAAGCCATGCACATCGGATTCATCGGCCTGGGCAGGATGGGCCACGGCATGGCCGCCAACCTCGTCAACGCGGGTCACACGGTCACCGTCTACAACCGCACCGCCGCCAAAGCCGAGGCGCTGGCCCGCCAGGGCGCCAGGGTGGCGCACAGCGTGGCCGAAGTCTGCGACGGCGACGTCGTGATCACGATGCTCGCCGACGACGCGGCCGTCGAAGAAATCGTGTTCGGCGAGCAAGGAATCCTGGCATCGTTGGCGCCCGGCGCCACCCACATCTCGTCGAGCACCATCAGCGTGGATTTGTCGAGACGCCTGACGGCCGCGCACGGCGGCGCTGAGCAGCACTACGTCGCCGCGCCGGTGTTCGGTCGGCCCGAGGCAGCCGCTGCCGCAAAGCTTTTCGTCATCGCCGGCGGCGAGCCACAGCGGCTCCAGGCCCTGGCCCCGGTTTTCGACACGATCGGGCAGCGGACCTTCGTGGTGTCGGACCAGCAACACGCCGCCAACCTGGTGAAGCTCACCGGCAACTTTCTCATCGCATCGGTCATCGAATCGCTGGGCGAGGTCATCGCGCTGGTCGGCAAAGCGGGGCTAGATCGGCAGCAATATGTCGACATTCTGACGTCGACCCTCTTCAACGCCCCGGCCTATCAGACCTACGGCGGGCTGATCGCACGTGAGGAATACAAGCCGGCGGGGTTCGCTGCGACGCTGGGGCTCAAAGACGTCCGGTTGGCGCTGGCCGCCGCGGATGAGTTGGCGGTGCCGCTGCCAATCGCCAGCCTGCTGCGCGACCGCTTTCTCACGCTGCTGGCCAACGGTGGCGGACACCTGGATTGGTCGGCGATCGCCACAGTCGCCGGCCGCGACGCAGGCTTGCCCTTTAAGGGGTCAGACCACTCCTCGTAGCGCGTCGGCGCCGAACATCGGCTCCATCATCGCGGAGTAGTCCGGGCCGCGGCGCAAGATGTGGCCGCCGTCGACGTTGATGCACTGCCCGGTGATCCAGCTCGCCGCGTCGCTGAGTAGGAACATTGCCAGGTTGGCCACGTCCTCGACCTCGCCCACCCGCGGCAGCGGCGTGCAGAGGGCATAGTCGCCACTGATCTCCGGCGACTGGATAACGCTCGCGTCAACAAGATCGGTGCGGATCAGTCCCGGGCGGATGCTGTTGAACCGAACCCAAGAAGCCCCGAGTTCGTCGGCCGCCAGCATCATCAGGTGATCGATGGCCGATTTGGTGACGCCGTAGGGCCCGAACCAGCGGTGAGTGTTGCTTGCGGCGATCGACGAGATGCCGACGAACGACCCGCCGCCGCCGCGCACCAATTCGCGCGCGGTGTGCTTGACCACGTACATGGTGCCGTTCACGTTGAGATCGACCGTGCGCCGCCACGCTTCCGAGTCGGTGTGCGTGATCGGCCCGACTGTCAGGGAGCCGCCCGCGCAGTGCACCGCGCCGTGCAGCCTCCCGTGCCACGCGGTCGCGGCGTCCACCGCGCGGGTGACCTCGTCCTCGTTGGTGACGTCGGTGGGCTCATAGCGTACGGAGCCCTTGGGCTTGAGCGCCTCTATCTCCTCGACGGCCGCCGCGAGCCGATCGGGGTTGCGCCCGACGATCATGACGGAGGCCCCGGCGGCTACCAGGCCGGCGGCCACCCCCTTGCCGATTCCACTGCCACCGCCGGTGACCAGGTAGGTCCGGTCTTCGAACGAAAGCTCCACGCCAGCCCCTTCACCGCCGAACTGAAACAGGTTCTAGCTATCGAACCATGCGAGGGTCGTTGCAGTTCCAGGGGTAGGCCCGTCACACCTGCCACAGCAGTCTCTGAGGGCAGGGGCACACCTTTTGCCCGCGTTTGAGCGATTTCAATTCGTCGGTGTGGAGAAATCGCTCGGAGGCGGGCACAAGGCCTATCCCCCTGTTGCCTCATGTCAATATGCCCGCGACGGTATTCGTTGCCTCATGTGCCGGATGCCCGCGACAATTGGTTCGTTGCCTCGCTTGCGGGTGCCCGCATGGGCGGGGCTTTGCGCGTGGGTCCGGCCTTGGTGATGGCCA